>CANJHI010000085.1 GCA_947474005.1 Alphaproteobacteria bacterium | reverse complement strand
CGTCGGCGCCTCGGCGGGCGCCATCGTGCGCACCGCGATGTCGTTCGAGCCGCGCGACGGACACCTCTATGTCTTCATGCCGCCGGTCGAACGCAGCGAGGATTATCTCGACCTGGTGGCGGCGGTCGAGGACACCGCGGAGGAACTCGGCCAGCCGGTCTTCATCGAAGGCTATCCCCCGCCCGGTGGCGATTCGCGACTGTTTAATTTTAGCGTCACGCCCGACCCCGGCGTGATCGAGGTCAACATCCATCCCTCGGCGAACTGGCCCGAGCTCGTGGAGCGTACCGAGATCGTCTACGAAGAAGCGCGCACGACCCGGCTGGGCGCGCAGAAATTCATGATCGACGGCCGCCACACCGGCACGGGCGGCGGCAACCACTTCGTGCTGGGCGGCCCGTCGGCACCCGACTCGCCGATGCTGCGCCGGCCCGATCTGCTGAAGAGCCTGTTGGGCTACTGGATCAACCATCCCTCGCTCTCGTACCTGTTCTCGGGCCTGTTCATCGGCCCGACCAGCCAGCATCCGCGCATCGACGAGGCGCGCAACGATTCGCTGCATGAGCTGGAGATCGCCTTCCGCCAGATCGCTCCCGGACGCCAGACGCCGCCGTGGCTGGTCGATCGGGTCTTCCGCAACCTGCTGGTCGACGCCACCGGCAACGCGCATCGCACCGAGTTCTGCATCGACAAGCTTTTTACGCCGGACAGCGCGGCGGGCCGGCGCGGGCTGCTCGAACTGCGTGCCTTCGAGATGCCGCCGCACTGGCGCATGAGCGTGGCCCAGCAGGCGCTGCTGCGCGGCCTGGTTGCCAAGTTCTGGGACCGGCCCTACGAGCGGCCGCTCAGCCGCTGGGGCACCCGCCTGCACGACGACTTCATGCTGCCGCACTTCGTGTGGCAGGATTTCAATGACGTACTCGCCGACCTCCGCGAGGCGGGCTACGGCTTCGAACCGGAATGGTTCGCGCCGCATTTCGAATTCCGCTTCCCGCGACTGGGCGAGATTTCCCAACGCGGCATCGAACTAGAGCTGCGCCACGCGCTGGAACCCTGGCACGTGCTGGGCGAGGAGCCGGGCGGCGGCGGCGCGGTGCGCTACGTCGATTCCTCGGTCGAGCGCCTGCAGGTCAAGGTCGAGGGGCTGAACGAGGCCCGCCATGTGATCGCCTGCAACGGCTGGCGGGTGCCGCTGCGCGCGACCGGCACGGCCGGCGAGTACGTTGCCGGCGTCCGCTACCGCGCCTGGCAGCCGTCCAATGCGCTGCACCCGACCATCGGGGTCCATGCCCCGCTCACCTTCGACATCCACGACAGCTGGAGCGGGCGGTCGCTGGGCGGCTGCAGCTACCACGTCGCCCACCCCGGAGGCCTCAGCTACGACCGTGTGCCGGTGAACGCCAACGAGGCCGAGGCACGACGCCGTCTCCGCTTCTTCCCGATCGGCCATACCCCAGGCGAGACCCCCGAGCCGCGCCGGATGGAAAATCCCGAGCACCCGCTGACGCTCGATCTGCGGCGGGCGTAGTGGCAGACATCATCACTTTGTCACGTTCATGCTCCTCTCCCCCGCTAGGGGGAGAGGTTGGGTGAGGGGGCGACGCACGTTCTCTCCCCCTCACCTAGCCTCTCCCCCTAGCGGGGGAGAGGAATTTGAGCAGGGTAGGGTAAAGGGGGCCGGTAGACCTCGCCTCCTCGCCGTGCGATTCTAACCCTTCCTATTTCCTTCCTTCAGCGGGCCCATGGAGTCGTTGCGCGGCCTCCTCTCTTCGCCGGCAAGCGCCTACGACGAGCTGGTCACCGGCCAGAAGTCGATCCGCTATCACTGGCAGGGCATCCTCAGCGTCATCCGCGCGCTGCCGGGAGGGCTGGGCGAGCGCGTGGAAAGCGCGCGCCGGCAGCTCGAGGAATCGGGCGCCACCGTCAACCTGCTCGACGACCGCGCAGCACCGCGCTGGACCTTCGATCCCCTGCCCTTCGTGGTTGCTCCGGATGAATGGGCGGCGCTCGAAACCGGCCTGATCCAGCGCGCCCGCCTGCTCGATGCCATCCTGGCCGACGTCTACGGCCCGCAGACGCTGCTGAAGGAACGGCTGCTGCCGCCGATGCTGGTCCACGCCAACCGGCACTTCCACCGGCCCTGCCAGGTCACCGACGGGGTGGCGCCGAAGCGGTACCTCGGCCACTACGCGGTCGACCTGGTGCGGCTGGGCGACGGCCGCTGGCATGTGCTGGCCGATCACACCGAAGTGCCGGCCGGCATCGGCTATGCGCTGGAGATGCGCCGGGTGCTGGCGCGCAGCCTGCCCGAGGCCTTCCGTTCGATCCCGGTGCGGCATCTGCGGCCCTTCGTCGACCGCTGGCACGATTCGCTGCTGGCGATGTCACCCGGCGACATTGCCCAGCCGAACATGGCGGTGCTGACGCCGGGCTCGCTGTCGGCGACCTATTTCGAACACGTCTACCTTGCCCGCGCGCTGGGCGTGCCGTTGGTCGAGGGCGGTGACCTGGTGGCGCGCGACGGCCAGGTCTCGCTGAAAACCCTGGCCGGGTTGCGGCCGGTCCACATGCTGCTGCGCCGCCTTGACAGCGCCTTCGTCGATCCCCTGGAACTGCGCGCCGATTCGGCGCTCGGCGTCACCGGTCTGGTCGAGGCGACGCGCAACGGCCGCATCGTGCTGGCCAATGCTCTGGGCTCGGGCGTCGTCGAGACACCGGCCCTGATGCCCTTCCTCGAACGCCTGTGCGAACGCCTGCTCGACCAGCCGCTCGGCCTGCCCTCACTCGACGTGTGGTGGCTGGGCGAGCCCTCGGCCGCGGCCTTCGTGCTGGCCAACCTCGACACCATGATCGTGCGCCCGTGCCTCGGCGCCGACCGCGAGCCGATCGTGGTCGGCATGCTGGAGCCGGCCGAGCGCAAGGCCCTGGAGGCGCGGATCCGATCCCAGCCCGGCCAGTTCGTGGCCCAGCATCCTTTCACGCCCTCGCTCAGCCCACGCTGGGACGGCCAGGGACAGGGCCTGGCCCCGGCCACCGTCGTGATGCGCGTCTTCGTGAGCGCCGAGGGCGACGGCTACCGCGTGCTGCCCGGCGGCCTCGCGCGCGAGCCCATGGGCGACACCGCCTTGCGTTCGCTCAGCCGGCTCGACGGCACGCTGAAGGACGTCTGGGTGCTGGCCGAGGACGCCGCCGACGTGGAACTGCCGGCAACCCGTCGGTTCCATCAGCTCGCCGTCGAACGCGGCGGCGCCGACCTGCAAAGCCGCGTTGCCGACAATCTGTTCTGGCTCGGCCGCTATATCGAGCGGCTGGACAACGACTCCCGCCTGCTGCGCACCACCGTCACCAGGATCGCGCAAGGCGCCATGGGGCCGCGCGATTCGATCGAGCTGCGCATGCTCGGCCGGCTGCTCGCCCAGGCCAATCTGATGGAGAAGGCTTCGGCGCTGTCAGCGCCGGAGAGTGCCGCCTTCCAGCAGGGCCTCGACGGTGTCGCCTCCGACGAACGCGGGCTCGCCACCGTGCTCGATGCCATCCAGCGGCTCGCCGGCACGCTCCGCGACCGCTTCTCCGCCGACATGACGATCGCGGCCGGGCCGCTGATGGCCGAGGTGCGCCACCGCCTGATGGTGGCGCGCGGCAACCTCGATCCGCTGCTCGCTGCCCTCGACGAGATCGTGCGCTTCGTGGCGACACTCTCGGGTCTGGCGCAGGAGAACATGACCCGCGGCACGGGCTGGCGCTTCCTCGATCTCGGGCGGCGCCTCGAACGCGCGCAATTCATCCTGACCGGCGCGCTCAACCCCTTCACCCAATCGCCGATCGACTGGGATGCGGCGATGCGGCTGGCGCTGGAGCTGTGCGACAGCACGATCACCTATCGCACGCGCTACCTGGGCCAGCTCCAGCCGGCGCCGGTCCTCGACCTGGTGATCCTCGACGACAGCAATCCGCGCGCGCTCGCCTTCCAGCTGCGCGCCATCGACGTCCATCTCGACTACCTCTCCCAATCCTCGGGCGTGCAGGTTCCCAAGCTCCCCGACTCGCTCGACAAGGATCTCGCCGCCGTGGTCCGGCAGTTCGGCGGCGACGAGAAGGCGTGGCGGCACGAGGGGCTGGCACTCGCCATGCTGCGCGACGTCACGGCCGACGCCGACGAGAGGCTCGAGGCGCTCTCGGCCGCGATCACACGCGCCTATTTCAGCCACGTGCCGGCGTCGCAAGCCGTCGGCACCTCGGCCGGCTGAGGGAGCGCGGACGATGCAATACCTTCTCGCCCACCGTACCTCCTACAGCTACGCCAGCAGTGTCGACTCGGCGCATCACATCGCCCATCTCAGGGCCCGTGAATTCCCCGGACAGAAGGTTTCGTCGATCAGCATCGAGACCGACCCGATACCGGCGGTTTCCACACAGCACCTCGATCATTTCGGCAACCACATCGACATCTATCGCATCGACAAGCCGCATACGCGTTTCGACATAGAAGTGCGTGCCGCAATCGACGTCTGTTTCCCCGACCCGCCGCCCGCCGCTTCGACGCCGCGCTGGGAGGAGATCCGTGCCGCCCTGAGCGGCGACGGCTTTCCCGTACCGGTCGAGGCTAGCGAGTTCGTCTACGACTCGCCGCTGGTGCCGGCCGTCGAGGTGCTGCGGGACTATGGCGCGAAGTCGTTCACGGCGGGCCGGCCGATCCTCGAGGCGGCGCGCGAACTCACCTCGCGCATCAAGGCCGACTTCGCCTATCAGCCAGGCGCCACCGACATCAGCACGCCGCTGGCCGAGGTCTTCGCCGGCAAATCAGGCGTCTGCCAGGATTTCGCCCATGTAGAGATCGCCGCCCTTCGCGCCCATGGCCTCGCCGCCGGCTACGTCTCCGGCTACATCCGCACAGTTCATTCGCGTGCCGAACTGGCACTCCGCGGCGCCGACGCCAGTCACGCCTGGGTGGCGGTGTGGTGCGGCGAGGCGGCGGGCTGGGTCCATCTCGACCCGACCAACGACCTGGTGGCGCGCGAAGATCACGTGGCCGTGGCCTGGGGCCGCGACTTCGCTGACGTCAGTCCGCTGCGCGGCGTGATCCTGGGCGGCGACTCCCACACCTACAGCGTCGCCGTCACCCTGGTGCCGACCGGCTGAGCGTCAGCCGCCGAGGAAGTCCTTCGTCCACTGCCCATAGTCGCCCTCGCGGGTGACGCGCTTCATCAGCTCGGCATCGGCCACGCCTTGAAGCTTCGATGGCGCCACGCCGTCCCTCAAGGCCCGCAGCGTGTCGTGGACCGCCTTCACGCCGGCGGCGAAGGGCTGGTGACCCTGCAGGGCGATGCGCACGCGCCGGGCGGCGAGATAGTCTCGGTCAGCGAGATCGCCCGACACGCCGCCCATGATCAGCGGCAGGGTGGTCGCGGCCGAGATCGCGTCGAGTTCGGCGCGTGTCTTGATGCCGACGAAGAACAGCGCATCGACACCCACCGCCTCATAGGCCTTGCCGCGGGCGATGGCGTCTTCGAGCCCGCTGATGGTGATCGCACTGGTGCGGCCGGCGATGCTGAGCAACGGGTCCTGGCGGCCGGCCAGCGCCGCCTTCATCTTGCCGACGCCCTCGGCGATGGAGACGAGCCGGGGCTTGGTCGTGCCGTGCGGCGTCGGCAGCTCGGTGTCCTCGATGCTCATGCCGGAGATGCCGGCCGTCTCGAGTTCCTCGACCGTGCGCTTGACGTTGAGCGCGTTGCCGTAGCCGTGGTCGGCATCGACCATCAGCGGCAGGTTGCCCGCCCGGTTGATGCGGTAGGCCTGGGCCGCGAATTCCGAGAGCGTGAGCACGATCAGGTCGGGTGCCCCCAGCACCGTCATCGAGGCGACCGAGCCGGCGAACATGCCGATCTCGAAGCCCAGATCCTCGGCGATGCGGGCCGAGATCGGATCGAAGACCGACCCGGGATGGTAGCAACGATCTCCGGCGAGGAGCGCCCGGAAGCGCTGGCGGCGGTCGGCCCAATGCATGTGATCTCCCCCGGGGACTGGGATGTCCCGAGCCACCTTCTTAGCAAACGTGCGTGCTGCAACGCAGCGACACGTTTCGACGGGCAAACGCAGGCCGCGCGGCCCCTTGCCGCCGGCAAGGGCCGGGGCGTAGCGTTGCCCAGCGCAACCCCGTTCGGAGAGGCTGGTCTTGGATACGTTGATCCCGTCTGCCGCCAGCCTTGCCGGCGATCCCGCCGTGATCGCGCGCGCCGAGGCCTTGCGCCCGGCGATCGAGGCCGCTTCGAATGAGATCGAGAAGACCCGCCGGCTGCCTCCGGCCCTGCTGGACAAATTGCACGAGGCGCGGCTGTTCCGCCTGCTGCTGCCGCGCTCGTCGAACGGGATCGAGACCGATCCCATCACTTTCTTCCACGTGATCGAGACCATTGCCCGCGGCGATGCCTCGACCGCCTGGTGCGTGAGCCAGGGCGGTGGCTGCGCCATGACGGCGGCCTATCTCGACTTGCCCGTAGCCCGCGAGATCTTCGGCAACGACCCGCGCGCCGTGCTGGCCTGGGGGCCGGGCCCCAAGGTCAAGGCCATCGAATGTGAGGGCGGTTACAAGATCACCGGCGTCTGGGCCTTCGCCTCGGGCGGCCGGCATGCGACGTGGCTGGGCGCCCACTGCCCGATTTATAGAGCCGACGGTTCGCCCCTGATCGGGCCCGACGGCAAGCAGGTCGAACGCACCATGCTCGTGCCGGCAGGAGAGGTCGTCTGGACCGACATCTGGGACACCGTCGGCCTGCGCGGCACGGCGAGCGACCAGTACACGCTCAACGATCATTTTGTGCGCGCCGACCATTCGATCACGCGCGACTTCGAGAAGGAATGCCGCGAGGCCGGCGCGCTCTACCGCATGTCGGCGATGACCTGTTACGAAGTGGGCTTCTCCGGCGTGGCGTTGGGCATCGCGCGGGCGGCACTCGACGCCTTCATCGACGTGGCGCGCAACAAGGTGCCGCGCGGTGCCAAGAGCCCGTTGCGCGACAATGCGGTCGTGCAATCAAACGCCGCGCAGGCCGAAGTGAACATCCGCGCCGCCCGTGCGTTTCTGCTGCAGGCCCTGGCCGACATCTGGCACACCATCGCCCAGCCGGGCGGCAAGCTGACCGTCGACCAGCGCATCACCATCCGCATGGCCTCGACCCACGCCATCCACAAGGCGCGCGAGGCCGTCGACTTCGCCTACAATGCCGCCGGCGCCAGCGCGATCTTCGGCAGCCACCCTCTGGAGAGACGCTTCCGCGACATCCACACCGTCACCCAGCAGCTGCAGGGCCGGCTCTCCCATTTTGAAACCGTCGGGGCCTGGATGCTGGGTGCCGACGCCGATCTCACCTTCGTCTGACCGATCACAGGAGACTGAACGATGCCGCTTGGCGCCCTGCAGCACTACACGATCGAACCTTCCAACCTGAAGAAGACCGTAAAATTCTATTGCGAGGTGCTGGGCCTCAAGGACGGCGAGCGTCCGCCCCTCGGCTTCCCCGGCAACTGGCTCTATTCCGGCGGCGTCGCCACCGTGCATATCCTGGGACCGCGCAAGCCGCGCGAAGGCATCGTCGTGCGCGGCACCAAGAAGAAGTTCAAGGACACCGGCCGCTTCGACCATATCGCCTTCGCCGGCACCGACATCGACGGCGTGCGCAAGAAGCTCAAGACCAAGAAGGTCAAGTTCCGCGAGCAGACCATCCCGCGCACCGGCGGCCAGCAGATCTTCCTCTACGATCCCGACGGCGTCGGCGTGGAGATCAATTTCCCGCCACCCGGCGCCAAGTAGCCAGCGTGCTGCTGTCGCTCGACATCCAGGCCGTCGAGCCACTGGCCGACGGTGCCGCCTTCGGCGCGGCCGGCGCCTATGAACGCGTGATCGGCACCGCGAAGGGCGAGGTCGATCCGGCCGACCCCGCCAACAAGGGCATCGCCCTGATCGACAAGGCGCCGCGCAATGCCCGCGGCAGGGTCGAGTACGCGACCGATGTCTTCATCCTGCGGCCCAAGGATTTTTCGCGCGGCAACGGGCATATCCTCTACGAAGTGAACAACCGCGGCCGCAAGATGCTGTTCGGCAACATCGCCGACGGCCCGCAGGGCGTGAACGATCCGAAGACCATGGCCGACGTCGGCAACGGTTTTCCGCTGCACCGGGGCTACACCATCGTCTGGTCGGGCTGGGACCCCGATGCGCCGCGCGCCAACATGGGGCTGGCACTCACCGCGCCGGTCGCCACCGACGGCGGCCAGCCGATCGTGCAGACGGTCCGCGAAGAATTCGTCTCCGGCACGCGCGTCGGTGTGCTCGAGGCCTTCAAGATTTCCCACGAGGCCACGACGCTCGACCAGACGCGGGCCCGGCTGACGGTGCGCGCACGCGCCGCCGACGAACCGCGCGAACTGCCGCAGAACCAGTGGTCGTTCGTCGACGGCCGCTCGATCAAGCTGCGCGACGGCACCAAGCCGCAGCCGGGCTATCTCTACGAATTTCATTACGAGGCGAAGAACCCCAAGGTCCAGGGCCTGGGCTTCGCCGCCACGCGCGACGTCGTGAGCTGGCTGCGTTACGACCCCGACGCCGTCCGAGCCACGGGAGGCAAGATCACCCATGCGCTGGCCATCGGCTTCTCCCAGGCCGGCCGCTATCTCCGCAATCACATCTCCGAGGGCTTCAATCGCGACGAGCAGGGCCGCAAGGTCTTCGACGGCATCCACTCGCACATCGCCGGCATCGGTCGCGTGTTCTTCAACACGCCGTTCGCGCAGCCCGCGCGCACCGGCACCCAGCACGAGGATCACGACTATCCCGAGAACGAATTCCCGTTTTCGACGGCCACCGTCTCCGACCCCTTGACCGGCAAGACCGGCGCGCTGTTCCGCGGCGACGGCTCCGACCCTCTGCTGATCGAGACCAACACCTCGACCGAGTACTGGCAGAAGGGCGCGTCGCTGCTGCACACCGATCCGCTCGGCACGAAAGACCTTGCCCTGCCGGCAAACTCGCGCGTTTACATGATCGCTGGCACCCAGCATGGCGGTCGCGCCGGCGCCACGACCGACGCAGGCCCCAACCTCAATCCACGCAACCCGCACAATCCCATGCCGGCGGTACGCGCCCTGCTGGTGGCGCTCGACGAATGGGTCACTTCGGGCAAGGCGCCACCGCCCAGCCGCGTGGCCACGCTGGCCGACGGCACGCTCGTCGAGGCAGATAAGACCGGCTTCCCGGCCGTGCCGGGGGCCGCTGTCGTGCACGTCACCAACCGCGTGTCGCCGCCGGGCGACTGGGTGAAGCCGGTGCCCGACGCCAAGGCCTATCGCACGCTGGTCTGCAAAGTCGACGCCGATGGCAACGAGGCGGGTGGCGTGCGACTGCCCGACATCGCCGTGCCGCTTGCCACCTACACCGGCTGGAACGAATACAAGCCGCCGTACCCCGCGGGCGAGATCGCCGACCGCGACGGAAGCTGCCTGCCCTTCCCGGTCGACAAGGCGGCCCGCGAAGCGTCGGGCGATCCACGCCTCTCCATCGCCGAGCGCTACAGGAGCGGGCCTGACTATGTCGGCAAGGTGCAGGCGGTCGTGACCGCCCTCCTCGCCGACCGGTTGATCCTGCCCGAGGACGCCGAGAAATACGTCGAGCGCGCCCGTCGCGAACCGCGCGTCGCACCCTGAAGGAGACTTGCGTGGCCAAGCTCGATCGCAACGGCGTCAAAATCCACTACGAGGTGCATGGCTCAGGGCCAACGATCCTGCTGAGCCACGGCTACAGCTCGACCTGTCGCATGTGGGACGGCCAGATCGCGGCTCTCAAGGATCGCTACCAGGTCGTCGTCTGGGACTTCCGCGGACACGGCGAGTCGGACTACCCGACCGATCCCAGCCTCTATTCCGAGGCGCTGACGGTGGGCGACATGCTGGCCCTGCTCGACACCGTGAACGCCAAGAAGGCCATTGTCGCCGGCCTGTCGCTGGGCGGCTACATGTCGCTCGCCTTCAATGCCAGCCACCCCGACCGGGTGCGTGCCCTGATGCTGTTCGACACCGGCCCCGGCTTCAAGAAGGACGAGGCGCGGGCCAAGTGGAACGAAACCGCCCACAAGCGCGCCGCCGACCTCGATGCGCGTGGCCTGGCGGCGCTTAATTCCAGCGACGAGGTCAAGCTGACGCGCCATCGCGATGCCTCGGGCCTGGCGGGTGCTGCGCGCGGCATGCTGGCCCAGCAGAACGACCGGGTGATCCAGTCGCTCGACAAGGTCGCCGTACCGACCCTGGTGCTGGTGGGCGCCAACGACACCAATTTCCTTGCCGCCACCGACTACATGGCGGCCAAGATCAAGGGCGCCTCCAAGGCGGTGATTCCCGACGCGGGCCACGCGGCCAACCTGCATCAACCCACGCATTTCAATCAGGCGGTCGAGGCGTTCCTCGCCAAGCTGCCAGCGGTTTAAGGAGAACGGACAATGGGCAAGCGAATCGCAGTCGTCGGCGTCGGCGCATTGGGTGGATATGTCGGCGGCAATCTCGCCCAGGCGGGCGAAGACGTCACCTTGATCGACTTCTGGCCGGAGAATATCGAGGCCATCCGCAGCCGCGGGCTCGAACTCGACGGCGTCACGCCGGAAGAGAAGTTCACGGTCCGGAACGCCAAGACGATGCATCTCACCGAGGTGGAAGCCCTGTCGCGGCAGAAGCCGATCGACATCGCCTTCGTGTCGATGAAGTCCTACGACACCGAATGGGCAACGGCACTGATCAAGCAGTACCTGGCGCCCGACGGCTACGTGGTGTCGCTGCAGAATTGCCTCAACGAAGAGCGCATCGCGGGCGTCGTCGGCTGGGGCAAGACCGTCGGTATGGTGGCTTCGCTGATCTCGGTCGACATGTTCGAGCCTGCCCGCATTCGCCGCACCGTCGCCAAGGGCGGCGACAAGCACACCGTGTTCCGCGTGGGCGAAGTCCATGGCCGCATCACCAAGCGGGTCGAGGAACTGCGCGAGATGGTGGGCCGCATCGACAGTGCCAAGACGACGACCAACCTGTGGGGCGAGCGCTGGTCCAAGCTCTGCCAGAACGGCATGAAGAACGGCGTCTCGGCCGCGACGGGCCTCACCGGCGCCGACTGCGACCGCAACGATGCCATCCGCCGCTTCTCGATCAAGCTCGGCGGCGAGGCCGTGCGCGTGGGCCAGGCCCTGGGCTATCACATCGAGAAGATCGGCAAGTTCGAGCCCGAGACGCTCGCCAAGGCGGCGGAAGGCGACAAGGCCGCTCTCGACGAGGTCGAGGCGCTGCTGCGACCGGGCTCCAACACCAATCCCAATCCGCGCGCCGACATCCAGCGCCCGTCGATGGCGCAAGACATCCGCAAGGGCCGCCGCACCGAGATCGAATTCATGAACGGCTACATTGCCGAGCGCGGCAACTACATCGGTGTCGCCGCCCCCACCCATACCAAGCTGACCGAGATCGTGAAGAAGGTGGAGCGGCAGGAACTCAAGGCAGCGCCCGCCCTGCTGGGCGGCTAAGCGGCGGACTCGACACGATTTTCCTGTTTCCAGGGCGGGAGTGAGAAGCCGTGGCCGCGTTCTGCGCCGAATTCAGCAATCTGCTCTGTGTAATTGCTTGCGGCCTTTGACCATATCTCCGGTCCGTACCGCGAGCTTCGGCCCAAATTCTGCATGGCGACTCGCAAGCCGTTACGGCGAGAGGAGTTGTCGTGTTCCTGGCAAAGAATTTGGGGTTACTCGCCGGCGCGCTTGCGTCACTGGCATCTGTTGCATTCGTTCCTGGTAACGCTGCCGCACAAGGCGCCGTCACCAAGGGCGGAACGCTGATCTATCTCGAGCAGCAGACCCATACGAACCTCTATCCACCGGCCGGCGGCTTCTATCCCAACGGCGGTGTGCTGAACCAGATCACCGACAAGCTGACCTACCAGAATCCGAAGACGCTCGAGATCGAGCCATGGATCGCCGAGAGCTGGACGGTCAATGCCGATGCCACCGAATACACCTTCAAGCTGCGCCCCGGTGTCACCTTCTCCGACGGCACGCCGGTCGATGCCGCAGCAGTAGCAAAGAACTTCGACATCTACGGCCTGGGCGACAAGGCGCTGAAGCACCCCGTCTCGGAGGTGATCACCAACTACAAGGGCAGCGAGGTTGTCGATCCGTTGACGGTGAAGTTCTTCTTCACCAAGCCGTCGGTCGGTTTCCTGCAGGGCACCTCGGTGATCGGCTCCGGCCTGGTGTCGCTGAAGACACTGGCGTTGCCGTTCGACGCGCTGGGCGACGCCACCAAGATCATTGGTTCCGGCCCCTTCGTGGTGAAAAGCGAAGTGCTCGGCCGCGAGCTCGTGATGGAAGCCCGCAAGGACTACAAGTGGGGTCCGGCGAAGCTCGCCCATCAGGGCCGCGCCAACCTTGATGGGATCAAATACGTCGTGACGCCCGAGGACAGTGTCCGTATCGGCGCATTGCTGGCGGGACAGGCCCAGATCATCCGCCAGGTGCAGGCCTACGACGAGAAGCAGGTCCAGTCGAAGGGCTTCGTGATCTACGCGCCGTCCACGCGCGGCATCAACAATAGTGTGGTGTTCCGTCCCGACAATCCGCTGGTCTCCGACATACGGGTGCGCCAGGCGCTGCTGCATGCGGTCAATGCCAAGGAGATCGTGGCCACCCTGTTCTCGGCCAATTATCCGCAGGCCAAGTCGATCATCGCGTCGACCGCGCAGGGCTACGTCGACCAATCGGCGAAGCTCACCTACGACCCTGCTTTGGCCGCCAAGCTTCTCGACGAAGCGGGCTGGACAATGGGACCCAAGGGGCTGCGCCAGAAGGACGGCAAGGAACTGGTGCTGACGGCCTATGAATCTCTGCCCCAGCCGCAGAACAAGGAGACCCTGCAGTTGGTCGCCCAGCAATGGGCCAAGGTGGGCGTGAAGCTGAATGTGCTGGCCGGCGACGCCGGTAGCCGCATCGCCGACAGCCTCGATCCGCTGAAGACACCGGTGGCGCCCGCCATGGTCGGTCGAGCCGACCCCGATGTGATCCGCAGCCAGTATTATCCGACGACGCGCAACGTGCTGATGCAGAAGGGTGGCATCAGCAACAAGGTGCAGACCTTCGTCGACGACAAGCTGAATGGGTTGCTCGAGGCGATCGCGGCCGAGACCGATCCGGCCAAGCGCATCGCCCTGGTGGGCGAGGTACAGGCCTACGTCATCGACCAAGGTTATACGATCCCAATCTTCGAGGAGCCACAGGCCTTCGCGGCCTCACCGAAGGTCAAGGACTTTGCTTTCGAGGCAGTCGGCCGGCCAGCCTTCTACACGGTCTGGCTGGCGCCCAAGTGACATGATCCGCTATCTGCTCAGCCGTGTCGGACAGGCGCTGCTTGTCCTCATGGTCACCTTCTCCGCAGCCTTCCTGCTGCTGCAGGCGCTGCCCGGCGATGCGATCATGATCAAGTTCATGAGCCCCGACATGGGCCTCAGTGCCGATCAGATTGCCGAGATCCGGGCGGCCTACGGCGCCGATCTGCCGATCTGGGAACGCTACTTTCAAACCCTGGCCAACTTCCTCACTGGCAATTTCGGCTATTCCATCCAGGCCGGCGTGCCGGTGAGCCAGCAGCTGCAAGTCAACCTGCCGCCCACGCTCCAGCTCGCGTCGCTGGGCTTCGTGGCGGCGATCATCCTGACGATCACCATCGCCGCCCTGTCGAACGTCGTCGGCATGGCATGGCTGCGTACTGCCATTCAGTCGATGCCGTCGCTGTTCATCTCCGTGCCTGTCTTTTGGCTCGGCATCATGTTGATCCAGGTCTTCTCCTTCCAGCTCGGGCTTGTATCGGTGATCAGCCCCGGCCCGGTCGAGCGACTGATATTGCCCGTGCTGACGCTGGCGATCCCGATCTCCGCGCCGCTGTCGCAGATCCTGATGCGCAACATCGACGAGGTGCTGGCTCAGCCATTCGTCGCGGTCGCAAAAGCAAAGGGCGCATCACACACCTGGGTACTGTGGCGGCACGTGGCCCGTAACGCCGTGCTGCCGACGCTCACCATCGCCGGCGTGCTGTTCGGCGAATTGCTGGCCGGCGCCGTCGTGACCGAAGCCGTCTACGGCCTGAACGGCTTGGGCGGCCTCACCAACCAGGCCGTCGGCAACCACGACACCGCGGTGCTGCAGGCCATCGTCGTGATCTCGGCGCTCGCCTTCGTCAGCATCAATCTGGTCGTCGACCTGCTGTATCCCGTGCTCGATCCACGCCTCGGCAACAAGCTCGGTATCGCCGCATGACCAGCGAGACGCATGGCGAGAGCAGCGCACCCGGGATCGCCGCCATCGATGGCAACCAGACGGGATGGACCGCGCGGCTGCGCCGCGTGCCGGTGACCCTGGCGCTGGCGTGGCTGGTCGTCCTGATCGTGCTCCTCTGGGCCGTCGCGCCCGGGCTCTTCACCTCCTACAGCGGCACGGTGGGCGTTCCCGGCGAGCAGCTGCGGCCGCCCAGCCTGGAGCATGTGCTGGGCACCGACGGCCTCGGACGCGATCTCTACGCGCGCATCGTCTATGGCGCCGTGCATTCGCTCTCCGGCGCCTTCGTGGCGGTCACGGTCGGGCTTCTCTCGGGAACCCTACTGGGGCTCGTCGCCGGCGCCCGAGGCGGCTGGACTGATGCCACCATCATGCGCCTGGTCGATTCCATGCTGGCCGTCCCCTCGCTGCTGCTGTCGCTCAGCATCATCGTCCTGCTGGGCTTCGGCACCGTCGAGGTCGCGATCGCGGTCGGTGCCGTCTCGGTGGCGCGCTTCGCCCGCCTCGCCCGCTCGGAGGTCATCCGCGTGCGCCGAAGCGACTATGTCGAAGCGGCGTTCGGCAGCGGCGGCACCTTCTGGGCCGTGCTGTGGCGGCACATCCTGCCCAATTCCCTGACCTCGGTGATCGCGCTGGCCGCCCTGCAGTTCGGTTCGGCCATCCTCGCCATCTCGACCCTGGGCTTCCTGGGCTACGGCGCGCCGCCGCCGACGCCTGAATGGGGCTTGCTGATCGCCGAGGGCCGCAACTACCTCTCGCGGGCGTGGTGGCTGACGGCAGCGCCCGGCCTCGTGGTCGTGCTGGTGGTGCTGGCCGCCGACCGCATCAGCAAGGCGATCGGAAAGACCGCGCCATGACCGCCCCACTTCTCGAGATCGACGACCTCGCGATCTCCTACAAGGTCGGCGACCACGATCAACGCGTCGTCCATGGCGTGTCGTTTCACATCGACCGCGGAGAGGTCGTGGCGCTGGTGGGCGAATCGGGCTCGGGCAAGACGACGACGGCCCAGGCGGTCCTCGGCCTGCTGGCCGGCAATGGACGCATAGAGCATGGCGCGATCCGGCTGAACGGCACCGATATCGCGCACTGGCCACAGAAGCGGCTCGACACCATCCGCGGCGCCGTCGTGAGCCTGATCCCGCAGGACCCCGGCAGCTCGCTCAATCCCGTGCGTACGATCGGCGCACAGGTGGCTGAAGTCCTGCAGATCCACGGTCGCGGTGACCGCCGGGCGATCCGGGCGCAGACACTCGATCTCCTGACCCGGGTCGGACTCGTGCCAGCGGAGATGCGCGCCGATCAGTACCCGCACGAACTCTCGGGCGGCATGAAGCAGCGCGTGCTGATCGCCATCGCCGTCGCCCTAAAACCGGACCTCATCGTGGCCGACGAGCCGACCAGTGCGCTCGACGTCACGGTGCAGCGCGTGATCCTCGACCTGATCGACGAACTCAGGCGCGAGAACGGCACGGCGGTGCTGCTAGTGACGCACGATCTCGGCGTCGCCGCCGACCGCGCCAGCCGGCTGGTCGTGCTGCAGGGTGGGCGGATCCAGGAGCAGGGCGCGGTGCGCGACGTGCTGGCATCGCCGCAGAGCGCCTATACGCGGCGGCTGCTGTCCGATGCGCCGTCGCTCACCAAGGCACGTCCCGCGCGGCGGGCGCCCACGAGCGGCGAGGATTTCGCCATCGTCGTCGAGGGTCTGACCCACGACTTCCCGGTGGGCGGTGCGGCCAAGAGCTTCCGCGCGCTGGACGATGTCTCGTTCAAGGTCCGCCGCGGCACAACGCATGCGATCGTGGGTGAATCGGGATCGGGCAAGACCACGACCGTGCGCGGCGTCGTGGGCTTCCTGAAGCCTACCGCCGGACGCATCCTGATCGATGGCGAGGACATGACCACACTCAAGGGCGAGGCATTGCGCCAGTTCCGCCGCAACATCCAGCTCGTCTACCAGAACCCCTTCGGCTCCCTCGATCCACGCCAGACGATTGCCCAGATCGTCGAGGAGCCGCTGCTCAATTTCGCGCCCCCGCCCAAGGCCGAACGGACGAAGAAAGTGGCCGACATGCTACACCGGGTGGGCCTGCCCGAGAGCTTCCTTGGCCGCCATCCCCGCGCCCTCTCCGGCGGGCAGAGGCAGCGGGTCGCTATCGCCCGTGCGCTGGTGCTCGACCCGCGCGTGCTGGTGCTGGACGAAGCGGTGTCGGCGCTCGACGTTACCGTGCAGGCGCAGATCCTGGCCCTGCTCGACGAACTGCAGAAGGCGCTCGGGCTCACCTACCTCTTCGTCTCGCACGATCTCGCCGTGGTGCAGCAGATCTCCGACACGGTTTCGGTCATGTACAAGGGCCGGCAGGTCGATAGCGGGCCGATCGATACGGTGTTTTCAAGGCCGGACAGCGACTACACGCGCGAACTGATCGACGCCATTCCGGGCCGCAAGGCGCCGGTGCTTGCATTGTCCACGGCTTCGGTGTGAGGTTGATCCCATGACGACCACAACGTCGATCAAGCGTCTCGGCTTCTTCACGCGCCTGCTCGACCAGGCGAGTGCCGCCGAACGCTACCGCCTCGCCACGGAGCAGATCGCGCAGGCCGAGAAGTGCGGCTTCGATTCAGCGTGGATCGCCCAGCATCATTTCCACGAGGGCGAAGGCGGCCTGCCCGCGCCGTTCGTTTTCCTGGCGCATGCCGCGGCCCACACCTCCCGCATTCGCCTCGGCACGGGCATCGTCACGCTGCCGCTCGAGCTGCCGATCCGGGTGGCCGAGGACGCCGTCGTCACCGACCTGCTGAGCGGCGGCCGCCTCGAAGTGGGCGTCGGTCCGGGCGGCAACCTCACCGCCTTCACGGCCTTCAATCTGGACAGCAACGACCGCCACGGCCTGTTCGACCGCCACCTCGACATGCTGAAGACAGCATGGTCGGGCGGCACGCTGCCCGGTGGCGACAAGCTCTATCCCTCGAGCCCCACCCTGGTCGACCGCATCTGGCAGGCCACTTTCACCGTGCCGGGCGCACGCCGCGCCGGGGCGGCAGGCGACGGCCTGATGCTGTCGCGCACCCAGCCGCGCTCGCCCGATGCACCCAAGGCGTCGCTGGCCGACATCCAGAACCCGATGCTCGATGCCTATTTCGAGGCGCTGCCGAAGGGCCGCGAGCCGCGCATCCTGGCGTCGCGCACCGTGTTCATAGCCGACGACCGCAAGGAGGCGATGAAGCTGGCCGAGGCAGGCCTGTTGCGCATGCGGCACCGGCTAGCTGCCACGGGCAACCTCTCGTCCGGCAACCTGGTCGGCGACCTGATTGCTGCCATGGATGTGCATATCGGCACGCCCGACGAGGTCATCGCCTCGCTGCAGGCCGATGCCACCCTGCAGCGCGCGACCGATCTCACCATGCAGGTTCACTCGATCGATCCGCCGCATCCCTATATCCTGCGCTCGATCGAACTGTTCGCCGACAAGGTGGCGCCGGCGCTGGGCTGGACGCCTGAAGTAAAAGCGGGAGCAAGACAAGTCGCATGACCGATGTGATCGATACACTGGTCGGCATCGCGCCGGGCTCGAAGCTCGACGCGATCCGCGCCAATCGCAGCGAGGCGCGCAAGCACGCCCAGGCGAGCTACACGTCGCTGTTCGAGCCGCGCGACCCCGGCAGCGTCACCGCCGACGAACGCCACGCCATCGCGGCCTTCGTCGCGGGCCTGCATGGCGAGCCCAAGACCGATGCCTTCTATGCCGCCAAGCTGCCGGCCGGCCTCAGCGCCGCGGTCGCGGCGGAAGTAGCGGCGGCCAAGAGCAAAGGCCCCTACGGCCGCTTCCCCAAGGGGCCGCTCAGCGCAGAGGATGCGCCCGGCCCGACCTGGAAAGTGAGCGATGCTGGCCGCAAGGCACTGGGATCGCGGCTGCCGGCCGCGTTCGAGCATACGCACATGCTGGTGTTCCACCCGCGCGATGCGGCGGCCCCGGCGCTGCAAGCGCTGCTCAATGCCGGCTGGTCGACGACCGACATCGTCACGATCTCCCAGCTCGTCGCCTTCCTGTCCTACCAGATCCGGGTCGTTTCCGGCCTCAGCACGTTGGCGAGTTCCCTATGACCGAGAAGACCCTCACGCCGCCGCCGCACACCGAGCCGGTGGTCTTCACCCGCGACATGCTCGACTGGTTGCCCTGGATCGAGCCGATGGCCGAGCAGGACATGACCGAGCGGCACTTCACCAGCCTGGTCGACGCCTCGCGCGTGAAGTCGCCCTATTTCAGGCTGCTGGCGCGCGATCCCGACGTGCTGGAAGCCCGCACCCGGACCGACAAGGACATCTTCTACAATCCCGAAGCCGGCCTGCCGCGCGCCGAGCGCGAACTGGCGGCCGCGGCGACCTCGCGGCTGAACGGCTGCATCTACTGTGCCTCGGTCCATGCGCGCTTCGCCGCCACCTATTCCAAGCGCGTCGACGACGTCCAGCGCCTGCTCGACGAGGGCGTCGGCGCCAAGCTCGACGAGCGCTGGGACGCCATCGTGGCCGCTTCGGTGGCACTGACGGCGCTGCCGATCACCTTCGGACCCCAGCACATCGAGCGCCTGCGCGCCGTCGGCCTCGACGATGCGGCGATCGCCGACCTGATCGGCGCCGCCTCGTTCTTCAACTGGGCCAACCGGCTGATGCTGTCGCTCGGCGAACCCGCGACGCAGGGCTGAGGGACGCCGGACCAAAGCGGCTGCGGCACACGGAATGTGCCGCAAACCGGTGCCAGCTGTGCCGCAGCGTGTGCCGCCCGGCGACGATTCACTTGCCGCCTCAACGGCTTGCCGAAAACCCCGGGCACAGTGCCGGCGTCCTTCGGGCACAGCCCAGAATCGCGGAGCTGTGCCGCTGCCGGATCGCGGAGGCGCACTCCCGGCGAAAAAAATCGCGCGCAATCGGCTTTTTCGGACACCGGATCGCGCCCAATCACGCCAAATCGCGTTTTTTTCAAAAACAGCGTCCGAGAAAACGCCGATAAACCGGGCCTTTCAGGCACGTCAAAAAGGACACCAACGCGTCTTCGATTCTGTTCGTGTTCAAGTTGTTCGGAGTTGTTCGCTAATGTCCGCGCCGGCCATAGACCTCCGGCTGGAGCGCGCGCAGCAGGAACATCAGCAGGCGGTTGTCGTACGCGCGGATCGTGCCCACCTGCTTGCCGCGCCGCCACAACGCGCGCTCGGTGCCCTCCTGGGCGCGGACGATAGCGGCGTCGCGCAGCGCCTCGAGCGCCATCGCCACCGCCTTCTCCCAGCCGCGCGCGAACGCGGGATCGACCTTGCGCCGCTCATAGACGGTGTTGCGGCGGCGGCGAACGAGGGCGGACATTGGCAACTCCGTGGACATGAATGGACATGAAAAAGCCCGCCGAAACGCCTGGAAACAGGACGCGGGCGGGCCGGTGAGGCGCGTTGGGCGGCGGAAGCGCACTTCCCCCAAGGTAGTTAATTTCTTATCATATTCCTGTCGAACCTGCGAATCGGCGTCTGCATAGCCGATAGAACGCGATTGCAGGGCGCGGCGATCGAAAGCCAATGCTTCGGGCAATCTGGCGAGACCGTACACGCGCCTCGCCGTGCCGCTGAACAGCGCCGCCTTCTCCTCCGCGCCGGCATCGGCCACCAGCCGCTTGAAAGCGTTCCACAGGACGGGATAGCTCCACATGCCCTTGTCGACGGGGAAGTTGCTTTCGAACATGCAGCGATCGGCGCCGAACGCTTCTATGCGGGTCTCGATGTAGGGGCGCCAGATCTTCGCGAGTTCCTCCGAGCCCGGCGGCCTGGGACGGCGGTGGAAGTCGAATCCGGTGACGTACATCGCGAGTCCGCCCAGCTTGACCATCACGTTGGCCAAGGCCGCCAGCTCGAGCATCTGCTGCTTCCACTCCGGGAAGACCTCGGCCTGCCGGCCGGCGAAGGGGCCGATGCCGAGCGGTCCACCGACACGATCGACCACCAGGGGGAGTTCCAGCACCGCGCGGGCCAGCGCAAGCATGTGCGGGAGCTGCATGTGATAGCCCCAGACGTCGAGCAGCAGGCCCTGCCGGGTAGGGCGGCGCGCACCGTCAGCAAAGAAGGGATGCTGCAGCAGTCCGGGCGGCGGCGACACCAGGTTGGACGTCACCTCAGGCGAAGGAGGCCAGGCGGGGTGAACATTCGGTAGAGATTCCCGGCTGATTTCTATTCATCGGATGTTTAACATCGGATGATTGTGCCTGCGACCGGATCGGCGTAAGGTTCGAACTTGCCAGCCGGCCAAAGAGCCGGCGGTCGGGAGCGAACAGATCTTGCGTACCAAGCGCGCCAAATCCGTTGAAAAGCGTTCGAAGCCGGGTCGCATTCAAGCGGTCCTGGCGACCCTCGGCCGCGAGATCGCTCAAGGGATCATCCCGGCCGGCGCGGTACTGCCACCCGAAAACGACCTCGAAATCCGCCTCGGCGTCGGCCGAGGCGTGGTTCGTGAGGCGATAAAGACGCTGGCTGGAAAAGGGCTGGTCAGCGTCCGGCCGCGCCACGGAACCCGTGTGTTGCCGCGGCGCGATTGGAGCCTGCTCGATCGCGACGTGCTGAACTGGCTGGTCGGCCAGGACCGCCCCGACCGCAAATTGCTGCTGGCCATCCAGGAAGTCCGCTCGATCATTGAGCCAGCCGCTGCCGCGCTCGCTGCGACCCGCGCTACCAAGAAGGACCTGCTGCGGATCAATGTAGCCCTGAGAGCGATGGAAACCTCAGACAATCAGGCCACCGCAACAGCCTCGGACAAGGCGTTTCACCTCGCTATTCTTGACGCCACGCACAATCCGGTATTGCAGGGATTTCGCGGTGCAATCGACACGATTCTGAGCACGGTGTTTTTGGTCGCCGTCGACAGTGTCGATGGCTGGTTCGATGGCAATCTTCCCAACCATGCCGCCACCGCTCGCGCCATCGAAGAACGGGACGCCAAAAAAGCCCGCACCGCCATGGAGCAGGTCCTTGGCTACACCCAGGCAAAATTGTCTAGACGAAGTGTCGGCGCCGGTCACCGCGATGGTCGGCAAAGCGGCCTCAGCGGTCTGATACCAACCGTCTGAACCGATGACTCTTATGTGATTTGCGCTGGAGGTCGGGGCTCGATTCTTTGAAGCGACAGTGTCGTTGAGGAGGTCGGGATGTCGTTG
>CANJHI010000084.1 GCA_947474005.1 Alphaproteobacteria bacterium | reverse complement strand
TCGCTCTACACTTTGCTACAGATATTCTCGCTCACGCTTTTCGAGAAGATGCCCTTGCAACAAGCCTTTTCAGCCAATCATCCCAGCTCCGATGACGTCGCCATCGGCAACCAATTGAATCTGTTCTCTTTTTAACCGGACAGCAGTGCATGGACGTTTCAATCAAATGGCTGATACCCGCGCTGGTGCTGTCGCTTCCCGTGTTGCTTCCCTGGGCGGCGTCCGCGCAGTCGAACGATGCCGCGTATTGCGCCGCGCTTTCTGAAAAGTACACGCGATACCTGGACATGAATCAAGGCAGAGGACAGCAGCCGCAGAGCCTCGATGCCCGGGTGGCGGTCCAGAAGTGCGCCGCGGGAGACGCAGCCGCCAGCATCCCGGTGCTCGAAAACGCCCTGAAAAGGGCCATGCTCGAGCTGCCGCCCCGGACATGATCCAACGGCGAGCTGACCGGCGGGCGGTCCTGCCTTTGTCGTGGTAGGCTCGCGCTGATGACAGGGGCGTGTTGAAGCGGAGTCGCACTGCGATGAGAGTGCTGATCGTCGAAGATAATCCGGAACTCGTCGCCCTGCTCAAGAAGGGCCTGGCCCAGGGCGGCCTGCCGGCCGACTCGGTGGGCACCGCCGCCGATGCCAGGCACGTGCTAGCGACGATGCAATACTCCGCCGTCGTGCTCGACATCGGCTTGCCCGACGATGACGGCATTGCCCTGCTGCGCGATCTGCGCCGCCGCGGCGAGTCGATCCCGGTACTGGTGCTGACGGCGCGTGACGGCGTCAGCGATCGCGTCACCGGCCTGCGCGCCGGCGCCGACGACTACCTCGCCAAGCCGTTCGCCATGGAGGAACTCATCGCCCGGCTCCAGGCGCTGCTGCGTCGCCCGGGCAACCTGCTCGGCCGCCGGCTCTCCTTCGGCAACGTGGCGCTCGATACCGAGGGCCGCCAGACTTTCGTTGCCGGCGCCGCGCACGCCTTCCCGGCGCGCGAGACGGCGGTCCTGGAAATTCTCCTGCGGCGCAGCGGCAACGTGGCGCCCAAGCGCCTGTTCGAGGATCACCTGTTCGGCCTGTCGGGCGACATCGGCTCGAACGCGGTGGAAGTCTACGTCCATCGCCTGCGCAAGCTGCTGGCCGATGCCGGCGCCACGGTGAAGGTCCACACGGTGCGCGGCGTCGGCTATCTGCTGACCGAGGAAAAGGCCGGGTGACACGGCTTCGCTCGATCCTCTCGCGCGTGGTGGCGCTCCACGTCGTGGCGATCGGCGTCACCTCCGTCCTGATGCCGCTGGCGCTCTACTGGCTGCTCAACCAGGCCGCCAACAACCTGCATCGCGACGCCCTGCGCGGCCAGGCGGTCACCGTCGGCAGCTTCCTGCGGCCGCGGCCCGACGGCGGGCTCGACCTCGACATGCCCGAGGACATCCGGCCGCTCTATTCCGACGGCTACGGGCTCTATTCCTACGCTGTCCTCGATACCACGGGCCACGTTCTCTTCTCGTCGCGCGCCGACGGCAGCGCTCTGTTTCCGCCCAGCGAGTCGTTGCCGGGCGACTGGGTCATGCGCCGGCGCAACACGGGATCGGTCCTGTTCGGCGTCACGGTGGTGCGGCCGGTCGGCGAGCGCCTGTACTGGATCCAGATCGCCCAGGACCTTTCCCATCGCGACGTCATCATCGACGATATCGTCACGTCGTTCATTCCACGCGTCGCCTGGATCACCTTTCCGATCCTGCTGGTGCTGCTGCTGATCGACATCCTGATCTTCCGGCGCGCGCTCGAGCCGGTGCGCGAGGCCTCGATGACGGCGGCGGCGATCGGTCCGTCGCGGACCGACGTCCGCCTGCCCGAACAGGCGATGCCGACCGAGATCGTGCCGCTGGTCCATGCCGTCAACCAGGCGCTCGAGCGCCTCGAGGCGGGCTATCGCGCGCAACGCGAGTTCACCGCCGACGTGGCGCACGAGCTGCGCACCCCGCTCGCCATCATGCGCGCGCGGGTCGACGCGCTCGATCCGGGCCTCACCCAGGACGCCTTGCGTGCTGACATCGTCGGCATGGCCCGCACGGTGGGCCAGGTCCTCGATATCGCCGAACTCGAGAGCTTCGTCGTCGGCGACGACGCCAAGGCGGACCTGCACGTCGTCTGTTCCGAAGCCGTGGCCTTCATGGCGCCGCTGGCGGTCGACATGTCCAAGACGATCGCACTGACCGGCGCCGACGGGCCGGTCTGGGTGCGCGGCCATGCCGATGCGCTGTTCCGCGCCGTGCGCAACCTGGTCGAGAACGCCATCCGTCACACGCCGGCCGGTGGCTCGATCGAGGTCGAGGTCATGGCTGATGGCACCGTTCACGTTCTCGACGACGGTCCCGGCGTCCCGGAGGACGATCATCAGTCGATCTTCCGGCGCTTCTGGCGGCGCGACCGCACGCGGGCCGACGGCCGTGGGCTCGGCCTCGCCATCGTCGCCCGCGTCGCCGAGGCGCATGGCGGTTCCGTCGGCGTCGAGAACCGGCCCGAAGGCGGCGCGATGTTCACGTTGAGGCTGCAGCCCGCCTGAGCGTGGCGGATGCGGTGAGACGGGAATAGCTTTGCTGCCCGGGCTCGCCCTATGATGGCGCCAGGAACGAGCGCCCGCAGAGGCGCGCACCCGGGAGACGCGTCAATGAGCCTGGCTCTTGTATAGCTACATCGCGCGACGGCTGGCCTTCGGCGCCCTGACAATCGTCGGCGTGTCGATCATGGTCTTCGTGGTCATGCGCATCCTGCCCGGCGATCCCCTTGTGGCGATCTTCGGGCCCGAGGGCTTCACCAAACTCACCGACAAGGAGCGCGCCGGCTACATGGCGGAGCTCGGCCTCAGCGATCCGCTGTGGGTGCAGTATCTTGCCTGGGTGAAGGACATCCTGGCCGGCAACTTCGGTCGCTCGTTCTTCCGCTCCGAGAGTGTGGCCGACATGATCCTGCGGCGCGGGCCGCTCACCGCCGAGATCGCGCTGCTTTCGGTGTTGATATCGTGGATGGTCGGCATCCCGGTGGCGATCGTGAGCGCGCTGCGACCCAACAGCATCGCCGACAGCGTCGTGCGCTTCGTCAGCATCCTGTTCCTGGCGGTGCCGGGCTTCTGGGTCGGCATGCTGATCGTGCTCGGGCTGCTGTTCTGGTTCGGCTATCGAGCGCCGATGGCCGGTGCCTCGCTGTTCGCCGATCCGGTCGCCAACCTGCAGCTCGTGGTGGGGCCCGCGGTCGTGTTGGGCCTGGGGCAGGCGGCCTACATTGCGCGCATGGCGCGCTCCAGCCTTCTTGAAGTAATCCGCGAGGATTATGTGCGCACGGCGCGGGCCAAGGGGCTGAACGGCCGGCTGGTGATCTCGCTGCACGCGCTGCCCAACGCCATGCTGCCGGTGATCACGCTGTCGGGCGTGCTGATGGGCCTGGTGCTGGCCGGATCGATCCCGGTCGAGCGCGCCTTCGGGACGCCGGGCCTGGGCTACGCCATGTTCACCGCGGTGAGCGAGCGTGACGTCTTCGTCATGCAGAACCTGGTGTTCCTCTACGCCGTGGTGTTCGTCCTGCTGAACATCCTGGTCGACCTCGCGATCGCCCTGCTGGACCCGCGGATCCGTTACCAATGAGCCGCTACCAATGACCGTCATCCACCCCACCGATCCGATCCTTCCCGCGGCGCCCTCGCGCCTGCGGAACTTCCTGACTGCCGTGCGGAGGTTCTTTCGCAGGGCACCGCTCTCCGCTTTCTGGGGCTGCATTGCCGCCGCGATCGTCGTCATGTCGGTCGCTGCGCCCGTCATCGCGCCCTATCCGCCTCTCAAGTCGGACTTCCGCGCCATGCAGAAGCCGCCCGACGAAAAACACTGGTTCGGCACCGACCAGATCGGCCGCGACACGCTTTCCCGCGTGATCTACGGCAGCCAGGCCTCGCTCCTCGTGGCCTTCGGCGCGGTACTGTTCGGCACCACGCTCGGCGCGCTGTGGGGGCTGGCCTGCGGCTATTTCGGCGGCCGCTTCGACATGTTCAGCCAGCGGCTGATCGAATTCCTGCAATCCTTTCCCGACCTGATACTGGCGATGGCGATCGCCATGGCGTTGGGAGGTGGCCTCGGCACGGTGATCGTGGCCATTGCCGTCACGCGCATCCCGTTCGGCGGTCGCGTGATCCGCTCGGTCGTGCTGTCGCTCAAGGAGATGCAATACGTCGAGGCGGCGCGCGGGCTCGGCGCCTCGCACAAGCGCCTGATGTTCCGCCACATCCTGCCGCAATGCGTGGCGCCCTACCTGATCCTGGCCACCACCCATCTGGGAGTCGCCATCGTGATCGAGGCGTCGCTGGGCTTCCTTGGCGTCGGCATTCCGCCGCCCAACCCGACCTGGGGCAACATGCTGTCCGATGCGCTGAACGCGGGTCTTGTGCCGCCGTGGTGGCTGGTGCTGTTCCCCGGCCTCGCGATCACCCTCACCGTGCTCGCCTTCAACCTCCTGGGCGACGGCATCCGCGACATGCTCGATCCGCGCCTGCGCGGCTCGGTCTAAATCTGCGGACCGCGGGCCTCCAGGCCCGCCTCATGATCATGAGCGGGCCTGAAGGCCCGCGCTCCTATGAGTTCAACGGAAATTTCACACCGCCGTCGTGCAGGTGGCACGAGGCCCAGTGGCCGGGCTTGACCTCGGTGAGGGTCGGCACGTCGACCTTGCAGCGCGCCATGGCGTAGGGGCAGCGGGTGTGGAAGTGGCAGCCCGGCGGCGGATTGATCGGGCTCGGCACGTCGCCGGTCAGGATCACGCGCTTGCGGCCGCGCGCGCTCGCCTTGGGGATCGGCACCGCCGACAGCAGCGCCTCGGAGTAGGGATGCAACGGCATCTCGAACAGGCTGCGCTTGTCGGTCATCTCGACGATGCGGCCGAGATACATCACCGCGACGCGGTGGCTGATGTGCTCGACCACGGCGAGATCGTGGGCGACGAACAGGTAGGAGAGCTTGAACTCCTCCTGCAGGTCGATCAGCAGGTTGATGATCTGCGCCTGGATCGAGACATCGAGCGCCGACACCGGCTCGTCGCCGACGATCAGGTCGGGGCTGAGCGCCAGCGCGCGGGCGATGCCGATGCGCTGGCGCTGGCCGCCGGAGAATTCGTGCGGGTAGGAGAGCATGGCCGCCGGCCGGAGGCCGACGCGCTCGAACAGGTAGGCGACGCGCTGGCGGCGCTCGGCAGGCGTGCCGACATTGTGGATGATCAGCGGCTCGCCCACAATCTCGCCCGCCGTCATGCGCGGATTCAACGACGCGTAGGGATCCTGGTAGATCATCTGCATGCGCCGCCGGTAGGGCAGCATGCGCTGGGCGTCGAGACCGGTGATGTCCTCGCCGCCGACCCGGATGGTGCCGCCGGTCGGCTCCAGCAGTTTCAAGAGCGTGCGGCCGACCGTCGACTTGCCGCAGCCGCTTTCGCCGACCAGCCCCAGGGTCTCGCCACGCTTGAGGCTGAACGACACGCCGTCGACGGCGTAGACGTGGCCCGAGACGCGGCTGAACACGCCCTTATGGATCGGGAAATGCTTTTTTAAGCCTGAAACTTCGAGAAGAGGTTCGGTCATGCCGCGCCTCCCAGCAAGCGGTCGGCGTGCCAGCAGGCGACCCAGTGGCCGGGCCGTTGTTGCTCGAGCACCGGCATCTCACCACGGCAGCGGTCGGTGGCGAAGCCGCAGCGCGGGGCGAAGCTGCAGCCCGGCGGCAGGTCGAACAGCGATGGCACCATGCCCTTGATCTCGTTCAGCCGCGCCCGCGCGCCGTTGCTCTGCGCTGCGGCGTCGAGATGAGGGATCGAGCCAAGAAGGCCCTTGGTGTAGGGGTGCCCGGGATTGTCGAACAGGTCGGCGGCGGACGCCTCCTCGACCTTGCGGCCGGCATACATCACCACGACGCGGTCGGCGTTCTCGGCGACCACCCCCATGTCGTGGGTGATCAGCACGATGGCCGTGCCGTAGGTTTCCTGCAGATCGCGCATCAAATCGAGGATCTGGGCCTGGATGGTGACGTCGAGCGCCGTCGTCGGCTCGTCGGCGATCAGCACCTTTGGGTTGCAGGACAGCGCCATGGCGATCATGACGCGCTGGCGCATGCCGCCAGACATCTGGTGCGGGTAGGCGTGGACGCGGCGCTCCGGCTCGGGGATGTAGACGCGGCGCAGCATTTCGACGGCCCGGCCCATCGCCTCCTTGCGCGACAGGCCCTGGTGTAGCGCGATCGCCTCGCTCACCTGGCGGCCGATGGTGAACAGCGGATTGAGCGAAGTCATCGGCTCCTGGAAGATCATCGAGATCTCGTTGCCGCGAATGCGCTCCATCTCAGGCTCGCTGAGTTCGAGCAGATTCTTGCCCTCGAAACGGATGGCGCCGCCGACGATGCGGCCCGGCGGGTTTGCCACCAGGCGCAAAACCGACAGCGCCGACACGCTCTTGCCGCAGCCCGACTCGCCCACCACGCCCAGTGTCTCGCCACTCTTCAGCGCATATGAAACGCCATCGACGGCCCGTACAGTGCCGACCGCGGTGAAAAAATGGGTCTGAAGCCCGTCGACCTCGAGGATTGTCTGCGCCGCCATCGACTCCCTGGATTTTGTCGTGTTAGCCTTGGTCCACAGAACAAGATGGACAAGCCATCAGAGCATACTGTGCTCGGTCTGCAAAAGACCAAATGGGAGGAAGCGCGATGAAAGAGTCAGATTCCAAGCGTCCCCGCGTAAACCGTAGAAACTTCGTCAAAGGTGCAACCGCACTCGGTGCCATGAGCGGCGCGGGGGCCTTCGGCCTGCCGTTTCATGCCTGGGCGCAGGGTGTTCCCAACGAATTCGACGGCTCGAAGTTCCAGCTCAAGGCGGCGGAACCCAATGCGAAGGCGGGCGGCGTGCTGAAGTACGCCATCACCTCGCGGCCGCCGCATTTCGACTTCAACCAGTCGGGCACCATCAACAGCCTGGGCAGCCAGGGCTGTATGTTCGACAACCTGGTGCGGCGCGATCCCCGGGACAGCGGCAAGACCATCATCCCCGACCTGGCGCACAGCTGGGAGGTAGCCAAGGACGGCAAGACCTACACGTTCCACCTGCGCGAAGGCGTGCAGTTCCATGATGGCGCGGACTTCACCTCCGAGGACGTCAAGGCAACCTACGACCGCATCTCCAAGCCGCCGGCGGGAGTCAGCATCCCGCGCAGCTCGCTGTTCACCACGGTGAGCGAGATCACCGCGCCCGACAAGAAGACCGTGGTGTTCAAGCTCTCCGAGCCCAGGCCCGCCAGCTTCATGATGGCGGCCTTCGCCAGCGGCTGGAACGGCATCGTGCGCAAGAAGACGCTGGAGGACAACCAGTACAACCTGCGCCGCGTCGTCGACATTCCCGGCACCGGACCGTTCAAGAGCAAGCGCCGTGTCGAGAACGAAGTCTGGGTGATGGAGAAGAACGACAAGTACTGGAACAAGGGCCTGCCCTATCTCGACGGCATCGAGTTCTACCACGCCCTGCCGTTCTCGCCTGAGCTCGGCTCGGCGATCCTGTCCAACCGCGTCGACTACGCCCGCATCGTCGATCCCGTGACGTCGCGGAAAGCCCAGGCGACGCCCGGCATGTCGTCTCTCAATTTCTACCAGAGCGTTATCCAGGGCACCTGGATGAACAACAGGAAGAAGCCGCTCGACGATCCGCGGGTTCGCCGCGCCTTCAACCTGGTGCTCGACAAGCCGGTGCTGGTCGACGTCGTGAAGGACGTGGCGCCGATGATGGTGGGCGGGTTCATCTACCCGTTCTCCGAGTTCGCCACGCCCAAGGAGGAGCTCGCCAAGCGGGTGGGCTACCAGGTCGACCAGACGGCCGCAGTTAAGGAGGCCAAGGCGCTGATGGCCGCCGCGGGCTACGCCAGCGGTGTCAAACAGCCTCTCGACTTCCTGGTCCGCGAGGTGGCGTCGTTCAAGCTCTGGGCGCAGGCCATCCAGGCGATGCTGCAGCAGACGCTCGGCATCGAGACCAAGCTCCGCACCGTGGTCGAATCGGTGTGGTTCGACGACATCAAGACCGGCAACTTTGACCTCGCCATTGGTGCCATCGTGTCGACGCTGCTCGATCCCTCGGACTACTTCAACGCCTGGTACAAGAAGGACGGGCCGCAGAACTACGGCTTCTGGGACAACGCGGCGTTCAACGCGCTGCTGCCCGAGATCGACAGGGAAGTCGATCCGAAGAAGCGCCTCGAGATCATCCGCAAGGCCGAGATGATCATGGAGCAGGATCCGCCGGTGCTGCCGGTATCCTGGGAGAAGATCAACGACGTATGGTACAACTACGTGAAGGGCCACAATCCAAAAGAGTATTTCGGCATTTATGACGTTGTGCGTTTCGATACCTTCTGGCTCGACAAGTAGCCTGCCGGGAGCCAAGCGAACGAAAGCGGCCGTCGCACTGCTTGCGACGGCCGTCTTCGTGTCTGCGCCCATCGTGGCGGTGCGGGCCGATGAGGGCGGCTCGGGCTATTGGCTGCCCGGGTCCTTTGCCTGGCAGGCCGCGGTGCCGTCGGCGATCGGATTCACCATCGAGACGGCCTACTACCACGCCACCGCGAGCACCGACCCGTCGCTCAACGTGTCGCGCGGCAACAACGTGATCTCCGGCCTCTACACCAGTTCGAACTTCCTCATGGTCACGCCGACCTATGCGATGGCGACGCCGGGGATTGGTGGCCAGCTGGAACTCAGCCTGACGTTCCAGATGGGCAACTACACGGCGGCCGATGCCGGCACGACGATCGCCGATTCGATGACGGCGATGGGCGATCTCTCCCCCGCCGTGGCCCAGAAATGGGTCGCGGATGTGCACAATTTCATGGTCTACGCGGCGGGCAACGTCCCGGTCGGCGCCTACGATCCGTCACGCCTGGCGACGACCGGCCTCGGCCGCTGGGCGGTCGACGGCGGGGCGGGCTACACCTACTTCAATGAGAAGACGGGCCGCGAATTCTCCGCCGTCCTGGGCCTTACCTACAATTTCATGAATCCGAGCACCGCCTATCAGAGCGGCATGGACCTGCATCTCGACCTGTCGGCCTCGCAGTTCCTGACCGACGATTTCTATGCCGGCATCGTTGGCTATATCTATAACCAGGTCACCGGCGACAGCGGCTCGGGCGCGACCCTGGGCGCATTTCCATCGCGCGTCGTGGGAGTCGGACCGCAGGCGGGTTACAATTTCTCGCTGGGCGGACGAGACGTTCAGATGAACGCCCGGGCCTACTACGAGGTCGCCGGCCTGAACCGGCCCCAGGGCTGGAACGCCTGGCTGACGTTCTCAATCGCTCTCGGAAAATCCGACAAGTAGGCGTCTCTACGTCGTCATCCGCTACATCGGCGGCATCAGCCCGTCGCGACCGTAGTTGATCCGCGGCGTCTGCAGCGTGCCGTCGGGCATCTTCTTGGCGGCACTGATGAACACGCCGGTGCCCGGCTTCAGTTCGGCCCGGTCGCCGGGGGCATAGGTCACAACCACTGTCTGGGGCGTCACCACCAGCTTCTTCTCGCCGTCCTTGTACTTCATCGTGAGCGTATGGCCGTCGTTGCCGGCCACGGTCTGCTCGACATTGGCGTTGGTCATCGTCGCCTGCGGCGCCAGATCCGATGAACGGTGGCCGTCCCCCGTGCCGCGCATCGCCTCGGGGAAGATATGGACTTCGACCGCGCGCTGGCTGCCGTCGGCTTGCGGCAGGCCGGTGGCGCCGACGTACATGCCAGGCTTGATGTCGGCTACGCTCGCCCTCACCAGCGCGACATAGACCGGCGGATCGGTAACGGTGACCTTGAATTCTGCGCCGTCGCGCGACTTCACGACCAGGATCGGGCCGTCGATCCGCTCGAGGGTGCCGCGAATCCGCACGGTGTCCTGTGCTGACAATGGGCCGGCGGCGCCCACGAGGGCGAAGCCGGCAACAACGAGGAGAGACAAGGTCCTGCTCGGCAGCATGAAAATCTCCTGCACGGGGTGGTCCTCCTTACACCCTCGGCCGGATTTCACTCCGACAAATGACCGTGATTTGGATATTCTCCGCGCATGGAGCCTTCCGATCGACCGAAATCCCCGCCGATCTCAGATGGCGCCTTTTACTTCATCGCCGGTTTCTGCGGCCTGGCCGGCGGGGTCGTCGGCGCGGCTTTCCACCTCACCGTCGACCGGCTGCTGCACTGGCCGGCCTGGTTGATCGCGCGATTCGGCAACGGGCCGGAGACGATCCTGATGGCGGCGGCCATCGCGGCGGCGGGCCTGCTCGCGGCCTTCCTGCTCACGCGCCGTTTCGCCCCCGAGGCGGCGGGCAGCGGCGTGCAGGAGATCGAGGGCGCGATGGAGGGGTTGCGTGTCGTGCGCTGGCGCCGGGTCCTGCCGGTCAAGTTCGCGGGCGGTGTGCTGGCGCTTTCATCCGGTCTGGTGGCCGGACGCGAGGGGCCGACGATCCACATCGGCGCCTCGATCGGCGCCGCCCTGTCCGAGGCATTCAAGCTCGACCGAGACGACATGCGCGGTCTGCTCGCGGCCGGCGCCGCGGCCGGTCTCGCCGCCGCCTTCAATGCCCCCCTGGCGGCCATCCTTTTCATCATCGAAGAGACGCGCAAGCAGTTCCGCTACACCTTCCGTTCCTATGTCGGCGTCATCTGCGCCTCGGCGGCGAGCGCCATGGGCATGGGATTGGTGGGAGGCACGGCGCCGCCGATGCGCATCGCCGCCCTCGAACAACCGCTCTGGCTGCTGCCCGCCTTCGTACTGCTGGGCGTGGCCATGGGCGTCCTGGGAGTGGTCTTCAATCGCAGTCTGCTGGGCGCGCTCGACTGGACGACGAAAACCTTCCGGCGCGTGCCTTTCGTGCCGGCGCTGGTGGTCGGCGGCGCGATCGGTGCGCTGGCTATCGTGCTGCCTGAAGCGGTTGGCGGCGGCGAATTGCTGATCCCCCATCTGGTGGCACGCGACCTGCCGCTCGCCATGCTGGTGCTGGTGGCTGTGCTGCGCTTCGTCGGTACCATGGCGAGCTATCCGGTTGGCGTGCCGGGCGGCATCTTCGCGCCGATGCTGGCGCTCGCCACCGCGGTGGGACTGGCCATCGGCATGGTGATGGAAATCGCGCTCACAGCCGGGGGCACGCCGGTGCCGCCGTCGATGGCAGCGGCGGTCGCCATCGCCGCCATGGGTGGGCTGTTCAGCGCCACCATCCGCGCACCGTTGGTCGGCGTTGTGCTGGCGGTCGAGCTGACGGGTGCCTATGCATTGATCCTGCCGCTGCTCGTGACCTGCGTCACCGCGCATGTCATCGCCGAGAGGCTGGGCGGCCGGCCGATCTACGAGCTGTTGCTGGAGCGCACGCTCAGGCTGTCGGGTCAGGCGCCGTTCGCGCCAGTCTCGACGGAGACATCCTCGCCGGTCGGCATCGACGACAAGCCGCGCCCGACCCAGGTCAGGCGACGGCGGCGACGCCGTGGCGGGAAAGCGTGAAACCCTCGTAGCCCTTGGCGGCAACCGCATCGCAGTGCCGCTTGTAGCGGTCGAAGCCGCCGACATAGGGCATGAACACGCGCGGCTTGCCCGGGATGTTGGCGCCCACGTACCAGGAATTGGCCAGCGGATAGAGCGTGCTGTCGGCCACGGCGTTGACGTGGCTCACCCACTCGGTCTCGGCCCGTTCGGCGGGCTCGATGCGATCGAGCCCCTGCTTGCCGAGATAGCCGATGGCGTCGGCGATCCAGTCGACGTGCTGCTCGATCGAGGCGATCATCTGGGTCTTCACGCCCGGGCTGCCGGGACCGGTGACCACGAACATGTTGGGGAAGCCCGAGACCATCAGGCCGAGATAGGTGAGGGGACCGCCCGCCCACTTGTCGGCCAGCACGGCACCGTCCGACGTGCGGATGTCGATCTCGCGCAGCGCGCCGGTCATGGCGTCGAAGCCGGTCGCAAAGACGATGGCGTCGAGCTCGAATGCGCGGCTGCCCGTGCGCAGGCCGGTCGGCGTGATCTCGGCGATGGGATCGCGGCGCACGTCGACCAGGGCTACGTTCGGCCTGTTGTAGGTTTCGTAGTAGCCGGTATCGAGGCAGAGCCGCTTGGTGCCGATCGGATGGTCCTTGGGCGCCAGCAGCTCGCCCGTCACCTGGTCCTTCACCATGCCGCGGATCTTGTTGCGGGCGAACTCCGAGGCGGTGTCGTTGGCCGCCTTGTTCGTCAGCAGATCGGTGTAGGTATAGAGGTAGCTGATGCTGCCACCTTCCTGCCATTTGGACTCGTAAGCGGCGTCGCGCTCCTCGGCCGACACGTCGAGCGCCGATTTCGTCGGCCTGGGATAGCCGCCGATGGCGAAGGGCGTGTCGTAGGCGGCACGCCGGCGGGCGGGGTAGTCGGCCTTGTGGCGGCTTTCGCGCTCGGGCTCCATCGGTCCGTTGCGCGCCGGCAGGCTGAAGTTGGCGGTGCGCTGGAAGACGGTGAGGTGCTTGGCCTGGCGCGCGATCAGCGGGATCATCTGCACGCCTGACGAGCCGGTGCCGACCACGCCCACGCGCAAGCCGGTGAAGTCGACACCCTCATGCGGCCACAGGCCGGAGTGGTACCACTTGCCCTTGAAGTCGCCGATGCCCTTGAAGTCGGGCACGCGCGGCGTCGAGAGGTTGCCTGAAGCCATCACGCAATAGCGGGCGCGCACCTCTTCTCCCTTGTCGGTGCGCAGCGTCCACAGGCCGGACTTCTGATCGAACAGCGCCGAGACGATGCGGGTGTTGAGCTGGACGTCGCGGCGGAGGTCGAAGCGGTCGGCGACATGGTTGATGTACTGCAGGATCTCGGGCTGGTTGCCGTAGCGCTCCGGCCACTTCCATTCCTGCTGCAGCTCGTCGGAGAAGCTGTAGGAATATTCGAGGCTCTCGACATCGCAGCGCGCGCCGGGATAGCGGTTCCAGAACCAGGTGCCGCCGACGCCGGAGCCCGCCTCGTAGGCGCGGACCTTGAGGCCCATGCCGCGCAGGCGGTGGATGGCATAGAGCCCGCCCAGGCCGCCGCCGACGATGGCGACATCCAATTCACGAGGAGCAGGGATGTGGGAGGCATCAGGCATGAGAGACGTTCCCGAAAGGATTTTGCTGTGCGGGCGACCATGCGCCGGATGTCGGCAGCGTCCCCCGTGTCGGTCGGTTTGGCAAGACTGTCGGACTGGCGGCATCCCGCAGAACGGCAGTAGCCTGCATCACGCAAAAACAAGGGAAGGAACGTCATGACGACAGAATGCGATGCCACCCGCCGCCGTGCGCTGCAAATTGCCGTCGGGCTTGCGGCCATTCCCATCGCCGAGGCGGTTGCGGCGACGCCCAATGTCGTTGGCATCTGGCGGCTGGCCGCGGCCACGGCCACCGACGCCGACGGCAAGAAAGTGGGGGTCCCCTATGGCCCGCGCGGGATGGGCATCGTCACGCTCACGTCGGATGGCCGCATGATGGCGGTGCTGTGCGATGGCAGGGCAACGCTGCCGGAGGGCGCCAAGCGCGAATACTCCTCCTATTGCGGCAACTACACATTCGACGGCAGCACGCTCACCACCACCGTCGATGCCAATTCCGATCCGGCGCGCTTCACGGCTCCGCAAGTCCGCAAGGTGCGCTTCGACGGCGATCGCATGATCCTGGTGCCGCCGCTGGCGGACATGAATGGCGTCAAGGTGACCCGCGAGCTCACCTGGGAACGCATCAGCACGGTCTCACTCTAGGAGCGGCATTCTGGGAGCGGCATGGCGGCGTGGCCTGCGCTATGCTCATGGGCGACAATGATCGAGGAGTGAAAAGCGTAATGAAATCGTTCGCAGCTTTGGTGATGGCCGTGGCAACGCTATTGGCGGGCGCCGCCGGGGCGCAGACCGCGATCCAGGCCGGCGAGTGGGAAACCACGGAAAAGACCGCGTTGGAAGGCGTGCAGCCGATGCCACCGACGTCCAAGAAGGTCTGCCTGAAGGCGAACGAGGCGCAGCTCGAGCGACTGCTGTTTCCGTCACCCGAAGAAATCGCCCAGCATGGCTGCAAGTACGAGGGCGGGACCAAGACTCCCGGCGTGCTGAACGCCACGCTGTCATGCCCGCCTGCCGGCGACATGCCGGGCGTCGATGCCAAGGCCGAGATCACCTACAGCCCGACCAGCTACGACGGCCTGGGCCAGCTCACCGCCAAGGACAAGTCCGGGACGACGATCAAGGGCAGCAGCGTGCTGAGCGGCAAGCGCGTCGGCGACTGTTAGGGCTCAAGCGGACCGCGTCTACTTGAACGCCGGCATCACCTGTTCGCCGAAGCGGCGCATCGAGGCGACGTTCTGCTCGTGGCTCATGCTGCCGAAGCCGGTCTGGCAGAGCAGATGCTGGACGCCGACATCACGCAGTTCCGCCACCTGTTCGCGGACCCGGGCCGGCGTGCCGTAGAGCGAGCCCGTCGACAGCACGAACGGGATGGCCTCCGAATCGGGCACCTTGGGATCGGTCCAGGCGTTGAGCGTTGCCGGGTCGGGCGTGAAGTCGGCGGGATTATAGGCCTCGCGCACGTGCATCATGTGAGCGCGGGTCTCGACCAGGAGTGCGGCCAGCTCGTCCTCGGCCTGGGCCTCCGATTCGGCCACGTAGACGTTGCGCCACAGCGCGCTTTGCGCCAGCAGCCGCGCCTTGGTCGCGGCGGAATGGCCGCCGGCGTCGATGCCGGCGGCATAGGTCGCCCAGCGTTCCTTGATGCGGGCCACCGGCAGGCGCGCCGTCAGGATCGGCACGCCGAGGCGGCCGCAGTCGGCGAAGGAGCCGGGCGAGATCACGCTGCGCCACAGCGGCGGGCCGGGCTGCTGCACCGGCTTGGGCCGGAGCGCCGGAATGTGCACCTTGTGGAACTTGCCGTTGTAGGTGAGCGGCGCCTCGCGCCACGCGCGCTCGAGGATTTCCACCGTCTCCTCCATGCGCTCGCGGCTGTCGGTGCTGCGCAGGCCGTGGCCGACGAATTCGTACTCGTTGTAGACGGTACCCTTGCCGATGCCGACGTCGATGCGGCCCTTGCTGAGATTGTCGAGCAGTGCCAGCTGAACAGCGAGCCGCACCGGATGGTGGAACGGGGTCTGGACTACGGCAAAGCCGATGCGGATGCGCTCGGTCTTCACCGCGAGTGCCGCAGCAAACATCAGCGAGTCGTTATAGACGCTCTCGCCGGTGAAATAGTGCTCGGTCAGCCAGACGTCGGCGAAGCCAAGCTCCTCGGCGAGGCAGGCCTGGGCGAGGATCTGTTCGATGCGGGCGCCGTCCTCGTCGGGCGAGGGCGACATACTGAGGGTGAGCCAACCAAACTTCATCGAATGCGTCACGCTACCTCCCGCACTGTGATCCCGTTTACCGTGGTCCTGCTTATTGTGTCCTGGCCAACTCGACTGTGCACGGCACGTCGTCGGGGCCGGGGCCGCCCTTGAAGTCGGAGCGGGCATGTGGACTGGCCGAAATCGTGTTGCCCGAGATCGTGCCCGAGAACGAGGTACTCAAGGTCTTCGCGGCGTTGCTCGGCGGAGACCATGAGATAGTGCCAGAATAGCGATTACCATTGATCGTGATCGTGGCCAAGGCCGTGGGGCCGCTCCTCGCGGTGGCCGAACCCTGTCCGTTGGTCACGGAGATCGAGAGCGGCATGGCATTGTTCCAATAGCCGCACTTCGCCTGTCCAACCCAACGCACGTCTCCCGCTCCGGGGTTGGAGGATGTCGAACCTGCCGTGGGGGATGGTGCGGCCGGGACGGGTGGCGGCGCGGGGGCGACGGCTGCTGGAGCCGCAGCGCCCAGCGTCAAAGCGGCGGAGCCACCCACGCCGGGAGCGCTGAAATTGAGCTGAAGCTGGTTGCCCGCCAGGCGGCCGCGGAGGCCGAAATTCACCTTCCCGCAGCTCTTGTCGAAGCCTGTCGCTTCGCCGCTCACGTCGCCAGTGGGTGAAATCCGGATCGAGATCGGGCCCTGGCCGCAATTAGTGGACCGTAGAGCGCCAGTACCGCTGCCGTTGGCCACCTGCACTGTCATCGGGATCGTGACCGAACCGCCTCCGGCCGTGAGGTTGGCTGCGCCGCCGTAGCTGCCGTCGAACGTGCCGGCACTCTGCGCCGCGGGAGGTGCGACCGTGATGGTTGCTGCTGCTGCTGCTGCTGCTGCTGCTGCTGCTGCTGCTGCTGCTGCTGCTGCTGCTGCTGCGGACCGCGCCTTGGCTTCCTCGTCGGCCTTCTTCTTGTCGTCCTCGATCTTCTTCTGGTCTTCGTCGAACTTGGTGACGGCGGGCGCGGCCTCCTTCAGGAGTGCCTGATTTTGTGCGCCATTGAGGAAGCCGGTTGCCGGCTGGTTGCGGGCTTTCTGCCAGTTCGTGATCATGTCGCGGCTGCGAGGACCGAAGGCACCGTCATTGCCTCGCGTGTCGAAGCCAAGCGCGGTGAGCGCCACCTGAACGCGCTGTCGGTCGAGTGGCGTCAGACGCAGCGCGACTTCTGCGGCTTCCGACGTCTTCTTGTCGGCCGCAATCGCTGCTGCCGCTGCGGCCTCAGCATCGGACTTCTGTTTCGCTTCCGCCTCGACTTTCTGGCGGGCCTCGGCCTCGGCAACTTCCCTGGTACTGGACTCGGCCTTCTGCTTGGCTTCCGCTTCGGCCTTCTGCTTGGCTTCAGTCTCCGCCTTCTGCCGCTCCACCTGTGCCCTGACGAGTGCCTCGTCGGCCTGGCGCTTGGTCTCTGCCTCTGTGGCCGCCTTCCTGCGCGCGTCGTCCTCCGCTTGGCGCAGGGCTGCCATCTCGGCCTCTGCCTTGCGCTGGGCAGTCTCCTCGGCGGTCCGGCGTGCGACGGCGTCGGCCTGCTCACGCTGGCCGGCATCGGCCTGGCGGCGTGCTTCCATGTCGGCCTTCAGTTTCGCCAGTTCCTCTTCGGCTTTCTGGCGTTTCAGCTGTGCGTCCGCGAGTTCGGCGTCTGCGGTCCGCTTTGCTGCGGCATCGGCTTCCGCCTTGCGTTGAGCCTCTTCTTCGAGCCGCTTCTTCTCGGCCGCCGCCGCATCGGCCTTGCGTCGCTCCGCCAGAACGCGCTCGAGATCTTCCACCTTGAGATCCTGCAGGGCGACGGTCGGCGGCGCCGGTTTGCTGCCCGGGGTGAGCGCGAAGTATCCGCCGCCTGCCAAAGCCAGCGCGGCTGCGGTGATGCCGGCGAACAGCGGCAGGCGACTCCTCGGTGACGTTGTCGGCGAATTTTCCGGCGGTAATGGAGCGGAAGGTGCCGCCGTCGTGATCGGTAGCGGCTGCAACGTGGCCGCTGCCGGGCTGGAGCGAGATTGTCCCAACCGTACCGTCGCCTCGTCGCCGGACGCGGTGGTCCACGACAAAATGGCTCGCCATCCCGCGATCGACTGCGGCCTGTCGGAAGCACGGATGGCGAGACCGGCATCGATGCCGGCCAACAGCCCGGCAGAGAAGCCGGGCCCCGCGCGTTGCGAGATCGATTCGTAGGAATCATCGAGCATGCGATCGAAGGCGCTGGGCGGCACGGTGCCGGAGATCGCGTGATAGAGCGTGGCCGAGAGGCCGTAGATGTCGGTCCACGGGCCCTGCTTGGCCGAGGTGAACTGCTCGGCAGCGGCATAGCCTGGCGTGAAGATCGCCGTCATCGCCACGGTGCGACCGACCATGGCCGCGCGCGACGCGCCGAAGTCGATCAGCGTCGGGCTGCCTTTGCTGTCGAGCAGGATGTTGGCCGGCTTGATGTCGCGGTGCAGGAAGCCGGCGTTGTGAACCTCCTCGAGACCATCGAGCAGGGTCCACACAATCAGGTCCAGGGCGGCAGGATCGAGGGCTCCTTGCGTTTTCAGGCGCGCTTCGAGCGTCTCGCCATGGAGCATCTCCATGACAATATAGGCCGTCCCGTTGATCTCGAGGAAGTCGAAGACCCGCACGATCCCGGGCGCGCGGTGCAGTGTCGCCAATGTGCGGCCTTCGGCCACGAAACGGTCGCGGCCCCAAGTGAAATCCTCGGCGACCTTGGTCGAGCGCGGCAGCACGGTGTTGCCGTCCTGGCGGATCGCGAGCGAGATTGGCAGGTATTCCTTGATCGCGACTTCGCGGCCGAGCTGGATGTCGCGTGCCAGATAGGTGATGCCGAAGCCACCCTGGCCCAATACGGCCAGGACTTCGTAACGCCCGATCATTTCACCTGCCGGCAGGGCGATGAAGTCGACCTCGGGGTCGCTCGTCGTCGTACCGGACTTGATGTCCACCATTGCTTACGCCGTGCCCCCCAGTACCGGCGCCAGACAAAACGGCGGTTACAGCGCCAAAATGCGCGGAGGGGTCTGCAGACGCAAGATCGCAATTCGGCGCAGGCCGAATCTGCATACGCCGATCAGATTCAGATACTTAGTCGAGGTAGACATGCAAACGCCCGGCCCCGCGAGGGGCCGGGCGTCGCGAGTTCTATGATCGGTCGCTACCAGAAGCGGCGGGCGCCGAACATGCGGGCCGGAGTCTCCTCGTCGCGATGACGACCGCCGAGCGCCGCACCGGCACAGGCCGCCGCGCAGGCGATCAGAAGAGTGGCCGCCGCGAGGAACGCCGCGATGGCGCTGATCTTGCGGGCTTTGTCGGCCGCGGCACGCGCCTTTGCCTCGGCATCCTTTGCCGCGGCATAGGCCTCGTCGACGCGCTTCTCGGCCTCGGCCTGCGGCAGGCCGGTCTGGCGCGCCACGACCTCGGCGAGATAGGTGTGGTCAGCCGGCGCGAGAGTGCCGCTGGCGAGATTGGCCGTGAAGGCGCGCATGAGTGGTGCCTGCAATTCGCCGCGCGGGATGCGGCGCATTTCCATCCGCATGCCGTCGCTCATCGCCGGAGCAGCAGGTGCCGGAGCCGTTTCGGGCTGAGCGGTACCCGCGGCCGTCGGTGTTTCGGGCGCGGCAGGAGCCGCCGGGGCGGCAGGCGTCGGCGCGGGGCGGGCCGCCATTTGGCCGGGGGCCGGCCGCAGCAACATGTCGATCGCGATATCTGAAGGCTGCATCGAGACGCGATCGGCGATCGCCGGGCCCATCGCTGCACCGCCGCCGGCGACCGCGCCAGCCGACAGCGTTGCGGTGGTCTGCACGGCCGTCTTGAGCGCGCTGCCGGCACCAGAAATGGCAATGCAGGCACCAATCAGGATGCCGACAGCCCAAACTGCAAAGCCATGGCTGCCATCGCGGAACTGCCGCTCCGACTCGACACCGTTCAGCCAGGGCGTGCGCATGCGCCCGGCGAGGTAGCCGCCGGCGGCAAAGCTTCCGACCTGGACCAGGGCGGCAAACAGCGCCACCAGGATCAGGAAGGTGTTGAGCGAGAGACCGGCGTAGGGATAGGGCGATACGGCCGACAGGCCGAGCGCCGAGCCAAAGGTGAAGAACACCAGCGAGATCGCCGCGGCGCCCAAGGCCCCCGCGATCACCGGACTCCATTCGAGGTAGGTGAAGTGAGGCGGCCGCGCGACGACGGGCTCGGAGACTTCGACGATCGTTGCCATGGGATCCGTGGGGTTGCGGTTCAGCGAATGCCGATGAAAGACAGAATGGCCATGACGATGACGACCAGACCGACGAGATAGATGATCGAGTTCATTGCGCGTGCTCCTGTGGGCGCGATTTCTGCACCTGGCATGACAAACGCACGTGGTGCGCGAAAGTTGCGCAACCGGATGCGAACCGGCTAACAACCGGCGCGACGATCACTCGCGGGCGGGCTTCCTTGCGCGACTTTCTCAAGAACTGTCTTCTGGTGCTGGTGACGGTCGTGGTCTGCACGGCCGTGGCCGAAGGCATCGCGCGCTGGGCCGATGCCGGCGGCGGCGAGGACGTGGCGCTGCGCCTCGACGAGGTCCCGCGCGCCCCGGGTGTCGAGCGCGCCTGGTACTTCAGCGATCCGCCGCCGCTCCCCAACCGCGGCCCGGTGCCGGCCGCCTGGGACGAGCTGGTGCGGCGCGTCGAGAACAGCGGCATCACCGAAGGCACGCGCCGCGCCGACATGTTCAAGGCCTGGAACACGGCGCTGGTCGGCGATCCCTGCAGGCATCCCTATCTGCGTGACGCGCCGGGCCACCTGTTCGTCTACGATTCACCGGACGGCAGTCCGCATCCGCCCTACCGCTTCCTGCCCAATGCCACGACGCCGGTCGGGCTGGTCACCAACGCCTATGGCTTCCGCGGTCCGCCGGTCCCGTTCGTGCGCACGCCGAAGACGATCCGCATCGCCTTCGTCGGCGCCTCGACGACGGTCGACGCCCATCACCTCGCCAATTCGTACCCCGAGTTCATCGGCCATTGGCTCAACCTGTGGGCGGAGTCGAAGCGGCTGGGTGTGCGCTTCGAGGTGCTGAACGCCGGCCGCGAGAGCATCAACTCGGTCGACATCGAGGGCATCGTTCGCCAGGAGGTGCTGCCGCTCCGGCCCGATCTCATCATCTATTACGAGGGCGCCAATCAGTTCGACCTGCGCACCGTGGCGCCATTGGTGCCCAAGCCCGATCCTTTCGCTCGACCTGCGCCGGCGCCGGTCGAGTCTGCTGTATCGCGCTGGCTGAACAAGCTTGCCCTGGTGCGGCGCGTGCAGGCGCTGCTGCGCTCGAGCGACACGTCAGCGGGGGACGGTCGTGAATGGCCCAAGCCCAACTACGATGTGGTCTGGCCGGCCGGCCTCGACGAGAGCGATCCCGACATCGGCCGCGCCGACCTGCCGGTCAATCTCTCCACCATCCTGGGCAATCTCGATGGCATCCGCGTCGCCATCCAGGCCGCCGGCGGCGAACTGGCGCTGGCCTCGTTCGTCTGGCTGGTGAAGGACGGCATGGTGCTGCACCCGATCCGCCACAAGGCGATCCTGGATTATCTCAACCAGGGCTACGCGCCGTTCCGCTACCGCGACCTCGAGCGGATGGCCGCCTTCGAGAACCGCGTCTTCGCCAAGTACGCGCTCGCGCATCGCCTCGCCTTCCTCGACGTGGCGCGCCTGATGCCGCGCGATCCCGACCTGTTCGTCGATGCCATCCACACCACCCAGACCGGCGGCCGGCTCCGGGCGTGGGTGGTGCTGCAGGAGTTGCTGCCGCTGGTCGAGAGGCATCTGGCGAACGGGACGTGGCCGAAGGCCGATCCCGGCGCCGGCATGCCGGCCCAGCATCCGGCCTTCGCGGTGCCGCCGCGGTCGCTCGAGTTCACCTGCAAGAAGACGTGATTCAGGAGAAAATAGAGAGATGCCGGCGGCCTCCACACAGGCGCGCCGGCACTCCACATAAGGATCGGCGGCCGCCCCTGGAACCGACCCTCCCCAAGAATGGGGCCCGTTCCCGGACGACCGCGCGACGGCGCTTTTTAGATAACTGCATCGGCGGCGCAAAATCACGATTTCTTGAGGTGTCGACCTAAGGGCTCGTTAAGGAATAATCGCTCTATCTTACGATGAGTTCGGGGCGATGGTGTAGTTCCAATCGCCGTGGAATTGGTGGCGAGAGAGGTTGATTGCCGCCATCTCGGCGTTCGAGACGGCGACACCTTTTGGATAGACGTTGTC
>CANJHI010000083.1 GCA_947474005.1 Alphaproteobacteria bacterium | reverse complement strand
TGACCGCGAAGCCCCTCCGCCGATAAATCCCTCCGCGTGATCGCCAACGACATCCCGACCTCCTCAACGACACTGTCGCTTCAAAGAATCGAGCCCCGACCTCCAGCGCAAATCACATAAGAGTCATCGGTTCAGACGGTTGGTATCAGCACCAACGGCGGCACCACCTTCTCGGCCGTGACAGGCGTTCCGGCCGGCGCCGTGACTTCCCTGGTGAGCGCCAGCGCGGCCGGATCGCCACTCTATGCCGTGGTGAACTCGGCCGATCCCACCACACGCGGCATCTACAAAGGGACCAGCGACGGCTCGAGCTGGACCCTGATCTCCGCCAGCCAGGTGCCGATCGGCGCGAACCAGTCGGCGCGGCTGGCGGCCGGCCCCAATGGCTCGGTGGTGGCCGGCGTCTACGACTATATCGCGACCTCCCCCACTTCCACTTCCAGCAGCGCCAAGCTTACGGCCCTCTACCTGTCGCAGGACGGCGGGACGACCTGGAAGCCGCTGCAGACGCCCAGCGTCAATGCGGGAAATCAGGCCTCGACCAACCTGACGCTGGCGATCGACCCCGGCAATTCCAGCATCGTCTACGTGGCCGGCGACAGGATCGAAAACAGCCCTTACACCGTTCCTGTCTATCGGGTGGTGCTGAACTCCGACGGCTCGTCGTCCGCCACGGATATGAGCCGCGCAGGGACGGCCAACGACTCGGCGGTGCATGCCGACTCGCGGGCCTTCGCCTTCGACAGCGCCGGCAACATGATTCTCACCGAAGACGCCGGCATCTACCGGCGCACCAGTCCGCAGACCGCCACGGGCGACTGGAGCGGCATGAACGTGTCGAGCCTGTCGCTGCGCGAGGCCTATGCCGTTGCCTACGATGCGATCGGCAAGCGGCTGGTCGTGGCCTCCCAGGACACGGGCACTGCCTACCAGCAGGATCCCGGCGGGCCGACCTACAACGCGATCGGGGCGGGCGACGGCGTCAATGCGGTCGTCAACGACCGAACGCTGGCCAGCGTGGGCAGAAGCGCCATCTACACCTCCTACCAGGGTCTGGGCGGATTGACGCGATGGATCTACACCGCCAACGGGACCTTGGCGGCGGACCCGAAAGTGTTCAACACCAGCGGTTCCGGCCCCGGCGCCCTCAACTTCCAACCCGACGACTTTACCGACGGCGAACTGCCGTTCACGAGCAAGATCGTGCTCAACAAGAAGGATCCGACCAAGATCGCCTTCGGCACCAACTACGTCTACACGACGGTCGACACCGGCGCGGCGAGCGACACGTTGGTGCTCGATGTACGCACCGACAAGATCGGTCTCGTCACTGCCCTGGCCTATGGCACGGGCATCAATGCCGATGCCCTGGTGGCGGGCGCCTATAACGCGCCGGGCAGCCTCTATTACACGAATTCCGCCACCGGCAATCTCAGGTATCTCTCAAACTACGCGACCGCGGGCGGCGCCGCCGCGAAGTCGCTGGTGTTCGACTACCGATCCGACACGCAGTTCTACATCGCCGACGGCAACAAGCTGTGGTCGGGCTCGGCGGCCACCACCGACGGCACTTTCGCCGCCATCGATCTCAGCACCGTCAAGCTGATCCAGCCGGGCGCGGTCGAGTTCATTTCCAACAACGGCGTCAATGCCCTGCTGGTCGGCGGCCTGAGCAGCGACACCGGTGCGGCGCAGAGCCCGCTGGCGGTGGCCGACAGCAGCGCGGTCGGTACGCTGTCGGCGTTCCGCACCTTCGGTGCCAGCCTGCCCAATACGTTCATCTATCAGCTCGGCTACAATCCCGAGGCCGATGTGCTGGTGGTGAGTTCGTTCGGCCGCGGCGCCTGGCTGCTCTACGACGTCACGACCTACTTCACGACGGCAACGACGCTCAAGTTCGGCGCGGCCGACAACAATTCGACACCGACCACCGAGCAGCTCGCTGCCGGCACCGGCGGCGCCGCCGGGCGCGGCCTCGAGAAAGTCGGAATCGGCACGCTCACGATCGATACCGGCGTCTCGTCCGGCTACACCGGCGAGACGAAGGTCACCGGCGGCCTCCTGTCGGTGAACGGCAATTTGACCAGCTCGAGCAAGGTGACGGTCGACGTGAACGGCACGCTGGGCGGCAACGGCTTCGTGCCGACGACGGTGGTGAACGGCACGCTGGCGCCGGGCAATTCGGTGGGCCTGATCACCGTCGTGGGCGACCTCACCTTCAATCCCGGCAGCACCTATCAGGTCCAGGTCGAGGGCACCGCCGACCGCACCAACGTCACCGGGACGGCGACGCTCGCCGGCGGCACGGTGCAGGCGAGCTTCGCCACCTCGACCTTCCAGCGCAGCTACCCGATCCTCTCGGCCGCCACCGTGACTGGCCGGTTCGATGCGCTCTCGGCCAGCGGCCTGCCGGGCTTCCTCAATCCCAGCCTGGGCTACGGCCCGAACGCCGTGTCGCTCAACCTGCAGTCGGTCATGGCCGCGATGCCGGGCCTGGGCGGCAACCGGAGCGCCGTCGGGCGCGCGCTCGACACGGCCTTCAACGCCGGCCCCGGGCTCAATGGCATGCCGGCGCTGTACGGCCTGTCGAACGGGCAGCTGCCGCAGGCGCTGTCCATGCTGTCGGGCGACAGCGCCAGCGTCGGGCAATCGGCGGCGCTCACCGCCGGCAACCAGTTCGCGTCGATGATGACCGACCGCGTCGTCACGCGCCGCAACGAGGAACTCGCCTGCTACGACCATCCGGCCGAGGCGCAGGCCTGCCAGGCGCCGCCCGACTGGAGCGCCTGGTCGGCGGGCTTCGGCGGGGCGCAGTGGCTCAATGCCAATGCGACGACGGGCGCCGTGGCCTCGCAGCAGAGCGTCGGCGGCGGCGCCTTCGGCGGCGACTATCGCGCCGGGCCCGACACGCTGGTGGGCTTCGCCGTCGGCGCCAGCACGCTGGGCTATTCGATGTCGGCCAACGGCGCCAGCGGACAGGCGACCGGCACGCATGTCGGCGTTTACGGGCTGCACGACTGGCGGACCTTCTACGTCAACGCGGCGATGGTCTTCAGCCGCTTCGACGGCAGCCTGACGCGGCAGATCACGGGGATCGGCACGACCGAGACCGAGCGCTCGCAGGCGGTCGCCACCCAGCTCGGCGGGCGCTTAGAAGTCGGCCGTCCCTTCGCGGTCGGGCAGGCCTCGATCACGCCCTTCGCGGCGCTACAACCCTCGCAGTTCTGGCAGCCCGCGACCACCGAGACGGGCACCACGGCAAACGGCGGACCCGGCGTGTTCGCGCTCTCCTACCAGGCGCAGTCGACGACCTCGCTGCCGAGTTTCCTGGGCGCCCAGATCGACGGGCGGACCGAGATCGACTCCCACGCCGCCAGCGCCTGGCTGCGTCTCGCCTGGGTGCATGAGTTCATGACCGCGCGGCCGGTCACCGCGGGCTTCAGCGGCCTGCCGGGCAGCCAGTTCACGGTCGATGGCGCCACCGCGGCGAGCGACGCTGCCCGCATCGACCTCGGCGCCCGCTATGCGCTCAACGCGCAGATGGCGCTGTTCGCCAACGCCACGGCCGAACTGTCGAACCGCGGCCAGAGCGTGGGCGGCACCGTCGGCCTCAAGTGGGTCTGGTAGCTACCGCCAGGCGGAGCCCCTCAGTCTTCGACCGAACAGCGCCGCGATTCGGGGCTGTGCCGCACGCTCATCGGCGTTGTGCCGCGGCTTTCGCCAAACCGTTGATCGCGCTGGGCGATTTGCCGGTCGCGGCACAGGCAGCGGCACGGCTGGCGACGATTTGCGGCACACTCCGTGTGCCGCTGCCTCGCGTCTCAGATGATCCGCCCTCAGATGATCCGCCCTCAGATGATCCGCTGCGTGCGGGCGAACGCCATGTAGAGGTCGTGCGCGCGGGCGGCGATCGGGCCGGGCTGCAGGTCGCGATCCTCATAGCGGCTGACCGGCTGGACCTTGCCGGCGTTGCCGGTGGTGAAGATCTCGTCGGCCGCGTCGAGTTCGGCGGTCGTGACGGTGCGCTCCTCGACGGTGATGCCGGCGCTGCGCAGCAGCTTGACGGTGCGGTTGCGCGTGATGCCGGCCAGGAACGAGCCGTTGGGCACCGGGGTGGCCACGACGCCGTTCCTGGCAAGGAAGACGTTGGAGCTGCAGGTTTCGGCCACGTTGCCCAGCGCGTCGAGCACGATGCCGTTGGTGAAGCCGCGCTTGGCCATCTCGGCCACGCCGCGCGAGGAATTGGGATAGAGGCAGGAGGCCTTGGCATCGGTCGGCGCGCTCTCGGGCGTCGGCCGGCGGATGCTGCGGCAGAGGCCGAGCGTCAGCGGCGTGCCGGCGCGCATCGGCGAGAGGTAGGTGCAGAGCAGGAACTGGCACGAGTCGGGGTCGACCGAGATCGGGCCCGCGCCGCCCTTCCCGGCCCAGAACATCGGCCGGACGTAGAGCTCGGCCTTGGCGCCGAAGCGGCGCACGCTCTCGTGCATCAGCTTCAGGATCTCCTGCGGCGACTGCTTGGGGTTCAAGCCCAGCGAGCGGGCCGAGCGGACGGCGCGTTCCGCATGGAGGTCGAGGTCGGGTCCGCAGCCCTCGAAGGCGCGGCCGCCGTCGAATACGATGGAGCCCAGCCACATGGCGTGATCGCGCGGCCCCAGGATGGCGGGGTTGCCCTCGTGCCAGGTGCCGTTCCAGTAGGTGAGCGTGTCCATTCTTCTCTCCGCTGCGGAAGCGGGCGCTTCTAGCAGACGATGAGCGGCGCTGCCAACCTGGCGCCCTCTTTGCTCGCGCTCGGCGCGGCGTTCTGCTTTGCACTCGCCCTGATCCTGACCCAGTACGGCTTGCGGACCATGCCGTCCTGGCGCTCGCCGCTCTATTCGATCGGCGGCTCGGCGGTGCTGGCGTGGCTGGCGTCGGCCGTGTTCGTCGACTGGCAGAGCTTCAACCTCGAGGCGGCACTGATTTTCGCTGCGGTGGGCTGCATCTTCCCGGTCGTCGTGTCGATCCTGGCGGTGCGCTCCAACGAGGCGCTGGGCCCCGCGGTAGCGGGCGCCGTGGGCAACGTCACGCCGGTATTCGCGGTGCTGGGCGCCGTGCTGCTCCTGGGCGAGCGGCTGGGCCCCAGCCAGGCGGCCGGGCTCGCCCTGGTGGTGGGCGGCGTGGCGCTCCTGGCTCTACGTGGAGGCGCGGGCGGCCGGCGCTGGTCGGTCTGGGTGCTGGGCCTGCCGCTTGCGGCGGCCCTGGTGCGCGGCTCGATCCAGCCCGCGATCAAGACCGGCCTGGCACTCTGGCACGAGCCGCTGGCGGCCGCCGCGATCGGCTATGCCCTGTCGACGCTGGTGATCCTGGCGCTGGTCGGCCGCCGCGCATGGCGGGCGGGGCCGGCACATCCGGCGGGGGTGCGCTGGTTCCTGGCCGTCGGCCTCTGCAACGGCACGGCCACCTTCCTGCTCTATGCCGCGCTGGGGCTGGGCTCGATCGCGCTGGTGGCACCGCTGGTGGCGCTGTTTCCGCTGATGGCCGTGGTGCTGGGCTACTTCTTCCTGCGCGGCGAACAGCTCCACGCGGTCGGATTGCTGGGCATCGTCGTGAGCGTCGCCGGGGTCATTTTATTGCTGGTTGGAAATTGACCGAATCAGGGGGGCACTCGCAGGGGCCCGAAGCGTATCTCCTTTGACGCGCGGCCTGCCGCGCAGAACGGAGGCAATCATGTTGAAGCGCATCGCTCCACGCGGTGAGCGGCCGTGACCAGTGGCGTTATCAGCCCAGTCGCTGGGACCGCGACGGCATTCGTAATGTCTTCGACGCTTGGGACAACCGTCGCCGCTGAGCCGCTGACTTGAACGAACCGAGAGGCGGATCCGCGCAAGCGGGTCTGCTTTCTTTCGGCAACGGTGTTCGAATGGAGGCCGTGGCGCGTTGCAATGACCTTGATTGCGGCGGGCACCAACAGGGGCCCCGGAGCGTACTCCCATTGCGCGCGTACAATCCCGCGCAGAACGGAGCCTTTATGTTCAAACGTATCGCTCTCACGACACTTGCCGCCGCAGCTACATTCGGCGCGGCGTCGGTGGCCATGGCGCCCCTCGCGCCGGCAGAAGCGCAGGTGAACATCACTTTCGGCTCGCCGCCGCCGCCGATGCGCTACGAAGTCGTTCCGGCACCACGTGCCGGTTACGTCTGGGCGCCGGGCCATTGGCAGCTTGTGAACGACCAGCACGCCTGGGTTCCCGGTAATTGGCAGCAGGCGCGGCCGGGCTACCGCTACGTTCCCGACAGTTGGGAACGCCAGGCGGTGAACGGTCGCGATCAGTGGCGCTATCAGCCCAGCCGCTGGGACCGCGACGGTGACGGCATTCCGAACAAATACGACCGTCACGACAACCGTAAGGACAATCGCGCCAACAACGCGACCAACCCGTTCGGCGACCGGGACCACGACGGCATCCCGAACATCATCGATATGCAGAACAACAACCGCCGCTAGGCCGAAGGCCCGAGTGGACGGGAGGCGGGCTCGCACAGGCGGGCCCGCTTTCTTTTCGGCCGCGCCGGCCTATCATGGGGGCATGCGCAAGAACCGTTTCGGACTATCCGTCGCCCTCGCCACACCCTTTGCCGAGGACAGGTCGATCGACCTGCCGCGCTTCGTGGCGCACGGCCGCCAGTCGCTGGCCGATGGCTGCGCAAGCCTGACGGTGTTCGGCACCACGGGCGAGGGTGCCTCGCTGGGATTGAACGAACGCAACCGCGCGCTGGGTGCGCTGGCGGGCGCAGGCGTCGATCCCAGGACGCAGCTCGTGGTTGGAATCGCGGCGTCCTCGGTCGAGGATGCGATCGCGCAAGGCCGCGCGGCGCTGATGCTGGGATGTCCCAGCTTCCTGCTGGCGCCGCCGTTCTATTTCAAGGGCGCGGGCGACGAGGGCCTGTTCGACTGGTTCGCCGCGGTGCTGATGGGGCTCGGCCCCAAGGCCAGCAACGTCATCCTCTATCACATCCCGCAGGTGACCTCGGTCGGCCTGTCGATGGCCCTGGTCGATCGTCTCAAGAAGGCCTTCCCCGGGCAGGTTACGGGCGTGAAGGACTCTTCGGGCGACTGGGACAACGCCCAGGCGCTGCTGAAGCATCACAGTGAGCTGCACATCCTGATTGGCGACGAGCGGTTGCTGGCCAAAGCCATGAACCTCGGCGCCTCGGGCACGATCTGCGGGCTGGCCAACATTGCGCCAGACCTGATGCAGGCGCCGGTGAATGGCATCGAAGAACCGCGCATCGCCGAGATCATCGAGAAACTCATGCCTTTCGCCTTCACGGCCGCCTGCAAGGCGCTGGTCGGCCAACGCCGCAACGATCCGATGGCCTGGAGCCGCATGCGCGCTCCGCTCCGCTCGCTTACCGAAGCCGAGTGCCTGAAACTTTTCGCCGCTATCGACTCCATCCGCGCCAAGCGCGCCGCCTGATCCCTCCTGCCGCCGCGAGGACACCATGACCGCACCGCTCACCATCCGCCTGCATCCCAGCGACAACGTCATCGTGGCGCGCATGGACATCCTGGCCGGCACCAAGGTCGAGGGTGAGGTCGCGACCGCCACCAGCGTGCCGCCCGGCCACAAGATCCTGACCCGCGCGGTGAAGAAGGGCGAGGCGCTGCGCAAGTACAACCAGATCATCGGCTTCGCCACCGACGACATGGCGCCGGGCGCACACATCCACACGCACAACTGCGTCATGGGCGACTTCGAGCGCGATTATGCCTTCTGCACCGACGCGCACCCGACCGACTATCTCGTGCCGCCGGCGACCTTCCAGGGCTACCGCCGCGCCGATGGTCGCGCCGCCACGCGCAACTATCTCGGCATCGTCACCACGGTGAACTGCTCGGCCGCGACCAGCCGCATGATCGCCCGCCACATCGAACCCTTGCTCGCCCAGTTTCCCAACATCGACGGCGTGGTGCCGCTCACTCACGGCGGCGGCTGCGGCATGGCGGCCTCCGGTCTCGAGATGGACGTGCTGCGTCGCACGCTGGCCGGCTACACGCGCCATCCCAACATGGCGGCGGTGGTCGTGCTGGGCCTCGGCTGCGAGACCAACCAGATCTCGGGCCTGATGAACGCGGAGGGCCTCAAGGAAGGGCCCAAGTTGATCCCGATGGCGATCCAGGACGAGGGCGGCGTTTCCAAGACCGTGATGCGCGCCGTGGGCTTCCTGAAGGAATTGCTGCCCGAGGCCAACAATGTGAAGCGCGAGGCGATCCCGGCCAGCGAGCTGATCCTGGCGCTGCAGTGCGGCGGCTCGGATGGCTACTCCGGCATCTCGGCCAATCCGGCGCTGGGCGCCGCGGTCGATCTGCTGGTGCGCAACGGCGGCTCGGCGGTGTTGTCGGAGACGCCCGAGATCTACGGCGCCGAGCATCTGCTCACGCGCCGTGCCGTCAGCAGGGAAGTGGGCGAGAAGATCGTCGAGCGCATCAAGTGGTGGGAGGATCACTGCGCCAGGACCGGCGGCGAGATGAACAACAATCCCTCGCCGGGAAACAAGGCCGGTGGTCTCACCACCATCCTCGAGAAGTCGCTGGGCGCGGTCGCCAAGGGCGGCACCACCAACCTCGTCGACGTCTACAAATATGCCGAGCCGATCACGGCCAAGGGCTTCGTCTATATGGACTCGCCTGGCTACGACCCGGTGTCGGCCACCGGGCAAGTGGCGGGCGGTGCCAACGTGCTGTGCTTCACCACGGGCCGTGGCAGCGTGTTCGGCTGCAAGCCCACGCCTTCGCTCAAGCTCGCGACGAATACCTCGCTCTACCGGCGCATGACCGACGACATGGACATCAACTGTGGCACTATCGTCGACGGCGAGGAGACGATCCAGGACAACGGCCGGCGCATCTTCGACCTTATTCTCGCCACGGCATCGGGACAGAAGACGAAATCCGAGGTGCTGGGCATCGGTGATGACGAGTTCGAGCCATGGAAAATTGGCGCGACGATGTGATTTTTTCGACGAGGGGGAGTCAGCTTGACTTGCCGGCGTTGTTTCCTCATATGCGCCCAACGACTTACGAACTTGGCCTTGCTTTGGCGGCCCGACCCACAGCGGCCACGGACTTCCTCCACGAGCTTTTCCCCAAATTCTACGAGTTGTCGCAGGCGGTAGCAGCGAGCGCACCGTCGGCGCATTTGTGCGTGCTCGCCCAACGGAGAGAGAGATGGCTACAGGTACAGTGAAGTGGTTCAACGCCACCAAGGGCTTCGGTTTCATCCAGCCGGACGGCGGCGGCAAGGACGTGTTCGTCCATATCAGCGCGGTCGAGCGGGCGGGTCTCAACGGCCTGAACGAAGGCCAGAAGGTCAGCTACGAAGTGGCCAGCGAGCGCGGTCGCGAAGCTGCTGTCAACCTGAAGGCGTGATGAAGATCGCCCCGCTCGTCGAGCGCCCCGATCTCGTCGCGCAGGTCGCGGCCTGGGGCTTCGCCGAGTGGGGCCATCTCAACCCCGGCGAGACGCTCGAGCAGCGTGTCGTCCGGATCCGGGGCAAGATGAACGTCGATCGTATCCCGGTCGCGTTCGTTGCCCTCGATGACGCTGACGACATCGTTGGCACCGCTTCGCTCATTTTCGACGATCTCGAAGGCGATCCGCGCAATCCGTGGCTGGCGAGCGTCTTCGTACTGCCTACACACCGCAGGAAGGGCATCGCATCGGCCCTGGTGCGCGCCGTCGAGGCGACCGCGCGGCGCCTGGGTTATTCCCGGCTCTACCTCTTCACGTCGACCGCCCCCGATCTTTACGCCGGCCTCGGCTGGCGGCCCCTTGAGCGGCGCGACTATCGCGGCGAACATATTCAGGTCATGGACAGGATGCTGTGAGGAAACGCGCATGCCGGAAGATCTGCACTATCTGTCGCTCGACGAGGTCTCGCGGCGCCTGAAGGCGCGCAAGCTCTCGTCGGTCGAGGCGACCGGGGCGATCCTCGACCGCATCGAAAAGGTCGATCCCAGGCTCGGGAGCTACGCCACCGTCACGGCCGAGCGCGCGCTGGCCGATGCCGCGCGCCTCGATGCCGAGACCGCAGCCGGCAAGTCGCGGGGGCCGCTGCATGGCGTGCCGATCGCCGTGAAAGATCTCTGCAACACCGCGGGCATCGCCACGGCCGCGGGCATGGCGATCCATCGCGCGAACGTGCCCACGAAGGATGCCACCGTCGTTGCCAGGCTTCGCGAGGCGGGGGCGGTGATCCTGGGCAAGCTGCAGATGACCGAGGGCGCTTTCGGCGCGCACCATCCCGACATTCCCGCGCCGCTCAACCCGTGGAACGCGGCCTACTGGACCGGCTCGTCGTCGTCGGGATCGGGCGCGGCCACTGCCTCAGGTCTTTGCTTCGCGTCGCTGGGCTCCGACACCGGCGGCTCGATCCGCTTTCCCTCGACCATGAACGGCCTCGCCGGATTGAAACCGACCTGGGGCCGTGTCAGTCGTGCCGGCGTCTTTGCGCTGGCCGACTCGCTCGACCACATCGGCCCGATGTGCCGCACGGCGATCGACTGCGCGCATATGTTGGGCGTGATCGCCGGCGTGGATGGCGACGATCCGACCGCCGTGCCGCTGCCCGTGCCCGACTACGCCGCCACGATCGACGCGGGTGTGAAGGGCAAGCGCATCGGCGTGCCGACTAACCTGCAGGGCCTCGACGGCGATGCCCAACGCACGCTCGACGGTGCGATCGCGGCGCTCAGGCAGGCGGGCGCCACGCTCATCGACGTGGCGCTGCCGCCGTCCTTCGACCAGGCCGGGTACGACTGGGTGCCGCTCTGTGCCGTCGAGGCCGCCGTCGCGCACGAAGCCACCTATCCTTCGCGCGCGAAGGAATATGGTCCCGTGCTGGCCGGATTGCTCGATACCGGCCGCGGGCTGTCCGCTACCGACCTCGCCAAGTTGCAGCAGCGCCGGGCAGCCCTCACCGGTGACCTCAATACGCTGATGGCAGCGCTCGATCTGCTGCTGGTACCGGTGTTGGCCACGGCGGCGTGGTCGATCGAGGCTATCCAGAAAGCGGGACGCCATCCCGATACCGTGGCGGCGCGGCTACGCTATACGGCGCCGTTCGACCTCAGTGGCCATCCGACTCTCACCTTGCCGGGCGGCATGACGGCAGATGGCGTGCCGACCGGCTTCCAGATCGTCGGTCGCGCCTTCGACGAGGCGGGCATCCTCGCCGCCGGCCACGCCTACCAGAAATCAACCGGCTGGCACCTGAAGCATCCCGACCAGTGAGGCATACAATGGCGATCCTGAAGAGACGGCCCGTTCTTCTCGGCATGGCGTCGGCGAGTCTCGCGGCGCCTGCCCTTGCGCAGGGCTTCCCGTCCAAGCAGATCCGCCTGGTGGTGCCCTATTCGGCGGGTGGCGGGGCCGACACGACGGCGCGCCTGATCGCACCCAAGTTGCAGGAGGCGCTGGGCCAGACCGTCGTCATCGACAACAAGCCGGGGGCCGGCGGCACGATCGGCGACGATTCCGTGGCCAAGGCTTCGCCAGACGGCCACACGCTGCTGATCGGCGCCTTCGCACACGCGGTCAATCCGTCGCTGATGGCCAAGATGCCGTTTCGCACGCCTGATGACTTCGCGCCTATCGCGCTGCTGGTCACCGTGCCGGAGCTGCTGGTCGTCACGCCGTCGTTTCCGGCGAAGACCGTGAGTGAGCTGGTGGCGATGGCCAAGGCGCAGCCCGGTAAGCTGTCCTACGGATCGTCGGGCAACGGCAGCGCCCAGCATCTCGCTGCGGAACTCTTCAAGATGCGCACCGGCACCGATATCCAGCATGTGCCCTACAAGGGCGGTGCGCTGGCGGTGGCCGACGTCGCCGCGGGCCACGTGCCGTTCTATTTCGGCAACATGAGTTCGGCCCTGCCGCAGGCACGTTCGGGCCGGGTGAGAGCGCTCGCCGTCACCAGCGCACAACGCTCGCCGGCCGCGCCGGAGGTTCCGACCATGGCCGAGGCCGGTGTGACCGGCTGCGAAATCTCGGAGTGGAATGCGCTGCTGGCACCCGCCGGCACGCCACCGGCCGCGATCGATCGCCTCAATGCAGAGATGGTGAAGATCCTTCGGCAGGATGACATCAGGGCCAAGTTCGCCGACCTGGGCGCCCAGACGATCGGCTCGACGCCGGCCGAGCTGGCGGCCTTCCTGCGGGCCGAGCAGGCCAAGTGGGTCGAGGTGGTGCAGGCCGCCGGGATCAGGATCGAATAGGTCTGCCGCCGATTGACGGGGCCGCCAGATCCGGGGAAATTGACGGCCAGTCGTCACGGTCTCCGCGTCCTCTGACCGCGAGGTTTCCATGCCGCGCCCCACAAGATTGCTCATCGGCCTGCCGCTTGCCGTTGCCCTGATCCTGTTCGGGCACAATGCATGGTCGCGCATCGATCCGGAGGATCAGAAGCTCATCGATGCAGCGAGCTGCGAGGAAATCGTCAGGGAATACACGAACTATTCGGCCGCGGAGAAGGCGGCGGAGGCCCAGATCCGGCAATCCAACGCCGGCACGGCGGCGGCCAACGTCGCCGGTCTTGCCGCTTTCGCGGTCCTGGGCTTCGGCTTCTTCACTTGGGACGACACTTCCGATGCCCAGGAAAACCTGGCTGAGCTGCGCGATATCCGGATCGCGATCGCCGAAGGCGCCAGGAAGAAAGGGTGCACTCTTTAGCGCTCTTTCGGATGGCCAGAACCGTGCATGGGGTCGAATGGGGCCGATGGACGGTGAATCATCTTTCATTTACCTTGTATCCCCTGCCTCCGAGGATGATCCGTGCGCTCCCGCCGCGGGAATAGCCTCGTGACTGTCGAGATACTTGGCGCATGAGCTCCATCTTCGGGAAAAAATGGCGGCTGAAGCCCAGCATCCTGATGTTGTTTGTCGTGCTCACCGTGCCGGTGTCCCTGACGATCATTGCGATCACATACTTTTCGAACGACCGGATCGCACGGGAAGATGCCAATGAGCTCGTTGACCGGTTCAGTACCGAGGCCATCGCCAACATTCAGGGCGACATCAATCCCATAAAGTCGCTCATCCGCTCCGTGGCAGCGCTCGGCAGCACCTATCCCGGAATCTTCGCCGAGGATCGGTCGATAGACTATTTCCAGGCCGTCCTGGTCCATAGTCGCAAGATCGTCAGTGTCTATGTCGGCTTGGAGACCGGGGCGTTTCGTCAGGCGCGCCGCATCGATCCCACTGTCGAGATCCAGGGCAAGCTGCCACCGGATGACGCCATCTATGCCTCCCGCGTCGTCGAGCGGTCGAAGGACCAAGCCAAGGAGTCGCCCACGCGCGACTACTACGTCTTCCTCGATGCCAGCGAAAAGGAAGTTGGTGGCTTCTCGCTGAACACGACCTACGATCCGCGCACCCGGGGCTGGTACCGCAGTGCGAGTCAGACTGGGTCGATCATGATCACAGAGCCCGACGTCTTCGCTGCCCTGGGTCTGATCGGTTTTACGGTGGCGGCGCCGTTTCGCGCCGACGGCAAGGTGAGTGGTGTGGCAGCGGCCGATATCACACTGGATGGCCTGTCGCAGTATCTCGCCGAGCGCAAAATAAGTCCAGGAGCGTTGAGCTATATCCTCGACCCGCAGGGCAGGGTGCTGGCGGCATCCGACTTGTCCAGGACCTACGCCAACGAGAATGGCCGGGTCTCGCTTCGGCACATCTCGTCGCTCGATAACCTGCTGCCCGCGGCAGCGTTCGGCGCGCGGCCTCGCGCAACCGACAAGCTCTACTCGTTCCGGCGAGATGGGCAGGAATACGTCGCCAGGCTGTCTGCCTTTGCCCCCGAGTTTGGCCCCCGCTGGCAACTTTTCGTCGTGGCGCCGATCAGCGACTTCACTGGCGAATTCGAGGCCAACAATCAGCGTCTGCTCGCTTTGGGATTGGCGGCTCTCTTGCTGCAGATCGTCATCATTTATTTCCTGACCGGCGCCATCTCCTCGCCGCTCGAGCGGCTTGCCGGCAAGGTCGGCGTGATCCAGGGGCTTTCCGGAAAGGACGATCTGCCGACGATTGTATCGCCAATCAAGGAAATATCGGTCCTTTCCCGGGCTATCGAAACGCTCGACTCGACGGTAAAGTCTTTTGCCTCTTTTGTGCCGGTGGGCCTGGTCACCCAGCTTCTGCATTCCGAGCAGAAGCTCGAACTCGGCGGTCACAGCCGGTTTCTGACCGTCTTCTTCTCCGACATCGAGGCTTTTTCGACCCTTTCCGAGGAAGTGCCGGCGCAGGAGCTGTTGCTCAGGGTGTCGAAATATCTCGAGATCGTCACCAACGAAGTCAATCAAGCGTCCGGGACGATCGACAAGTTCATCGGCGATGGTGTGATGGCCTTCTGGGGCGCGCCGGCACTGCTTGACGATCACGCCTTGCAGTCCTGTCTCGCAGCGCTCCGCATCCAGCGCGCGATGGATGCCCTGAACGAGAAATGGCGGGAGGAGGGCACCAAGCCAATGCGGGTTCGGATCGGTATTCATTCCGACGCCGTGCTCGTCGGCAATATCGGCTCCAAGGAAAGGATGAGCTATACGGTAATGGGCGACGGCGTGAACGTCGCGTCGCGGCTCGAAGGCATCAACAAGGAATATGGCACCCGCATCTGCATCAGCCACAGCGTCTTCAAGGAAGCTGGCGAGCGCCTGTGCGTGCGGCCGATCGATGATGTTGCCGTAAAAGGCCGCCGGGGCCTGGTTCCGATCTACGAACTGGTCGGCGTATTCGGCGTCGAGTCGGAACTCGAACCCGATGCGCGGTCGATCGAGTTGTGCCGTCGGACCCGCCTGGCCCACGACGCGGCCGCCGCGGGAGACTCCGTCGCGGCGTTGGAACGCTATCGCCAAATCCTGGTCGACTTTCCGAATGATCCGGTCGCCGCCGAAATGACGAAACGACTCGCCGCGCCGCCCGTGACCGATGCTACGCGCAGAGGCTCCCTTGCCCGCCTCTAGATCTGTCGTGATCCCTCTGCCGCCTGTGGTGGTCCCAACATTGCGTCCCAGCGAATATACATCTGCACTGATCCAGGTGTTGCGCGGCCACGCCGGACGGATCCGCGGTGCTCGCGTGCTTGAGGTCGGCTGTGGCAGCGGTGCGGTGCTGGCGGCAGTAGGGGCCATGGGTGCCGCGCAACTCTGCGGAATCGACATCGAGGCCAACGCCATCTCTGCCAGTACTCAACTGCTCGAGGAACTTGGCCATGGCGGCATCTCGGAATTGCATTGCGGCGACATGTGGCAGCCCGTGGCAGGCCGACGCTTCGACATGATCGTCGCCAATCTCCCGCACTTTCCGATGCAGCCCGTCGAAATAGGTGGCCGGCTGCCGACGTGGAGCGCCGGCGGCGCCGACGGACGCAGCTTGCTCGATCCCTTCCTCAAGGGCCTGGCCGACCATCTTGCTCCAGGCGGCCGGGCCATCATCACGCACAACGCCTTCGACGACCTCGGGCGGTCGCGCGATCTGGCAGCCGCTGGTGGTTTTTCTCTTCGTGTCGCACTCACGACCCTGGTCTACATCTCGCCCGAGAAGCTTGCGCAAATGACCGTCGAGGTTCTGCGCGCCGAGGACGGACGCACGATCCATCGCTACGGCCCCTATACTTTTGGCGAGCTGCACATTGTCGAAATCGGCCCGGCAGTCGAAGGCGCAGACTGAGATGCGGGCATGGCGGATTCTGCGGCTCGCGCTGGCCGGCATCCTTGCCGGTGCCATGGCGACATTTCCCCTGATTGCGACCGCGGAGACGCCCGATGCCGCGCTCGCCAAGCTGGTCGAAGATGCGCGCGCCGAGGCCGCGGTACCCGGCGCCTGTGCGGCGCCGCATCTCGACCGTCTCGTCCGGATTTTCTGCGAGAGCCGGTTGCGCACGGGCATTCGCGAATACTATCCGCTGTTCGGCACGCGCGAGGGCGAGGCCCGTTCGGGCTACGACGTCGACGTGGGGCGCGCCGTCGCCAAGCATCTGGGTGTCGAGCCGGTCTTCACGCGTGTCAATGCCGCCAGCCGGATTCCACTACTCGCCGAGGATCGTATCGATCTCGCGATCGCGACCATGGGCCACAATACCCAGCGCGACGGCCAGGTTCGCTTCATCCGCCCGCACTACTACCAGTCCGAGACCGCCGTCGTGGGCCCGCGCGCGCTCGCGGTGAAGGGCTGGCCGGACGTCGCCAGCCGCACCATCTGCGTGACCATTGGTAACGGCTCGAACGCCCAGATCGTCTCGCACAACGTGCGCCTGATGCTGTTCGACGAGGCGGGCGTCCTGCCCGACCGCCTGAAGGACGAGACCTGCACGCTGGCGGCGCAGGACGACAGCTTCTTCGCCTACTATTTCACCGACCCCGGCTTCGCCAAGAACTTCGAGCAGAAATTCGGCTTCGCCCAGGTACCCTGGGGCATGGCAGTCGCGCGGACCGGCAGCGACCGCCTGGCCCGGGCGCTCGATCTCACGAGCCAGATCTTCCACCGTGATGGCACCTTCCTCGGCATCGCCCGCGCCAATCGTGTCGGCACCGGCTTTCTCGAACGTCAGCAGGCCGTCTGGAACAGACCAGAGTGCAACACAGATACGGGCGGCACCAACCCGGCCTGTGTGCTCCCTGCGCTCGACGCCGATCTCCAGCCGACACCCTTCGCCGGGCGTGCGACGGCGGTCGAGGATTGGATCGAGGCGCGCACCGGCGTCGATTTTTCGTTGCCGATGTTCAAGACGATGCCAGCCTGGTCCCTGTTCAAGGACGGCATCCTGAATTCGCTCATCCTGGTCGCGGGAGCGCTCGTGGCAACGCTGCTGTTCGCCATGGTGCTGGGCGCCTTGCAGAGTTCGCGCTCGTTTGTGCTGCGATGGCCGGCGCGCGCCGGCACCATCGTTCTGCAGTCATCGCCGGTGGTGCTCACGCTGGTCATCGCCGCCGCCGTGGCGCAGGCGATCTTTCCCTATTCCTCCGCCGTGGCGATCGGCGCCGCGATCGTGGCGCTGGGCCTGATGAACGGTAGCAATGCGGGTCAGGCCATCGCCGAGGCCATGCACACGCTGCGGACCGAGCGCGGTAGCGCCCAGGGAGCGGGGGGGATCCCGACGACGGAGCTGTTCGGCCGCGCCGTCAGCCGCTCGGCGACGCAGATCGTGTCGTTCCTCATCAATGCCGCCAAGGGCACACCGATCGCGAGCTTCATCGGCGCCCCCGAGCTTCTGAGTGCGCTTACCGACATCACCTCCTTCGCCAGCGGTCGCGCCACCACCTATACGCTGCTGCTGGTCTTCTACGTTGCCGTGGTTGTGGTCGTGGTCTGGTTGTGCGGCAAGCTCCGGTCCTGGCTCGAGCACCGGCAGGTGGCGGCATGATGGGCTTGCATATCCCGCCCGACTTCTTCCGCGATCTGCTCGCGGGCATGGTGGTCAATTTCGAGATTGCAGCCATAGCGCTGGTGATCGGTCTGGCGTTCGGCGGCCTGCTGGCGCTCGGCCGGCTGGGCGGAGGCGCCGTGGGGGGCGTCGCCACCACCCTGATCGGCCTGATGCGGGCGGCACCCACCTTCGTCGTCATGTTCTTTCTGCTGAACATCATTCCGCGCGACGCCACGCTCTTCGGCGTTGGCGTCACGCCGTCACCGCTCATGATCGTGGCGCTGTCGCTGGTGCCCTATTCGGCATCCTACGTGGCCGACAACGGCGCCGAGGCGCTGAAGCAGCTGCGCGCCGGCTCGCCGCTGGGCGCGTTGCAGTTCCTGCCCAACGTCACGCGCGCCTTCTTCGTGCTGGTGATGTCGTCCAGCGCCGGGGCGGCGATCGGCGTCACCGAAGGCATCGCGGTGATCCTGCGCGAGGCCGTGCTGCTGCCGGCGCTCGGCGACAAGCTCGTGCTCTTCGCCATCGGCATCCTGTTCTTCGGCGTGACCCTGCAGGCGGGCTTCGCCCTCATGCGTCTCCTGCAGCGCCATCTCGGCCGCCTTGCCATGCGCGACTCTGCCATCCCATGAACTACGACTCGGTGTTTCGCCCGAACCTGTTCGCCGGACGCACGATCATCGTCACCGGTGGTGGCTCGGGCCTCGGCCGCTGCACTGCCCACGAGCTGAAGTCGCTCGGCGCGCGCCTCGCCCTGATCGGGCGCACCCCGGAAAAGCTCGACCAGGTGAAGCGGGAGCTCGGCGATCCCGAGACCTTCACCTTCGCGGCCGACCTGCGCGACGAGGCGCAGGTGAAGGCGGCCATCGCCGGCGTGCTCGCCTGGGGCGGCCGCATCGACGGTCTCGTGAACAATGCCGGCGGACAGTTTCCCGCCCAGCTCAAGGACATCTCGCTCAACGGCTGGAACGCCGTCGTCGCCAACAACATGACGGCGACCTTCCTGGTCTCGAAGGCGGTCTATCTCGGCTGGATGGAGCACAACGGCGGCGCCATCGTGAACGTCGGCGCCGACTTCGAGCTCGGCATGCCCGGCATGGGCCACAATGGCGCCGCGCGCGCCGGGCAAACCAACTTCACCTACACCGCCTCGGTCGAATGGGCGCATGCGGGCGTGCGCATCAATTCCGTCATCCCGGGCTTCATCGCCTCGTCGGGGTTCGACCGCTACCCCGAGCGTGCCCACGACGTGCTGCGCGGCGTGAAAAAGCGCATCCCACTCAAGCGCCACGGCACCGAATCGGAGATCGCGGGCGCCATCGTCTATCTGCTGAGCGACGCCGCGGCCTACGTCACCGGCATCTCGCTACGTGTCGACGGCGGCCTGCACAACTACGGCAAGTCGAGCTTCTACGAAGTGCCGGACCACGACCGGTCCAAGCCGTTCAACGGATTTCCGCTCTACAAGGTACCGAAGGTGCTGGAGTAGGGCGCCCGGGCCTCAGCGCACACCCTCGAGCCGCGTCGTGATCACGATCTCCGAGGTCAAGGTCCGGTGCACCGGACAGCGATCGGCGATCTCCAGAAGCCGCTTTTGCTGGTCGTCGCTGAGCGGTCCGTCGAGTTCGATCCAGCGCTCGATCCGGTCGACCTTGCCCTCCTTGGTCTCGCAGGTCGCGCAGTCGGTCGCGTAGATTTTGTCATGCTTCAGCACCACCCTGACCTTCTGCAGCGGCCACTTCTTCTGGCGTGCGTACATGCGCAGCGTCATCGCGGTGCAAGCACCTAGGGCTGCGAGCAGATAGCCGTAGGGATCCGGGCCGGTGTCGTTGCCGCCATTGGCTGCCGGTTCGTCGGCAGGCAGGACATGCGCGCCGCTGCGCACCGTCTCGGCAAACGGCCCGGCCTCGCTGTCCTCGACCAGCACGACACTGGGAGGAGGAAGTTCCGCGACATCGCTCATGGCGTTCTCCAAATTCAAGGCGGCAGGCGGATATTACCCCGAACCTTCGTGGCCTACACCGCCCTCACGGCAACAACATGAAGGAGTTTCGACCATGTCCAGGGAACAGGAAAACAAGGAAATCGTCGGTCGCTGGTTCGCGGGGTTCTGGGGCAACCCCTGGAATCCCAAGGTGGTCGAACAGCTCGCGGCGCCTGACATGCTTCTGCAGTATTCACTGCATGCGCCGCGCCGCGGGTGTGCCGACGTACTGGATTTCATGACTGGATTCCGGGCGGCCTTCCCCGATCTCAGCTTCGGCGGCGCCGCCGATCTCATCGCCGAGGGCGATCATGTCGTCGGCCGCTGGATCGGCGGCGGCACGCACACCGGCCCCGCCTTCGACGATTTCCTCGCTGGCGCGCTGCCGGCGGCGTCGGGCCGCAAAATGCGCTTCACGGGCACCACCGTGCTCCGTATCGAGAACGGCAAGGTCGCCGAGGAAATCGGTCTCGACGACGGCGTGACCGCGCTGACGCAGCTCGGCCTCATCCGGGCCGCGTGACGCAACTGCCGGACCGGGCTGTTCGTCCCGGTCCGGCTCTCGCGCGGCCTCAGGCGGCCTTGATGTTCGAGCGCTTGATATTGTCCAGGTTCTCGCCCTCGATGCGCACCAGCTTGGTGAGCCCATCGCGCTTGGGCGAGTGGACGACGCCGATGTCATAGAAATGGGCGTCGCCCGGCCGCATCACGTAGGATTTCTCCGGCGCCACCAAGGTGGGGGTAGCTCCCTCGCCTTTCTGCACGACGCGCCAGTCGGTCATCTCGGTGTCGCCGACCGCGAGGCCGTAGATCGCCCAGCTCGGGCCGTGATCGTGCGGCGCGCCATGCGCCGGCTTCTCGTAGACGTGGCCGCAGATGCAGAAACCCAGCTCCGGATCCTCGTAGAGCACCTTGCGCGGCTTGCACTGCTCGGGCGTCAGGTGCTCGGCAATGAACGCCTCGTCATGCAGAACCTTCTCCACCAGCGTGCAGATGGCCTGCTTGCCGGCGGTTCCAGGATCAGCCTTCAGCGCTGCGCGAATGTCGGTACCGAGCTTCTCGAGGGTCGTGATCATTGTCTTTCTCCGGAAACCTGGTGCACAGGAAGATAAAGATATCGGGCGATGGTGGAGTGTGCCGCGCTTCCCTGCATCGTCAAGGGCCTCAGCCTGGCCCAGGGCGAGAAGCCTCCGGCCGGGCCGAGCGGCTGTCGACCCATTCCTGCGCCATGAGGATCAGGCCGAAGGTCGCCGCCAGCAGGAAAGCGATGTTGAAGTAGAGCGTGAAGCTCTGCACGAGTTCGCCTGTGGCCGGCGAAACGGCGCCGGTCATCTGCAGTCCAATCAGCGCCAACCGGATCAGGCGCGTTGCGGCAATACAGGCGAGGGCCATGCCGGCGATATGGCGGCTGCGGAGCCCGTCGCGCGCGAAGCCACGCCAGGTCTCCCACGCCGCGGCCAAGGTCAGGCCGGCTATGAAGAGTGAGAACAGGGCCGAGAAGCCTCTTCGCGGCGCATCGAACCACCACGCCAGCGCGAACAGCACGATGAAGGCGCCGGTGGTCGCGAGCACGCCGATCAGCTGGTCGACCGGCCTCAGACGGTCGTCGTTGAAGCGGCGCATGCTCGTCCACATCAGGCCATAGCCGATGACGAACGTGACATTGGCCATCAAGGTGAGGTGCAGCGCGTTGTCTGCTCCGCGGAGCGAACCCACGGCCATGGCAAGAGCGCTCAGCACCATCGCCAGCGACCAGCCGAGCAGGCAAACCACCTCGCGGTGATGATACCAGGCGAGCAGTGCCACGCCGGCAGCGGCCAGCCTCACGAAGATGCCGACGAAAAGAAGTGTCGAGGCTTCCAGGGCCATTTGTCGGTCGATGATAGGCTTCGCCTGATCGCGAACACAAGCCGCTTAGGCAGGCCGCCGGTCGTTAGCGGTTTGTGGAGACCAGCGGCAGGTCGAAGCTGGCGCTCTCGCCCTTGATCTCGGGCGGCAGCGGCGTGTAGGGCGCGCCCGCTCGAACGCCGGCGAGAACGCCGCGGTCGAATTCCGGCACACCGCTCGACCGGATGATTTCGGCGCCGACCAGTCTGCCGTCCCGCGCGATGACAATCCGCACCACGGAGACGCCCTGTCTCACATTCGTGTTGGCATAATAGTGATAGCCCACGATCTTGCGGGCGATTTGCCCGAGATAGTTATCGGCCAGTCGCGCCTTGGCGAAAGCGTCGGCGGGATTGACGAAGGGATGGGGCGATGGCTCCGCCGACGGGGCGGCGGCTGGTGGCCGCTGCGGAGCAGGCGCGAGCGGCGAGGGGCGCAGATCCGGTCGCTGTGGTGC
>CANJHI010000082.1 GCA_947474005.1 Alphaproteobacteria bacterium | reverse complement strand
TGCACCGGCAATGCCGCCGTCTTCTGGCTGTTCGCACGCGCCCTGTTCGACGATTCGTTTCGGTTAAAACCCTGGCATGCGCTGGTATGGGCGGGCCTTATCGTCTGGCCGCTGGCCCATGTGTTCGGCGCCGGCTTCACGGCGCACTGGCTGGTGGGTGTGGTGGTGCGCGTCGCGGTCATCCTGCTGGCGTTGCTGGCCCTGGTGCAGACGGTGCGTGGCTGGGGCAGCGATCTGGTCGAAGGGCGGCGGCGCCTGCGCCTGTTCATCCTGATTGCCGTGGCCCTGCACATCTCGGTCTCCGTCACGGTCGAGCTTGTGTTTGGCCCCGACCAGGTGCCGAAGGTGTTTCATGTCCTGAACGCGGCGGCGCTGGCCGCGATTGCCGCCATCATCGCGATGCTTCTCCTGCAGGCAGACCTCGACTCGGTCCTCGGCGGGCCCGCCGTCGTCGCGGCCGCGCCCGCTGCCGCCGCTGCATCGCCGGAAGACGAGCCCGCCGATCCCGCGCTGCTCGCCACCCTCGATCGCCTGATGGCGGTCGACCGGCTCTACCGGCAGGAAGGCCTCACCATTGGCGTCCTGGCAGGCAAGCTCGGCCTGCCCGAGTACCGGCTGCGCCGTGCCATCAACCGGGGGCTGGGCCACCGGAACTTCAACGAGTACCTGAACCGCCATCGGCTGGCCGACGCCAAGCAGGCCCTGGCCGATCCGACCCAGGCCGAGGTCCCGATCCTGACCATCGCCCTCGACTCGGGCTTCCAGTCGCTGGGTCCCTTCAACCGGGCCTTCAAGGGCGACACCGGCATGACGCCGACGGAGTTCCGCAAGGCCGCCGAAAGCCGCAACGGGCCCTGATTTCTCGCCGATTCCGGAATCGGCGAGCCGTTTTTCACCAATAGCCGCCGATTTTCAGCTTCGGCGCGATCCGGCCGCCGCGTCCTCCTAATCATCGGGCACGCCTGATGGAGGGGCGACCGATGAACGAACTGTTGCACGTCTACCTGTCTGCCTGGCCCACGGTCTGGGCCATGGATACCGCCCGCTACCTCGTGGGCGCCACACTGATGGCCGCCATCCTCGCCCTGTTCTGGCGGGCAGGACTGGCCCGGCGCAAATTGCAGCCTCGCGATCCCATCCCGGGCCAGAGGCGGCGCGAGATCCTGGCCTCGCTGCGCACGGCTTTCATTTTCTCTCTGCTGGGCGCGATCGTCGCGGTGGGCGACCACCAGGGCTGGATCACGATCTACAAGGGCTTTAGCCATGCCGGACCGCTCTATCTCGTGCTGTCCCTCGCCCTGATGCTGGTGGCCCACGACACCTATTTCTACTGGGCCCACCGCGCGATGCATCACCGCCGCCTGTTCGGGCTGTTCCATCGCACGCACCATCTGTCGCGCACGCCGACGCCGTGGGCGGCCTATTCCTTCGCGGTCCCGGAGGCGGTCGTACACGCCGCCTTCGTGCCGCTGTTCCTCCTCGTCGTGCCGATGCATGGCCTCGGCCTGCTCGCCTTCGGCATCGTGCAGATCCTGCGCAACGTCATGGGGCATGCCGGCGCCGAGGTGCATTCCGCCGCTTTCGGACCGGGTCGCTGGTTGGGCTGGAACAACACCACGACCCATCACGATCTCCATCACGAGGCCGGCCGTTACAACTACGGCCTCTACTTCCGCTGGTGGGATCTGGCGATGGGCACCGAGCATCCCGACTATGGCGCCAAGTTCAAAGCGATCGTCTCGCCCGGCGTGGCCGTTCCCGCGCCGGTCGGCGCCGGCAACGCTATCGCGCGCGCGATCGCCGCAAGCGTTCTGGTTGGCGGGCTTCTCCTCGCCGTCGACCCGGCCCAGGCCGACGAGGGCCTGGCCGGGCGCTGGATGACACCAGGCGCCGCCGCCATCGTCGAACTCGCCCCCTGCAGCGGCACATCGGGTCTTTGCGGTACGATCCGCTGGCTGTGGGACGCGGTCGACGAGAAAGGCCGGCCGCGCCTTGACGCCCAGAATGCCGATACAAGCTTGCGTGCGAGGCCGTTGGTCGGGCTGTCGATACTTTCCGGGCTGACGCAGTCGTCGAAAGGCGGCTGGGAGGGGCGGATCTACAATCCCGAGGACGGTCAGACCTACCGTGCGACCGTACGCCAGACCGCCGCCGATACGCTGGCGATCGAGGGCTGCGTGCTGTTCATCTGCCAGAAGCAGATGTGGCGCAGCACATCGGCGCTCACCACCGCGTTACGGTGAGTCGATCAGGCCCATCGACATCGCGAAGGTCTCGGTCGCCCCTGGCGCGATCGAGACCATGCCGGGCTTGTCGGCCAGCTCGCCGTCGAAATCTTCCGGGCTGGCATAGCCCTGCCAGGGTTCGATGCAGACGTAGCCCGCGCCGGGCTTCGTCCAGATTCCGAGGTGGGGCATGCGCGGAAAGGAGACGCGCACCGCGTCACCATAGACGAGGCTGCGGCTCGTGAGCGTGTCGAAGACGATGGCGCCGTCCTCGAACAGGCTGTCGTCCAAGGCCAGGCGACGACCACGCACCGGCGTCGGATACCGCGCCGAACTGAGCAGACCGTCGATGGGCCGGCGGATTGGTGCCGGCTCTTCCTGTTCGAAGACGATCTCGTGCGCCGCGCGCAGCTTGCCGTAAGGCAAGGGCCAGCGCAGCGCCGGATGGAAACCGAAGGCGGCCGGCATGACGCCATCGCCGGCGTTCGTCACCTCGGCGCTCATGTACAGCGCGCCGGCTTCGATCGTGTAGGTGACGTCGAGGCGGAACTCGAACGGATACTGGCGCCGCGTCGCCTCGCTCGCGTCCAGCCGCCACGTGCAGTGTGCTGTATCGGACGAGACCAGCACAAACGTCGCGGTGCGGGCAAAGCCATGGCGTCCGATCTCGTACGCGCGTCCCGCGACCGTGATCCGGTTCCCCATCGCCTCGCCGACGATGGGAAACAGCAACGGCGAACGACCGTTCCAGACGGCGGGGTTGCCATCCCACAGCAGGTCCCGTCCGTCGCGGTCCTGCAGACGTACAAGCTCGGCACCCAAGGGAGAGATCTGGGCACTGAGCGTGGAGTCGGAGATCGCAACGGTGTCGGCCATGCTTCATCATGGGCGACGAGACACGCGTCGTGAAGGGGGAGCGATGAAACAGCCCAGTATCGGGTGGTGCGAGCAGATCGCGCCAGATGAGGAGGCGCATCTCGCGCGGGTCGCCGAGGTGATCGGCAAGCTGCAACGCGTCAAGTCGAAGAAATTCGGCACGGGCCGAGCGCTCCATCGCAAGCAGCTCGTGGCCGCCACCGGCACGCTCGAGGTGCTCGACGGCCTGCCCGACCACGCACGCCACGGCCTGTTCGCCCGGCCCGGCCGGCATCGCGTGCTGGTGCGGCTGTCCAATGGCGGGCCGGATGTGCAGGCCAACAGGTTGCCCGACATCCGGGGTTTTGCCCTCAAGGTCCTCGACGTCGCGGGCGAAAGCACGCTGGGCGGCACGACCGATCACCAGGATTTCCTGATGATCAACCAGGATCACTTCAGCTCGCCCGACAGCCGCGAGTTCGTCGACTTCATCGAGGCGGCGACGTCGGGGCCGCTGCCCGGCATCCTCCATCTCTTCAAGGCCCATGGCCCTGTCGGGGGCTTCGCCCGCCTGCGCACCCTGTTCACGGCGCTGGGCAAGAAATTCAACGGCTTCGCCGGGGAGAGGTTCAACACCGTGTCGCCGCTGTGCTGCGGCCCCTATGCCGTGCGTGTCCGGCTAAAACCGGTCGGCAGCCCGCCGCCGCAGGCCCGCTCCAAGGACATCGCCGAGGACATGCGCGAGCGGCTGGCGGTGGGTCCGCTGCATTGGGACCTGGAATTGCAGTTCTTCGTCGACGAGGCGACGACGCCGATCGAGGATGCCTCGCGGTCGTGGCCGGATGCCGAGACTCCGGTGGTCACGGTGGCGCGTCTCACCCTGCCGCAGCAGGGCGTCGACGCCGCGGCGGCCGAGGCCGAGGTGGCCAGCTTCGATCCCTGTGCCGGTCTCGCCGCCCACCGCCCGCTGGGCGAGGTCATGCGCGCGCGCAAGGTCGCCTACTTCGAAAGTCAGAAGGGGCGTGGAGCCTAGCCCAGGCTAAAGCCTGTGCGCTTCGCGCACGGCGTCATCGATGTGCGGCAGATAGCGGACCCGCGGCCGACGCGCGCCGGCCAGCAGCAGGGCGCGGCGCACGGACGACGACGCGCCGGTGACGAACAGGCGCACGCCATGGCGCTCGGCCTTGCGGCCGATGCCGGCGATGACGTTCGCCGCCGTCGAATCGACGAAGGGAACGGCGGCGAAGTCGATCACGAAGGCCTTGCGCTGGTCGGCGATCCGGTCGAGCACCGCGCCCACGGTCGAGGCCGCGCCGAAGAAGAAGGCGCCGGAGAGGCGATAGACCACGACCTTGCTGTCCGTCGCCAGACCGGGATCGTAGGGACCCCGTGGATCCGCATCGTCGGCACGATCCGGCGGAATGAGGGGCGCATGCTCCTCGATGCCGGTCGTGGTGGCCATGCGGTTGATGAACAATACCGCGCCCAGGGCGAAGCCCACGACGATGCCCTCGGTAAGGTCGCGGAAGATCGTCAGCAGGAAGGTGGCCAGCAGCACGACAGCGTCGCCGCGCGAACTGCGCAGCAGGGTCAGGAACTCGTGTTTCTCGGCCATGTTCCAGGCCACGATCGTGAGCACCCCGGCCAGCGCCGCCAGTGGAATGAGCGAGGCGAGAGGCGCCGCAAGCAGCATGAACAGCAGGAGAAAGCCCGAGTGCAGCATGCCGGCGATCGGACTGCGGGCGCCGGCGCGCACGTTGGTGGCGGTGCGTGCGATCGTGCCGGTGGCACAGATGCCGCCGAACAGGGCGGAGCCGATGTTGGCCACGCCCTGGGCCACCAGCTCGCAGTTCGAGCGATGGCGGCGACCGGTCATGCCGTCGGCGACGACCGCGGAGAGCAGCGATTCGATAGCGCCCAGCAACGCGAAGGCCACGGCGTCAGGCAGCACCGCCTGCATCTTGGCGAAGGTGATGTCCGGGAGACTGGGCGCGGGCAACATCGAGGGGATGCCGCCGAAGCGCGTGCCGATCGTCTCGACCGGCAGGCCGAGCGCCCAGGTCGCGAGCGAGGCGGCGACAACGGCGATCAGCAGACCGGGCCAATGCGGCCGCAGTCTCTTCAGCCCGACGATGAGGCCGATCGTCAGCACCGCGAGGCCAACCGTGGCCGGATTGACGGTCCCGAACGCGGGCGCCAGGGCCTCGAGCTTGGCGATGAACTCGCCGGGCTCCTTGCCCTGCAGCGTCAGGCCAAACAGATCCTTTAGCTGGCTGGCGAAGATGATGACGGCGATGCCCGCGGTAAACCCCACTGTCACCGGATAGGGGATGAACTTGATGTAGTCGCCCAGCCGCAGGAACCCTGCCGCCATGAGGAAGACGCCGGCCATCATGGTGGCAAGCAGCACGCCGTCGATGCCGTGCCGCGCCACGGCGGCGGCCACCAGCACGATGAAGGCGCCGGCCGGTCCGCCGACCTGGAAGCGGCTGCCGCCCAGCGCCGAAATGAGAAAGCCGCCGACGATGGCGGTGAAGAGTCCGCGTTCCGGTCCGAAGCCCGAGGCGATGGCGATTGCCATGGAAAGCGGCAGGGCGACGATAGCAACGGTGAGTCCGGCGATGACATCGGCGCGGAAGGCGGCGACGTCATAGCCCTCGCGCAGCACGGACACGAGCTTGGGCATGAATAGCGCCCGGAAACCCGGACGGTCGTTCAGTGGCAGGGTTGGGCTTTCGACAACCATTTGACTGTATATTTGTGTATTATTGAGATCGACAATACCCTTCGCACCACCCCGACGCAAATGCCGCGCCTAAACTGTTGAAGTAGTCATCCCGGACCGCGGGCCTCCTCAGGGCGGCGAATTACTCCCCCGCGCCCGCTCATGCTCATGAGGCGGGCGTCCATCCTGACCGCCTCATTCATTCGTTCTACTCCTTGTCGACCGGCGGCAGGTCTCGCGCACGCTGATAGGCGGCGGTGAAGTTGAGCGGCGTGTCGGACCGGCAGGGCAGCGCCCGCTTGGGGTCCGGATCGTCGATGAAGCTGTCGCGCAGGCGCCCGGCGCAGACATCCTGGACAACCACGCCGTGACCCTGGGCCCGGAAAACGACATGGCGCGACGACGTGAGCGACTTGGCGGCCTCGCGGCCCCACGCCGGCGGCGTGAGCCAGTCGTAGCCGCCGCTCAGCAGCAGCGTGGGAACTTCCGATGTCACCGGCTGGCGCTCGGCGGCGGGTGCGGGAGGCACGCGCCACGCCTGGCAGAAGGCCGGCGATTTGCTCTGTCGGGCATTGAGACTGTAGAGGCCGTTGGCCTCGATCTGCCGCCGGCGCGCCGCCCGGTCGACCGCCGCCCAGGTCTCGCGGCATTCGACGCTGTTGTAGAGACCGTCGAACTGCTGGGCGTTTTCCTCGAGCAGGCCGCCATCGGCGCTCTCGAGATCCTCGGCGAACATGCGCAGCAGGCGGAGATCGCCCTGCCCGATGGCGGCCACGGCTTCGGGAATGAGGGCCGCCTCGCCTTCGCGCATCATGTGCAGCAGCACCATGAGGAGCTTCGCGCCGTCGAGCCGCGCCGGCTGGGCGCCGTCCTCGAGCTGCAGGATCAGTGGCAGCGGCGTGCGTTCGGCGGCCATGATCGCCCCTTCGATCAACGCACGAACCGCCGGATGCCGTTCGCGGCAGACCGCATCCGCCGCGCAGTCGGCATAGAGCCGCTCGAAGGCACGACGCACGATCTCGGGCTCGTTCTGCTCGCCGTTCACCTGCGGCGGATAGACCCCGTCCAGCACCGCGGCGCGCACCAGTCCCGGATGCCGCCGCATCACTTCGAGTCCCCAGCGCGTGCCGTAGGACACGCCATAGAGATTGATCCGCGGCAGCGAAAAGGCGGTCGCGAGGTCGGCGACGTCGTCGGCCAGCGCCGGCGTCGTATACATCGAAAGGTCGATCTTGCGCCGCTCGAGAGAGGCCCGGCAGCTCAGCAGGATGTCGCGCTCCTGCTGCTCGGTGACCGCCCGCCGGCGGGCCTTGGCGGACTGGGAGATGCGCGGGTCGAAACAGTCGAGATTGGGCGTCGATCCGCCGGCGCCGCGCTGGCTCATGACAATGACGTCGCGGCGACGGCGGATATTGGCCGTCTCGTTCCACCAATCGCCTTCGGCCAGGGCATCGGCGCCCGGGGTCGACGCCACCAGCGGCGCATCGCCTGGTCCGCCCGAGAGATAGACGAGCGGTTCGAGGCCGGCCGTGCGCTTGGCCTTCAGGACGGCGACCTTCAGACGAACCTCGCGGCCCTGCGGCAGCTCGCGATTTTCGGCGACGATCAGCACGAAGCACTCGATGCGATCGCCGCGCGGCGGCTTGAAAGTGCAACGCTCACGCTCCAGCCGGGGCGCGGCCATGGCGTTTCCTGCCAAAGCCAACAGCAATCCTGCCAGAGCGTACCGGAGCAGCCGCGCCATGGAGAGGTTCTGCCACATCTCAGCTTGTGACGGCATGAAGTAATTCTATGGAACGCGACAGGCCGAACGCCTTGCTAGTGCGGGGACGCGGCCGCAAGTTGCGACCCATGACAACCCGTTCCTATTGGACCGCCGTCTGGTGCGGTTTCCTCGTCCTGACCATCGGTCTCGGCGTTCGCCAGAGCTTCGGCATCTTCCTGAAGCCCGTGTCCGCCGAGCTTCACGTCGGCCGCGAGTTGTTCTCGTTCGGCACCGCCGTGTCGATGCTGCTGATGGGGGCCGTGGCGCCCTTCTCGGGCCGGCTGGCCGACCGCTTCGGCTCGGCGCCGACCATCGCCGGCGGCGGCGCGGTCTACGTCTTGGGCATGATCGTGACGGCGACCATGCATTCCAGCGCCATGCTGATCCTGGGCAACGTCCTGGTCGGTATCGGCCTCTCGGCCGCGACCTTCGGGCCGGTGCTGGGCGTGATCCTGCGTGTGGCCCCGCCCGCCAAGCAGGCGCTGGCCGTGGGCATCTGCTCGGCCGGCGGCTCGTTCGGCCAGTTCTTCATCGTGCCGCTGGCGGCCGTCCTACAAAGCTATTTCGGCGACTGGCGGCCAACCATGTGGGCGCTCACGATCCTCGCCGTCCTGATCATGGTGCTGCCGCTCGGGCTGAATGACCGCAAGGAGATCGCCGCCTCCAAGAAGGGCAGCGGCGGCTCGCAGACGACCCGCGAGGCGCTCTCCGAGGCGTTCGGGCTGCGCAGCTATGTGCTGCTGGTGACCGGCTACTTCGTCTGCGGCTTCCACGTCGCCTTCGTCGGCGGCCATCTGCCGGCCTATATCTCCGACAAGGGGATCAGCCTGTCGCTGTTCGGCATCAACCTGACGCCGGTCGAGCTTGGCGGCTGGGCGATCGGCATGGTCGGCCTGTTCAATATCGCCGGCGCCATCCTGTGGAGCTCAATGGGAGCCAGGTACAAGCGCAAGAACCTGCTGACCCTGCTCTACCTGCTGCGATCGATGGTCTTCCTGGGCTTCATGGTCGCGCCGCTGTCGGCGGCCTCGGTGCTGATCTTCGCGGGCTCGCTGGGCTTCCTGTGGCTGGGCACCGTGCCTCTCACCACTTCGCTGGTCGGCTTCATCTTCGGTCCGGTGCATGTCACGATGCTGAACGGCATCGTCTTCTTCGGCCATCAGGTCGGCAGCTTCGCTGGCGGCTGGGGCGGCGGCCTGCTGTTCGACCTGCAGGGCAACTACGACACGATGTGGTGGATCTCGATCGTGCTCGGCTTCGTCTCGGCGGCCCTGCATTGGCCGATCGTCGAGCAGCGCCTGCCGCGGGCGGCGGCGCTGCAGCCGGCATGATGACGGGCTGGCGAACGGCGCTTCTGTGGGGCGCCGTCGCCGTCGTCGTTGCCGCGACTGCCTTGTCGTTCGTGCTGTGGGGCCTGAACGGCCCGGCCTATCTCGTCGACCTGATCGCCGCCTACTGCCTCTAGACTACAAGACGAACTTGCTGAGGTCGGTGTTCTTGGCGAGCTCGCTCACGTGGGAACGCACGTAGGCGGCGTCGATCTCGAGCTTGTGGCCGGGCTTGTCCGAGGCGGTGAAGCTGATCTCCTCGAGCAGCTTCTCCATCACGGTGTGCAGTCGCCTGGCACCGATGTTCTCGACCGTCTCGTTGATCTCAGCCGACAGCCGCGCCAGCTCGTCGATGGCGTCGTCCTTGAAATCGAGGTCGACCTTCTCGGTCGCCAGCAGCGCCTTGTACTGCTTCACCAGGCTCGCCTCGGGCTCGGTCAGGATGCGGCGGAAATCGTCCTGGCCGAGCGAGGCCAGGCTGACGCGGATCGGCAGCCGACCCTGCAGCTCGGGCAGCATGTCCGAGGGCTTGGACATGTGGAACGCGCCGGAGCAGATGAACAGCACGTGGTCGGTCTTCACCGGACCGTGCTTGGTGTTCACCGTGGTGCCCTCGATCAGCGGCAGCAGGTCGCGCTGCACGCCCTCGCGGCTCACGTCGCCGCCGCCGCGGAACTCGCTGCGCGCCGTGATCTTGTCGATCTCGTCGATGAAGACGATGCCGTTCTGCTCGACCGACTCGCGGGCCTCGCGCACCACGCGCTCCTGGTCGAGCAGCTTGTCGCTTTCCTCGCGCAGCAACGCCGCATGGCTGTCGGCCACGGTCATCTTGCGCTTCTTGGTGCGGCCGCCGAAGGCCTTGCCCAGCATGTCGCCGATATTGATCATGCCGACCGAGCCGCCGGGCTGGCCGGGCACTTCGAACTGCATGGGCGAACTGGAGTCCGCGACCTCGACCTCGATCTCGCGATCGTTGAGCTCGCCGCCGCGCAGCTTGTGGCGGAAGCGCAGGCGCGTTTCCTCGCTGGCATTGGGGCCGCAGAGGGCATCGAGCACGCGGTCCTCGGCGGCCATCTCGGCCTTGGCGCGCACATCCTTGCGCAGGCGCTCGCGCGTCATGTCGATGGCGGCTTCCATCAGGTCGCGCGCGATCTGCTCGACGTCGCGGCCGACGTAGCCCACCTCGGTGAACTTGGTCGCCTCGACTTTCAGGAACGGCGCGTTGGCGAGCTTGGCCAGGCGGCGCGCGATCTCGGTCTTGCCGCAGCCGGTCGGGCCGATCATCAGGATGTTCTTGGGCAGAACTTCCTCACGCAGGCCCTCGGGCAATTGCAGGCGGCGCCAGCGGTTGCGCAGCGCAATGGCCACCGCGCGCTTGGCGTCCTGCTGGCCGACGATGTGCTTGTCGAGTTCGGAGACGATCTCACGCGGCGAAAAATCATTGCTCATGGGGGATCAGAGCTTCTCGATGACGAGGTTATGGTTGGTGTAGACGCAGATGTCGCCGGCGATCTTCATCGCCTTGCGGGCGATTGCCTCGGCATCCATGCCCTCGATGTCGATCAGCGCCCGCGCGGCGGAGAGCGCGTAGTTGCCGCCCGAGCCGATGGCGATGATGCCGCCTTCCGGCTCCAGCACGTCGCCGGTGCCCGACAGCAGCAGCGACACGTCCTTGTCGGCCACGGCCATCATCGCCTCCAGCCGGCGCAGATAGCGGTCGGTGCGCCAGTCCTTGGCGAGCTCGATGGCGGCACGCAGGAGCTGGCCGGGATGGCGTTCGAGTTTCGCCTCCAGCCGCTCGAAGAGGGTGAAGGCATCGGCCGTGGCGCCGGCGAAGCCGGCCACGATCTGGCCGTTGCCGATGCGGCGGACTTTCTTGGCGTTGCCCTTGACGATGGTCTGGCCCATCGAGACCTGGCCGTCGCCGGCCATCACCACCTCATTGCCCTTGCGGACCGAGAGAATGGTCGTGGCATGCCAGCCGGGGCTGGCGGAACTGTCGGATTGTGGGGACATGCGACCCTAAATAAGCATTCACGGCACGAAATCAATTGCCACGCGCCGCGCGGCTCCCGCACGGGTCATGCTAACGTCGGGGCATGAGCGATCAGGATCCCGTCATCGTTGTTGGCGCCGGCATTGCCGGCACCGCGGCCGCCCGCGCCCTGCAGCGCGCCGGCCATAGCGTCACCCTCCTCGACAGCGCCGAGCCCGGCCGGGCGACGTCCTACGGCAACGCGGGGTTTCTCTCCCTCGACAGCCTGATCCCGCTGGCGCGGCCGGCGACGCTGAAGAAGGTCCCGCAGATGCTGATGGACCGCGATGGTCCCCTCACCCTGCACCCGCCCAGCCTGCCGTGGCTGCTGCCCTGGATGGCGCGGTTCGCCCGCGCGTCGTTGAGCCCGGCCGAAGTGCAGAAGGGAACGGACGCGCTGAAGGCGCTGATGCTCGAAGCCGACGTCGCCTGGAAGGCCGAGATCCAGGCCTCGGGCCTGGGCGAGCTGTTCCAGACCCGCGGCGCCCTCTACGTCTACGAAAGCGAGGCGGCGTTCCTCGGCACCGACGAGATGCGCGGCCTGCAGATGAACAAGGGCACCGAGTTTGAGGTCGTGAGCGGCGACCGCGCGCGCGAACTGGCGCCCGGCCTCAGCCCGCACATCGTGCGCGGCATCCACTATCCGAACGGCACCCACACCATCAATCCCTACCGTGTCGTGGCGACGCTGGCCGAGCGCTTCGCCGCCGACGGCGGCACCATCCTGCGCGGCCGCGTGCGCGGCTTTGGCCGCGAGGGCGCCAATGGGGGCAATCGCGTGACCTCGGTGCAGATCACCGACCAGACCCTGCCGGCCAAGGCCGTGGTCATCGCCGCCGGCCGCGCCTCGGGCGAGCTGACGCGCCTGCTGGGCTTCAACGCGCCGCTGGTGGCGGAGCGCGGCTATCACGTCATGGTGGCGCCCGACAACGTGCGCTTCGACCTGCCGGTCAGCCCGCCCGAGCGCGGCCTGTTCTTCACGCCGATGGAGGAAGGGCTGCGCATCGCCGGCACCGTCGAGCTCGCCGCCCCGCACCAGCCGCCGTCATGGCATCGCGCCGACCTGCTGCTGAAACATCTCAAGGCGATCTTCCCCGGCGTCGGCGGCGCCGAGCAAAGCCGCTGGATCGGCGAGCGGCCGACGCTGCCCGACTACCGGCCGGCCATCGGCCGCGCGCCGCGCCTGGCCAATGTCTATTGCAGCTACGGCCATCAGCATCTCGGCCTGACGTTGGCCACCGCGAGCGGCCGGCTGATCGCCCGCCAGATGGAGGGCGAGGCCCTGGCGAGCGCGCTCGCGGGCGCCGATCCGGGCCGTTTCGGCTAAGCCGTCCGCAGCGAGCAGCGGCACACGGAATGTGCCGCAACTGGAGGGCAGGTGTGCCGCAAGACCGCCATTCATGTGCCGTTTCAAGGGTCTGGCGGCAGGCCGTGGGACAGCGCCGAAGTCTTTCCGGCACAGCCCCGAATCGCGGGACTGTGCCGGAAAGACTCTAACCACCATACTGCAGCAGGACCTCGCCATTGCGCTTCAGCCAGTTCTGCGGTCCCTCGATCGGCACAGCGCAGAGCGTGCGGGCCAGGGCCCAGAAGCGCGGGCCGTGGTTCAGGTGCACGAGATGGGCGACCTCGTGCGCCACCAGATAGTCCAGCACCTCGGGCGGGGCGAACACCAGCCGCCAGGAAAACGACAGCGTCGCATCGGGCCCGCAGCTGCCCCAGCGCGAGCGGCTGTCGCGCACGGTGATGCGCTTGACCGGCCGCTCGACGCTCTGCGCCTTGGCATGGACCAGCGGCACCAGCCGGGCTTTCAGTTCCGCCGTCAGCCAGTCGCGCAGCCGGCGCGGCAGATGCTCAGACTTGCCCGCGACATGGATCTCGAACCCCTCCCGCCACACCGTCCCGCGGCGATCGTCGCGATGGCGGATGCGGTGCGGCGCGCCGAACAGCGGCACCTCGGCGCCGTCGACGAACGGCCGGTGCGCCGGCAGGCGTTTTAGCCGTGCCGCGATCCATCCCGCCTGGGCATGGGCGAAATCGACCGCCGTGCTGCGCGCCATGCGCGGCGGCGCCGTCAGCACGATGCGCCGCCGGGCGGCATCGACACGCAGCGAGGCGCGCCGGGCACGGGCACTACGCACGAACGTCACCGGCAGCGTATCGCCGGCATGAGCAATGGTCAGTTGCTCGGGCTCCGGAGTGGCTTTAGGCAGGACGAGACGACGTACGATGTCCGACAGCGACATGACCCGAATCATACAACAGGGGGAATCCCGACGTGAGCCTCGATATCACCCGGTTGCGCGCCGAAACCCCGGGCTGCGCCCATGTGCTGCATCTCAATGCCGCGGGCTCGGCGCTGCCCAGCCGGCGCACGCTGGACGCCACGCTCGATCATCTGCGGCTGGAAGCCGAGATCGGCGGCTATGAGGCGGCCGACAAGGCGCGCGATACGCTGAACGGCTTCTATCCCTCGGTCGCCCGATTGATCGGCGCCCATGAGGGCGAGATCGCCTTCATCGAGAACGCCACGCGCGCCTGGGACATGGCCTTCTATTCGCTCGACTTCCAGCCGGGCGACCGCATCCTGACCTGCGTCAGCGAATATTCGTCCAACTATATCTCCTACCTGCAGGTAGCGAAGAAGACCGGCGCGGAGGTGGTCGTCGTGCCCGACGACAAGCATGGCCAGATCGACCTCGGCGCGCTGGAACGCGCGATCGACAAGCGCACGAAGCTGGTGTCGATCTCGCATGTGCCGACCCAGGGCGGCCTGGTGCAGCCGGCCGAGGCGGTCGGCAAGATCACGAATGATGCCGGCGTGCTCTACCTGCTCGATGCCTGCCAGTCGGTCGGCCAGCTCCCGGTCGACGTGAACATGATCGGCTGCGATTTTCTCTCCATGACCGGCCGCAAGTACCTGCGTGGCCCGCGCGGCACCGGCTTCCTCTACGCAAAGGCGCGCACCACGTCGCACATCGAGCCGGTGTTTTTGGACAATCACGCCGCCCGCTGGAGCGACGACAACGCCTACACGGTGATGGGCGACGCCAAGCGCTTCGAGAACTGGGAACGCTATTTCGCCGGCGTCATCGGCCTGAAAGTCGCCGCCGACCAGGCGAACGAGCTCGGCGTGGAGGCGATCTGGGCGCGCCTGCGCCACCTGGCCGACGGTCTGCGCGCACGGCTTGCGCCGCTGAAGGGCGTCACCGTGACCGACCTCGGCCAGGTCCGCGGCGCCATCGTGACCTTCGCCGTCGCGGGCGCCGACCACAACGCGCTAAAAATGGCGCTGCGTGCGCAGGCGATCAATGTCAGCGTCTCGACGCAGTTCTCGTCGCGCCTCGATCTCAAGGGCCGCGGCCTGCTGAACGTCATGCGCGCCTCGGTGCATGTCTATAACACCGAGGAGGAGCTCGACCGATTCGTGGCTGCCCTCGACGCTGTGATCAGCCGCCGCTAACGTAGCATGGCGCTTGCTGCGCAGGCGCGGGGCAACGAAGGGGGCACTAATGTCGAATCGCAGGGCCTGGACTTGTCTCGCCTTGATGGCCGGCGCGATGCTGGCTGCCGGCATTCCGGCGCAGGCGCAGTCGCTGCTGCGCGTGGCCCCCGAGACGCTGAGCCGCGTCCTCGACCCGCATTTCACCACGTCGTTCACGACGCGCGACCTGGGCTACCTGATCTACGACACGTTGTTCGCCGTCGACGACACTTTTACGCCCAAGCCACAGATGGTCGAGAGCTACACGATCAGCCCCGACAAGCTCACCTATACGTTCGTCTTGCGGCCCGGCCTGAAGTGGCACGATGGCCAGCCGGTCACGGCGGCGGACTGCGTCGCCTCGATCCGCCGCTGGGCGTCGCGCGACAGCATGGGCCAGACGCTCACCCGGTTCATCGCCTCGCTCGACGCCGCCGACGCCGGCACCATCAAGCTGGTGCTGAAGGAGCCCTATGGGCTGGTGCTCGACAGCCTCGCCAAGATCGGTGCACCGGTGCCCTTCATGATGCCGGAGCGCATCGCCAGGACGCCGGGCAGCGAACAGGTAAAGGAGATCATGGGCTCCGGCCCCTACAAATTCCGCGCCGACCTGCACGAACCCGGCGTAAAAATCGTCCTCGACAAGTTCGCCGACTACAAGCCGCGCAGCGAGCCGCCCAACTGGGCCTCGGGTGCCAAGATCGCCAGGATGGATCGCATCGAGATGCTGGGCATGCCCGATGCGCAGACCCAGGTGAGCGCGCTGATCCGCGGCGAGGTCGACTATCTCGAGCGCGTCCCGGCCGACCTGCTGCCGCTGTTCGACGCCAAATCGGGCGCCAAGGCCGAAGTCGTGAGCAAGTTCGGCTTCCAGGCCATCATGCGCATGAACCACCTGCAGCCCCCCTTCAACGACGTGAAGGTGCGGCAGGCCATCGCCCGGGCGATCGACCGGACGATGTATGCCGGCGTCGTGGCGGGCGATCCGAAATTCGCGACCGATTGCGCCGCCATGTTCGGCTGCGGCATGCCCTATGAGAGCAAGGTCGGCATCCCGGCCCGCGACATGGCCGCCGCCAAGGCAATGCTGAAGGACGCCAATGTCGACATGTCGGCGCCTCTGGTGATGCTGCATGTCGCCAACGCGCCGGGCATCGCGGCCCTGGGCAACGTCACGCGCCAGGTGCTGGTCGATCTCGGCTTCAAGGTCGACATGGTGTCGATGGACTTCCAGACCTTCGCCACGCGCCGGCTGAACACCGGGCCGGTGGCGCAGGGTGGCTGGAACCTCGCGCACACGACCAACTCGGTGCCCGACCAGGGCAATCCCCTCAGCAATCCGTTCCTGGTGGCCTCCGGTCCGCCGGCGTCGGCCTGGGGCTGGCCGAAGGACGAAAAGATCGAGGAGCTGCGGCTCAAATTCGCCACCGCGCCGGACGAGACCGCGCGCAAGGCCATCGCCACCGAAATCCAGATCCGCGCCTACGAGCAGGTGCTCTACCTGCCGCTGTCGCAGTTCACGACGCCGTCGGCGTGGCGCAACAACCTCGAGGGCGTGCTGAAGTCGCCGGTCATGCTGCTCTACAACATCGACAAGAAGTAAGGATCGCGGCCATGGCGAAGGCGGTTGCCGACGAGTATCTGCGGTGCATTCCCAAGGCCGAGCTGCATTGCCATCTCGCCGGCACGTTGCGCGCGACCACGGTCGCCGAACTGGCCAGGCACTACGGCTTGCCGCTGCCACGGCCGGCGGAGCAGCTTTACCAATGGCCCGATTTCAACGGCTTCCTCGAGATCCTGCGCCTCACCGCGTCGGTGCTGCGCACGCCCGAGGATTTCAGCCGCGCGGTCTACGAGTATTGCGAGGATGCCAGGCGAGACGGCAACCTGCGGCACGTCGAGTTCTTCTTCAATCCCGACTACTTCTATCCCAACGGCATCGACTATCCGTCGATGGTGGCCGGCATGGCAGACGGCGTCGAGCGGGTGGGCCGCGCCTTCGGCATCTCGGCCCGGCTGATCTGCTGCATCGATCGGTCGATCAACTCTCCCGCCCAGGCCGTCGAGATCGTGGAGACCGCGCTCGCGCATCGCCACGAGCTGGTGATCGGCATCGGGCTGGACGGCAACGAAGGGGTCGGTCCTCCCGCCATTTTCGCCGAGGCCTATGCGCTCGCCCGCAAGGGCGGGCTCCGCCGCACGGCCCATTGCTGCGAGGACTACCTGACTCCCCTGGAAGCGCCGCCGACCAACTATCTGATCTGCCGCGACGTGCTCCGATGCGATCGCATCGACCACGGCTACAACATGCTGGCGTCCGACTTCGTCATGGCCGAGGCGCGGCGCGACGGGATGTATTTCACGCCCTGCGCCTGGACCAGCCTGATCCACAACCGACCCCATCGGCCGCAGCGCATCCGGCGCATGGTCGAGGCCGGCCTCAACGTCACGATCAACACCGACGATCCGGCGATGTTCGGGACCAATCTCGGCCACGGCTTCACAACCCTGTTCGAATCGATCGGCTGGGGCCCCGACATGGCCCGCAAATTCAGCCTGAACTCGGTCGAGGGCTCATGGCTGGACGAGGGCGACAAGAGCGCGCTCCGCATCGCCTTCCGCAAGGAAATCGCCGCACTCGACCAGAAGTTCGGCTACGAGACGGCGGCGCGGCCGGTCTAGCGTCGCCCCCTCACCTAGTCTCTCCCCCTCCGGGGGAGAGGAACATGACTCAGCTCTTCCTCCTCTCCCCCGCTAGGGGGGAGAGGTTGGGTGAGGGGGTGAGGCACATCACTTGCACCCCAAATTTCGTCTCTGGGCGATATCGCCATACAATGCCGCCAAATCGAGTGGGGGAGCTTCGGCCAATGCCTGTGTTTTTCGTCTGTGCCGGGCTGATCGGCCTGCTGGCGGTGATCCTGACCGTGAATATCGCGCGCCTCAGGGGCAAGAAGAAGATCAACCTCGGCGACGGCGGCGATCCCGAGATGCTGGCCGCCATCCGCGCGCACGCCAATTTGATCGAGTTCGCTCCGCTCTGCCTGCTGCTGATCTATATCGCGAGCGACTTCTACGGCTTCAGCCTCGTCGCCGGCCTGTCGGTCGTTCTGCTGGTGTCGCGCGCGCTGCATGCCGGCGGCATGATCGGCGTGATCCCGGGGGGCCGCTTCATGGGCGCCATGGGCACGACCCTGGTGCTGGCGGCCGCCTCGGTCATGGTCGTCATCGCGGGCATCGGCCTCAAGCAGTTCTAGGGCCGGCGAGCAGGACGGCGAGCACAGGACAATGGGCGATCCGGTCATCGTTCCGCTCTGGCTGTTCCTGCCGATCGCTGCCTTCGCGCTATGGTCCCTGCTCGACCGGCTGCTGATCCCGAGCGGCCGCTGGTTCCTGCGGCGCCGCCTCAACCGCCTGATCGACCGCGTCAACCGGCGGCTCGACGTCGAGATAAAACCGTTCCAGCTCACCAAGCGCCAGGTGCTGATCGACCGGCTGGTCTACGACCCGCAAGTGGTCGCCGCCGCCAACGACTACGCGCGGGAAAAGAACATCCCGCGCGAGGCGGCGATGACCGAGGTCCATCGCTACGCCCGCGAGATCGTGCCGACCTTCAACGCCTACGTCTATTTCCGCGTCGGCTATTCGATCGCCCGCACCGTCGCGCGCTTTCTCTATCGCGTCCGCCTCGGTTTCGCCGACGCGCGCACGCTGGGCGGTGTGCCGCCGAACACCGCCGTGGTGTTCGTCATGAACCACCGCAGCAACATGGACTATGTGCTGGTGGCCTTTCTCGCCGCCGAGCGGACGGCGCTCAGCTATGCGGTCGGCGAGTGGGCGCGCATCTGGCCGCTCCAACAGCTCATCCGCTCAATGGGCGCCTATTTCGTGCGGCGCAATTCGAACAACCCGATCTACCGCCGCGTGCTCGAACGCTACGTCCACATGGCGACCGAAGCCGGCGTGGCGCAGGCGATGTACCCCGAGGGCGGCCTGTCGCGTGACGGACGGCTGCGCGAGCCCAAGCTCGGCCTGTTCGACTACATGCTGAAGTCGTTCGACCCCAAGGGCGCCAACGACATCGTTTTCATTCCCGTGGCGCTCAACTACGACCGCGTCCTGGAGGACCGCACCCTGCTGCGCTCGCTCGAGGGCGACGCGCCCCGGCGCAGCGCCTGGTTCGCGGCCCGCACCGCGCTCGGCTTCTGGTTCAGCCAGATCGGCCTGATGCTGCGCGGGCGGTGGTTCCGCTTCGGCTACGCCTGCGTCAATTTCGGTGGCCTGATCTCGGCGCGCGACTGGCTGGCCCAACATGCCGGCGCCACCGGCGGCGATCTGCGCGGCCTCGACAAGGACCAGCGGTTCGAGATCGTGGGCCGCCTGGCGCACGACGTGATGGGCGAGATCGCCCGCCTCGTGCCGGTGCTGCCGGTGTCACTCATCACCACGGTTTTGCTGGAGGCCCTCGACACCAAGGAGGGGCCGCTCGACGAGCTGGAACTCAAGCGTCGCGTTTCCGACCTGATGGCGCACCTCGAGGCCCGGGGGGCCAAGCTCTACGTGCCGCGCGGCGACCGCGACTATGCCTTCCATGTCGGCCTGCGCATGCTGGTGCTGCGCCGCCTGGTCGACGAAAGCGCCGAAGGATTGTTTTCGGCGGCGGCAACCGAACGGCCCCTGCTCGCGTACTATGCCAATGCCGTCGCCCACCTGCGCTGAGTCATGATCACCGTACTCTGGCGCATCGCCTACTCAGCCGGCACGGGCTACTTCGCCAACCGGCTGTCGACGTCCGCGGCAGCCATGGCGTTCTATACGATGTTCGCGATCGGCCCGATCATGATCTTCAGCATCGCCATCGCCGAGCCGTTCGTCGGCAAGCTGATGGCGCAGCAGGCGATCTTCGATGCGCTCGGCACCGTCGTCGCCCACGAGCAGCTCAACAGCATCCGCCGCTTCGCCTCGCAGGATCTCTTCCGCGGCGGCGGCATCGCAGCGATCATCGGCGCCGCCGTCCTGCTCTATACCGGCACGCGCGTCTTCGTGGAGCTGGACGACGGCATCGATGCGATCTGGCGCAACGGCGGCAAGGTGCTCTACGTGCATCCGGTGCTGGCCAGCCTGAAATCCCGCCTGCTCGCGATCGCCCTCATGGTGGTGCTGGGCATCCTGCTCATCGTCGTCATCCTGGCGAGCGTGCTGATCTCGGCCTATGCCGGGGTCCTCGAACGCTTTCCGATCCTGGGCGACTGGATCGGCCCGGCGATATCGGCGTCCGTCCACTACGGCATTCTCTCGGCCTTCTTCACCCTGATCTACAAGTGGCTGCCGACCGGCGGCGTGCCGTGGAAATACGCCTTGATCGGCGGCGCGGTGAACGCGCTGCTGTTCGCCGCCGGCAACCGCGCGCTGGTCTACTATTTCGAGGTGGTACAGCTCACGTCGGCCTTCGGCGCCACGGCGGGCTTCGCCGCCATCATGGTGTGGATGTACTGGACGTCGCTCACCATCCTGATCGGCGCCCAGGTCGGTCGTTCCGCACGCGACATCCTGATCGACGATCGCCGCCGCGAGATGGTTGAGAACGATCTGTAGCGCGTTCACACGCGCTGCCGCCCGCCAGCGCGTGTGAACGCGCTTAAAACATGGTGGCAAGGACGCGGTCGGGCGGCTTGTGGCCGTCGGCGAAGGTCTTGATGTTGATCAGGACCTTCTCGCCCATCTCGATGCGGCCCTCGAGCGTGGCCGAGCCCATGTGCGGCAGCAGCACGACGCGCTCGAGCTCGAGCAGCTTCGGATTGACCTGCGGCTCGTGCTCGTAGACGTCGAGGCCGGCACCGGCCAGCTCGCCCGCCTTCAGCATGCGCACCAGCGCGTTCTCGTCGATCACCTCGCCGCGCGCGGTGTTGATGATGATCGCCGAGGGCTTCATCAATTTCAGGCGCCGCGCCGACAGCAGATGAAATGTCGCCGGCGTGTGCGGGCAGTTCACCGAGACGATGTCCATGCGCGCCAGCATCTGGTCGGGACTCTCCCAGTAGGTCGCCTCGAGTTCGCGCTCGATCTCGGCATGGACGCGCTTGCGGTTGTGATAGTGGATCGCGAGGCCAAAGCCGCGGGCGCGGCGCGCCAGCGCCTGGCCGATGCGCCCCATGCCAACGATGCCCATGCGCTTGCCCTGCAGGCGCGCGCCCAGCATCGAGGTCGGGCTCCAGCCGGTCCATTTGCCGGCGCGCACCAGGCGTTCGCCCTCGCCCATGCGCCGCGCCGTGGCCAGCACCAGCGCCATCGCCATGTCGGCGGTATCCTCGGTGAGAACGCCCGGCGTATTGGTGACCGTGATGGCGCGCTGGCGCGCCGTGTCGAGGTCGATGTGATCGACACCGGTGCCGAAGGAGGCAATGAGTTTCAACTGCGGGCCGGCCTGCGCCAGCAGGCGGCTGTCGATGCGGTCGGTGACGGTGGGCACCAGCACGTCGGCTGTCTTCACGGCCTCGACGAGCTGGGCGGCGTCGAGCGGCCGGTCTTCCGTGTTCAGCCGCGTCTCGAACAGCTCCATGAGCCGCGTCTCGATCGCGTCGGGCAGCTTCCGGGTGACGATCACCAGCGGCTTCTTCTTTGAACTGGACGGCATGTGCGATCGGTACCGGGCTGGTGCGACAGAAGACGTCTGCCCGATTACCAATTCCGCGCGCGCCTTGTCCAGCCAGCGCGGCGGATATCTGGCGCGGCGGAAAAGCGCGCTTTTTCAAGTACTTGTCGCCTCATATGAAGAATTGAGGTATGTTGAAGGCAATGGGAATTCGACTGTGCGTCTCGCTTTGCCTGGCCTTTGCCGCCTTTGGAGCCTTTCTGTCGGCCTCACCCGGGCCGGGCGCGAGCGCCCAGGCCACCGCCAAATCGACGTCGACCCAGCGTATGGGGTCCGGCCTGCCCATTCCGCGCTTCGCTTCGCTACGCTCCGACGAGGTCAATGTCCGGACCGGCCCCAACACGCGCTACCCCATCGATTGGGTCTTCAAGCGCAAGGCCATGCCGGTCGAAATCGTCGCCGAGTACGAGAATTGGCGCAAAATTCGCGATTGGCAGGGCGCCAGCGGCTGGGTCCACCAGAGCCTGCTGAGCGGCAAGCGCAGCTTCATCGTCCCGGCGAAGGCGGCCAGCCTTCACAAGACCCCTGCAGCCTCGGCCGAAGTCGTGGCCAAGCTGGAACCCGAGGTCGTTGGTGAGATCCGCTCCTGCGTCGGCGACTGGTGCCGTGTCAAAGTGCCCACCACCAGCGGCTGGATCGAACGAACCAGCATGTGGGGCGTCTATAAGTCCGAACCGATCAACTAGCGGTCGCCACAATCGGCACGTAGAAATGGGTCGCCGTGGCCCACGCAGTTAGCGCCCTCTATTCCAAGTTCAACCGCATGTCGCCGACGGCCGCGGCCGCGGCGGCGCTTCTGCATGTCGCCGTGGCGCTGGTGTTCCTGTTGGAGTTGCCGCGGCCCCTCGAAGCCATCGAAGAGGCGATCGAGTTCACGGTCGAGGAATTCAAGCCTCCAATGGAGCCGCAAGTCCCAGCCCCACCGGCTCCCGAACCGGCTGCCCCCGCGCCCACGCCCCAGCCGCCAACAGCTCAAGCCACGCCTCCGCCGCCGGTACCGAAGCCGACCCCAACCCCGACACCGACACCGACCCCCCAGACGACCCCCCCCATCCGCCTGGGCTTGGCACCACCGCGCTCCCTGACGCCCGATCCGCGCGCCACGCCGGCCCCGCCGCAGCCTGATGCCAAGCCGCAGGAGACCAAACCGGCGGAGACCAAGCCCGAGGAGACCAAGCCACCGGAGACGGCGACAGCAGAGC
>CANJHI010000081.1 GCA_947474005.1 Alphaproteobacteria bacterium | reverse complement strand
TCCTACGAGGCGCTGGCGGCGGCGGCGGCGACCGCGGCGGCGGGCTATCTCGGCGGGCGCGCCCTGGCGCTGTTCCTGCGCACCGCCCACGCGCCGCAGTCGACTTTCACACGGGCCACCTTCGCGCGGGCCGGACGCCGCCTCCACGTCTGATCGCGATGCAACGCGGCGGCGAGAGCCGCGTTGACGGGGTCCAATCCAACCGGAGGACTTCCCTGATGCGTACGCTTCTCGTCACCGCGACCCTCGCCGCCGCCACAGCCCTCGCCGTCCCGGCGCTCCTGGTCGGCCCCCAGGTGATGGCGCAGGGCGCGCCGCAGACCGTCCAGCTCATGAAGGTCGACGTGCTCAAAATCTCGACCGGCTACCGCGCCAGCAAGGTGATCGGCTCCCCGGTGGTCAACGAGGCGGGCGACACGGTGGGCAAGGTCGACGAGATCATCGTCGGCCCCGACGGCAAGGCGCCGTTCGTCGTGCTCTCGGTCGGCGGCTTCCTCGGCATCGGCGACAAGCTCGTCGCGCTGCCCTACGAGCAGATGAAGACCGACGGCAAGAAGATCGTGCTGCCGGGCGCCACCAAGGACTCGCTGAAGGCGCTGCCCGAGTTCAAGTACGCCTCCTGAGCGTGGGCGCGTCCCTGGCTTCCCTGGCGGAAGAGTTCGCGCACCCGACGTTCATCTCCTTTCCCGTCATCGCGGCGCGGCTGCTGTTCGCCGCGCTGCTGGGGGCGGCGATCGGCTTCGAGCGCGAATGGAAGGCGCGGCCGGCGGGGCTGCGCACGCATATCCTGATCTGCGTTGCGGCGGCGACGGTCGGCATCCTCACCATCGAGATCGCCCATTCGCCGGCCTTCGGGACGAAGGAGACGATGGTCGACCCGCTGCGCGCCGTCGAGGCGGTGACGGCGGGCGTGGCCTTCCTGGCGGCGGGCTCGATCCTGTTCGCCCGCGGCAAGGTGCAGGGCATCACGACCGGCGCCGGCATGTGGATGGCGGGCGCGGTCGGCCTGTCGTGCGGCTTCGGCCTGTGGCAGATCGCGGGGCTGGGCACGTTCCTGATCCTGGTGGTGATGGGGCTGCTGCACAGGTTCGAGGTCCGGACGGGCATCGCCGCGGACAAGAAGCAAACGGCCCCGGCCGGGAAGGCCCGAGACGGGCAGAACGGCCCCACCCTGAATTCCCCGCCCTGAATTGATCGCCGACCGCCTCCGAGACAATCCGCGGCACCCGTGCACTGGGCGAAGCTGTGGTAGTGTCCGCACCGTCAGCACAGCGTCTTCCGGCGATGTCCCTGGCCAGCGGGCGTGTCCCGACGCGGAAACGTCATGTGGCCGTCATCCGGTACATTGTAGGTTTGGTCCGTGATCCTCCATCTCAACCTCCTGCACCTCGTCCTCGTCGTCGGCGCCATCGCCGCGGTCTATTTCGCGGTGCGGGAGAACCGCGGCCGGCTCATGCGCAGCGCCCGGGTGTTCAGCCTGCCGCTGGTGGCGATGGTGCTGTCGCTGATCCTGCTGCTGTTCCAGCTCGCGGCACATCAGCCGGCCTGGACGTTCACCATCCCCTTCGGGCTCGGCCTGGTGGGCGGCGCGGTGCGCGGCCTGACCATGAAGGTGGAGGTCGACCAGAACTGGCACCTGGTCCGGCCGACCGGCAGGAGGCTCCTGTTCTGGGTCAGCCTGGCGCTCCCGATCGCCATCGGGCTCGAGATCACCGGCGCCCTGATCGGGACGCCCGGCATGCCGCTGCGCCTGGCGGGTGCGCACCTCGCCCTGCTGTGCACGGGTCTGCTGGTCGGGCGCGCGGCGGTGCTGGCGATCCGGCTGTCGTGGGCACCGCATGTAGACCTGCGCCGCTAGGCCAGCGTAGAACGTCAAGTGTAGAACCAATTGCACTCCGGCGCGAAGACCGGTGGGCCTCGGGCGGAATTCGTGGGATTGTCGGCCAATGCTGATCAACCTCTATGCAGCGCAGATCGTCATCATCCTGGCCGCGGCCGGGGCGCTGATCGGCGCCCTCCCGGAAGCCCGCTGCAGGCCGATGCGGCCATGGCAGCTCCTGCTCACGCCCGCCCTGGCCGGGCTCTCGGCCTTCGTGGCGGTCATCTACCCCTCGCTGAAGGAACTGGACCAGCCGGAGATGTGGGAGCTGGCGGTGATCTGCGGCGTCGTCGGCCTCGTCCGCGGGCAATTCATGCCGCTCGACGTCGACCAGATCTGGAACGTGCTCCGCCTGCGCCGCCTGCGCGAGGGCATGTGGGTGGCCATCGCCCTGCTGCTGTTCGCCATCGTCGGGGCCGCGGAGGCCATATTGGTCGGACCGGTCCGGGACCCCGAGAACCCCGGCTTCCGGCTGTTGTTCGAAATCGGCATGACCTCGGCGGCGGGCTTTCTCATCGGCCGGGCCGGCACCCTGTGGTTCCGCATCCCGCACGTCCCGCATCAGGAACTGGTCGAGCCGGACGCCTAGGGTCGTCGTCCTAAGTGCCGGCGCCCCTCATGAACGCGCCTTTGGCATCATGACAGAATTTATAGCATAAACCTGCTGAACCTGCAACTCTATTTTAAACTATTTTCAAGCGCCTTCCCCCGGCGGCCCTAGGGGGCGGCCAGCGGGTCGGGACCGTAGATATTCGGACCCGGCGTCCCCGGCAGAAAGCCGCACTCGATCAGGAACCACAGGCCGCCGATCACCGGGACCAAAGTCACCAGCATCCACCAGCCCGATTTGCCGCAGTCGTGCCAACGCTTCACCGAGGCCGCGAGACCGATCCAGACAAGCGGAATGAACAGCAGCGCCACGACGATGGCGGTCGTACCGAGGACAGTTCCGGCACCCTCGACGCCGGCAGACAGGACGCTGCTGACGAAAGCGATCGCGAGGAGAACGGTCATAACGACACTGACGCCGACATGAATGAACCAGAACCTGGCGCGATTGAATCGCCCCCGGAAACCGAACAACAACGCCTGCATGCGCCGCATCTCCTCCACCCCGAGCGGGCCAATCGATGCTGGTTATACTTTCTTACGACGGCCTTACCGATGCCTTGGCCGACCTTGGGGCCGACCCTGAAAGTACACTACTCCCCAGCCCCTTCGCCTCACACTATAATGCCGACATGACTCTCCAACGTGCCGCCCTGTGGGCGATCGTGATCGCGGCCACGATTTACCTGCTGGTGGCAGGTCGCGGCCTGTTGATGCCGTTCGTCCTGGGGCTGGTGCTCTGGTACATGGTCGACGCCCTGGCCGACGCCTTCGAGCAGCCGCGGCTCGCCAATCTCCACCTTCCCCGGCCGATCGCGCTGCTCGCCGCGGTCTGCGTCATCGGCGGCCTGTTCTGGGTGCTGGGCCGGACGATCGGCGCCAACGTGACCGCCGTCATGGCCGCCGCCCCCAACTACGAGAACCGCCTGCAGCACCTGGTCACCGCCGGCGCCAAGATGATCGGTGTCGAACAGGCGCCGACGCTGGGCGAGCTGTTCGACCGCATCAGCCTTGCCGACACGCTGGGCGGCTTCGCCACCGCCGCCGCCTCGGTCGTCAGCATCGCCGGCATCGTCATCATCTATGCCGGCTTCCTGTTCGTCGAACAGTCCCATTTCGGCCGCAAGCTCGCGATCGTCTTCGGCCAGGACGCTCAACAGGCGCGGGTGCGTGCGGTGCTGGGACGGATCGACCGGGACATCCGGATCTACATTCGCATCAAGACCACGCTGGCGGCTGCCACCTCGATCCTGGGCTACACCGTGATGGCTTGGGTCGGTGTCGATTTCGCCGGCTTCTGGGCGGTGATGCTGTTCTTCCTCTACTACATACCCACCGTGGGCTCGATCCTCGCCATCCTGGCGCCGGCCGTTCTCACTCTCGTGCAGTTCGATCACCTGACGCCATTCCTGATCGTGCTGCTCGTGATCGGCACCGTGCAGATCGTGACGGCGAACGTGCTGGAGCCCGCCCTGATGGGCCGCTCGCTCAACCTCTCGCCGCTGGTCGTGATCGTGTCCCTGATCGTGTGGGGCACGATCTGGGGGGTCGTTGGCATGTTCCTGTGCGTGCCGATCATGGTGGTCGCCCTGATCGTGCTGGCACAATTCGAAACGACCCGACCCGTCGCTGTGCTGCTGTCGGCCGACGGCGAAATCCCGGAGCAGGCACCATGAAGAGCAGCTTTCCATCCCTCATCCTGCTGGCCACGATCGCCGGTGCCGCGATGGCCCAGACGCCGGCCGCGCCGCCAGCCGCGCCGCCAAACACATCGACGGCCCCACGCGCGCTGACGGAAGAAGGCCAGCCCCCGGGCCCCGACGTCAGATATGTCTGCCCCGGCGGCACCGATTTCGGCGCCCTCTTCTCCAAGGACGGCGACCTCGCGACACTGATGGTCCCAGGCCAGCCCGAAATCGAGCTGCCGCGCGAGCGCTCGGGCTCCGGCTTCGCCTACGGCGACTCCTACTACGAACTGCGTGGTCGCGGCCGCGAGGCGACGCTGACGGCTGCCGGACGATCGATGCGCTGCCACGCCGCCGGCCGGCCCGGCGAGCCGGCGCGGACCTACGAAGGTCCCGGCCTCACCGTCACCTTGTTGCCCGACGGAACGTTCCGCCTGCGCCAGCAGGGCGATGACGGCAAGCCGGCCGTCTTCGATCTCGGCCAGTGGACGCAGGAAGTGGACGGCGGCGTTCGCCTGGTCCTGCGCGGCAGCATCGTGGGCCGGCGCGCCTTCCGGCAGGCCGACGGCGACCGCCTGATCGCGGAGAATGGTGTAGAGCTGACGCAGACCACCACCCCTGAAAAGATCGACGGGCGCTTCCAGCTCGAAGGCCTCTATCGCGATGCCCAGGATGGCGGGCTGTTTGCCGAATGCTCCACCGGGCGCACCTACCGGGTGGGGACGAGCGGCGCCGAGCCTGACCTCGAGCGCGCCTGGATCGAGGCCGCTCCATCGCGGGACGCCCAGCTCTTCTTCCAGATCGTCGGCCGTTTCATCGACGGCGGCCAGATCGAGGTCGAGCGCGTCGTCAACCTCAAGCCCAACGCGACCTGCCCACCGCCGGCGCCACGCAGCGCTGCGTTGCGCGACACCGAATGGCGTGCCCTCGAAATCGACGGCGAGCGACTGACGTTCGGCGACGGACAGCGACGGCCGACACTGAAACTCGACGACGATGGGAAGTTCACGGCATCGACCGGCTGCAATACCCTTGGTGGCAACTACACCCTCGATCCCGACGGCTTGCGCTTCATTGCCGGGCCGATGACCCTGATGGCCTGCCCGACGCCATCGGATACCATCGAGCGACGCTTCATCGACGCCCTCGGCGCGGTCAAGACTGCCCAGATTGCCGCAACAACGCTCGATCTCAAGGACGCTACCGGCAAGCTCCGATTGCGCCTGGAGGCGCGCGGGCGTTAAGGCTCCGCTGTCGAGTCAGCCTCGAGAACGAGAATCTTGCCGTCATCGTCGAGGTCGATGCGCAGAAATGCGACGCCCGACGGCGCCGCCTGGCTGAATTCGCGATCGATTTCATCGAACAGCCTGACGTAGAGCTTCCATTCGATCATACCCGGCTCGATGGGCACCCGAGCGGGTTCGTGCCAATCGAGCGCGCGGATGCCGCTCTTCAGGACATTCTCGACGGTCAGGTCGCGAACCAGCGTCGTCTCGAATCGTCCGATGGTGGCGGTCCGCGCCGCCTTCGTGACCGGCTGTGCGGTCACGATGACACAGATCTGGTTGGGACGATCCTCGGGCACGAACTCGACCGAACCATTGTTCAGGGTCGGATCCGCAATGTCGTCGAGCCAGCCCAGCCGTTCGACGATGACGACGCGCCGGCGTTTCTTGTCGAAGCGCCAGCCTGGCGGCGGGTCGAAGCAGCGCCGCACAGTGCGTGTTTCGCCAGCGGGCGCACGCGCCAGGATCTCAGGAGATACCAGCGTGTTGGATTCGAGTTCGGTGGTGCGCACCCGCTGATCGAGCGCGAAGGAGCCAGGCCGATCGGGCAACACCGTAAACAGAAGTTGAAACGTCGATGTCCGGGAACCGCGCCGGACGAGCAACGACCCGGCGGCAAAGGTGGTCCGGGCCGTATCGTTGGCAAACGCGCTGCGGGGTACGGAGAATCGTAGCCGCTCCGGCGCCATGGTGGCCTCGCCGCGCCAGGCGCCGATCACCAGGACCGGCGCCGGCCCGCCGCCGGAAGTAAGGAGGACCCCGACGACTTCGACTTCCACCACCGGGTCGTCCTGCCCCGAGCCTGCAAAGTCCGGTGCGTAGCGAGGCACGGTCGGTACCGCCGAAGGAACGGTGGAACTCCTCGCTGGCGGCGCGTTGAGCAGCAGCATGCCTTCCTGAGGGGGCGACCCGGACGCTCCGGGTGTCAACGTGAGCTCGCCCGTGGCGCGGCGCGGCGGTACGAAGCGCGGCGTATAGGCGAGCACCAGTGGGGCGTCATCGAGGCCGGCCATCTGATCCAGCCGAGTGGTCGCCTGCTCCGCGGCCTTGCCGGCAGCGCGTCTTGCGCCATCACCGCGCCGATCGAGGGCATCTCTGATGGCGGTGTTCAGCCGGTCGGCCTCGGCAAAAGGCTGGTGACGGACCGCCGGCAGCCTGTCGAAGGCACGTTCCGCATCGGCATCGTACCTCGCGGCGAGGGCGTCGGTCAGCAGGCTGGCAACGCGAAAGGCCTGAAGCAAGCCGACCCTCGCTTCGCCGTCGGCGCGCGCCTGCAGGCTCGAACGGTCGGCCCGAAGTGCTGCGAGTTTCTCGCCGATCGTCGCGCCGTTCCCCGGCGCCTCACCGCGACCGAACAACACGAAAAGGGCGGTGGCGACACACAGCACGCTCACCGCGGCACCGATCATGCGCAGGCGATAGCCGCTCTTGGTTTGTTTCGGACCAGCCGACATCGGGCGGTTCTACCACAGCCGCCGTCGGAGGCACCGACGACAGATTGTCAGCCGACAGATTGTCAGTACGAGAAAAGCACCGGCAGCGGCGAACTGAGGATAAGATGCCGGGTCATGCCGCCGAATATCATCTGACGCAAGCGGCTCTGGGTGTAGGCCCCCTTCACGATCAAGTCGGCGCCCACCTCGATCGCCGTGTCGACGATCGTCTGTCCCGCCGACCGCGTCCCCGGTTTGACGTGCTGGCTGCTGACGTTGAGGCCATGACTCTTCAGCGACTCGGCGATCTCTGCCGACGTCGGTCCCGGCACCATCGCGCCGTCGACGCTCAGCACCACGATTGCTTCTGCACCGCTCAACACCGGCATGGCGAGGGAAATTGCACGAGCGCTTTCCGTCGACCCATTCCAGGCGAACAGTATCCGCTTGCCCACCAGCCCGTCGGCGCCCGCCGGCAGGACCAGAACGGGCCGGCCCGAATCGAACAATGCCGTCTCAAAGACGCTTTCCGGCATTTTTGGCAGCGCGCCCGGCTGGGGCAGGACGATCAGGTCGTAAGCGCGTCCAATGGTACCGATCGCCGTCGGACCACTATCGTCGGCCGAGCGCCACTCGGAGCTGAGACCGACGGCCCTCTGATCGAACGCCTGCTTCACGGCGGCGACGCGCTGTCGTTCCTCCGCGTCCTCCGCCAATCCTCCACCGATCGGTGCGCCCATGCCGGCGTCCGCCCACGCCATACTCATCACGCCATAGGACGGCGGTTCCAGCCCGACCAGTCGAGCGTCGAATTTTCGCGCCATCTTCGCCGCTAGATCAAATGCGGACGGATCTTCTGCCGTCCAGGCCATTGTCAGAATTGACTTCATGACACGCCCTCCCTGTCAGTGAACGATAGCATTGAGCCTAAGGCGTACCACTCCCAAACTTCGACATCGGCCTGCCGATCCTGGCCCTTGAAGCAAAGCAAGGCGGATCGACACTGCAAATGTTTCCTATATTGAACAGCTTAGACAGAATACTTCAATCGGAGATCGCGGCACCGGCCGGCCGAGCGTGCTTTTGTTTGGAAATACGTCCGCCGCACAGCCTGAAGGGTCTAATTTTCCGCCCTTCGGTCGCCCCGGATTGCCTACGCAATTCCCCAGTCTACATGGAAAACTACTCCAAACCTGCTGAACCTGCAACTTAAATAATTTGGGTCGCCTTACCAACGATCCATGCGAACCGGTCCGAGAGTGCGGCAAGTGTAATCCGGTTGATCGCGTCGGCCCCGATCGTGGCTCCCCCAGTAGCGTCGGGCAGGTCCCGCGTGGCCACGGTGTCAGCGGCAATCGTGCTCATGAAGCCGAGATCGGTGGCCGCCCGCACCGTCGCCGAAACGCACATGTGGGTCATAAATCCGCCGACGATCAGATTCTTGCGCGCGCTGGCAGCGAGATGCTTGGCGAGCTCTGTGCCGGCGAAGGCATTGGGCAATCCCTTGTCGACGATCGTCTCCCCGGGGCGCGGCGTGAGCGGGGAAACAATTTCGTAGCCGGTCGACGAGGGATTGAACGCCTTGCCCTTCGACTGATGGCGCACATGCACGACGGGCGCACCGGCCTTGCGAGCCTTCTCGAGCAGCACGGCGAGTGCCTCGACCGCCCCTGCGACCCCGGTCAGCGGCAGCAGGCCGTCGGTGTATTCCCGCTGTGCGTCAATGATCAACAGAACTCCGTCCGCCATCGTCGCCGGAGTGGGTGTGGCGCCCGCCATCTGCAGCATGGTCATTGCCATAGTCTTCTCCCAGTTACACAAAAGTTTCGACGTTTGGGTTGCATAAGATCTAAACACATCGACGCGCAAGACGATCGGTTTGGCAAGGCCTACGATGTGACGCCGTGCCATCTCCGGACACCGTCGTATCATGCACGGCAGCGATGACGACGAGATCAATCGCATTGTTCCATCGATAGCGCACCTGCCCGACGCTGATGCCAAACTCGCGCGCAAGGCGAGGCCATGACAGCCCGAGCGCGCGCGCCCAGACCATTCGACGGTCCTCGCCACCGAGCGTTACCAGCCAAGGCAGCACCTGATCGAGCTCGGAAATTGCCCGCGCCCTCGGCGGGTTCACGGGCGGCTGCGACGGGGCCCGGCTGTAGGCCTCGTCCGGATCATCCGGTATTGCCGGCCACGATGAACGTTCTCGTGCCGGCATGCCGTTTCGTGGCATCGGCAAGCGCTTCAAGGTATCAGCCGCCCGCTCCAGGGCAGCAATCACCACACTCCGGGCCTCGGCAAAGGTGAGTTCAGCGGCCATGCCGACCTCCCTTCTTGTCGATCTCGGCGAGCAGGTCGGCGAAAGTCCGGCCGGCGGACCGGCCGAGCGCGCGGGCGGCTTCCCGTGCCAGCGGCCTTGCCATGAACGGCAGGACGTCGACCGGGCGTAGGCCCATTTTGATGGCAAGGAGCCGGGCGATCCGGACACCATGATAGTTGGCGGCGGCGGCGCGACCGCCGAAGGCGGTGGCAAAGCGCTGGGTGGGGAGCTGGTCGTATAATCTAGGATAGGACATCCGTACCTCCTGCCGACAGGAGTATAGGATTTTATGTTCTTGTCAATCGTACAATTCCTAGTAGACGAAATCGTCGCGAGCTGGCAAAATGCAAGCACTATGGATGCACCCCGCAAAGTACTGGTCGACACCCTGGCGCGACGGCCGGATCTCGATCTCAAGAACCTCTCGCTGGCGATTGGTCGCAATCATGCGTACCTCCAGCAGTACCTTATGCGCGGCTCGCCGCGCGAATTGCCGGAGGCCGCGCGGCATGGCCTGGCTCCCTTGTTGGGGATTTCGCCGGACGACTTGCGCTCGACCGCTCCTCCGCCCGGAGCCGGTGGCCGCCTCGAGGGTGATGTCCGCATGGCAGGGCAACTGCGGGCCGCCGACCGCGCCGATCTGCCGGTCTTTGCTTCCGCCGAAGGCGGTGGCGGGGCCATCGTCATTACCAGCGAGCCCATCGACTATGTGCGCCGGCCCGAGCCATTGCTTTCGGTGCGTGACGGCTATGGCTGCTACGTCATCGGCGACAGCATGAGTCCAGCCTATGAGCAGGGTGACCTGCTGCTCGTCCATCCCGGACGACCCGTGCGACCTGGCGACGACTGCGTCTTCGTCCGTGACCAGGGTGACGGCACCCAGCAGGCCCTGGTCAAGCGCCTGCTGCGGATCAGCCCCGAGAAGTGGCGCGTGCGCCAGTTCAATCCGGCGAAGGATTTCGACCTCGACCGCAGCCAGTGGCAGAAAGTCCAACTGATCGTCGGCAAGTACTCTCGCTAGCCTATCCCTTGACTTCCATAGGATTATATCCTATCTACCCCTATCGTCCTAGAACGGAGGGTAGATGGAAAACACCTATTATCTCATTGTCGAGCAGCATGTCGGGGATCGGCGCCTGAGAACGCTCGACGAATACGCCTCCACCGACCGGCTGATTGCCGATGCCGCCGACTACGAGGCAGGCGAATTTCCGGGACGTTGGCTCGGCGCGCTCGAATTGTCGTTCGACGGCTCAGGCCGCCTGATTTCCGCCTTCCCGCTAACCGATATCGCGGCCGACGTGCACGCCGAGCTTGAATCGCGTTCGGAGTGGCGCCGGCGCCAATGCGCGCTTGACCACGGGTCGGCACGGTAGGCCGCAAAAGGACGCGATATGAAGGCGATCATCGTCGGCGGCGGCATCATGGGTCTCAGCGTGGCGTGGGCGCTTGCGCGCAACGGACACGCCGTCGAACTGTTCGAGCAAGGCCCCCTGCCCAATCCACTCGCCTCGTCGATGGACGAGCATCGCCTCATCCGTCATCCCTACGGCGATCAGGTGGGATATGCCCGCCTGATCGACGACGCCTATGCTGCATGGGACCTGCTATGGGGCGACCTCGGCCAGCGTCTCTACGCCGCCACCGGAACGCTGGCGCTCACCGGCAACGGCGCTGACTGGGCGGAGCGCTCGGCCGCGGCATTGGCTGCCATCGGCAAGCCGATGACGGAGCTGCCGGTCGCCGATTTGCGAAATCGCTTTCCGCAAATCGAAGCCCACGGCGTCGAACGTGCCTTCTGGATGGAATCGGGTGGCGTACTATTCGCCCAGGATATTGTCGTCGCCCTTGCCCGATACCTCACCGGCCAGCCACACGTTCGCCTCTACCCTCACACACCGGTCCGGTCGGTCGACCTCGAGCAGGGTCGCGTCGTCACCGCTACGGGCGCCGTGCACGCCGCCGATGTCGTCGTTGTCGCGGCTGGCGCCTGGATCAACCGGCTGTTACCCGGCTTTGGGCAACGCTTGGTTCCGTCGCGACAGACCGTCATCTACTTCGATCTGCCGGCCGATGCCCGCGCCGCCTGGGCCCAGGGCCCGATGATCATCGAGAAGACCGGCGACGTCGGACTCTACCTGGTGCCACCGATGGAAGGCCGCGGCCTCAAGGTCGGCGACCATGAATTCAGCCGGTCCGGCGACCCGATGGACGAACGCACCGCCAGCGAGGACGACATCCGGCCCCTGCTGGCTCGTTGCCGCAGCCTCCTGCGCGGTTTCGACCAGTGGCGCACCGACCGGCTGAAAATCTGCTTCTACACCGTGACGGACGACGAGCGGTTCGTCGTCGAAAAGCCGGCGGCAAATGGATGGATCATGTCCCCCTGCTCCGGTCACGGCTTCAAGTTCGGCGCGCTGATGGGCCTCGAACTCGCCCGCACGCTCGTCTCGGGCCGCGATGCCGCGGCTCATGCAAGGTGGGCGGCCGGTCTGGAAGTGCCGGTCTGGAAGTGATTGCGTCGACCTGACAAAATGTACTGAATTCAGGAAAGAGAGAAATCGACATGGCAACCGCCAAGCGACGCGCGCCGGCCGCACCGAAGAAGGCAACCGGCCTGCGCCAGGGCCTCGCCACCTACGGCGACGCGGGCTTTTCGCTGTTCCTGCGCAAGGCCTTCATCAAGGCGGCCGGCTACACCGACGACGCGCTCGACCGGCCGATCGTCGGCATTACCAACACTTTTAGCGACTTCAATCCCTGCCACGGTAACGTCCCCGACCTGATCGAATCGGTGAAGCGCGGCGTCCTTTTGCAGGGCGCGCTGCCGATGGTGTTTCCCACCATCTCGATCCACGAGAGCTTCTCGCACCCGACCAGCATGTACCTGCGCAATCTGATGGCGATGGACACCGAGGAGATGGTGCGCGCGCAGCCGATGGACTCCGTCGTCATGATCGGCGGCTGCGACAAGACCCTGCCGGCCCAGCTCATGGCCGCCGCCAGCGCCGACCGTCCCGCCATCGTGCTGCCGGTCGGCCCCATGCTCGTGGGTCACTTCAAGGGCGAGGTCCTGGGCGCCTGCACCGACTGCCGTCGCCTATGGGGGCAATATCGCGCCGGCACTTTCTCCGAAGCTGACATCCAGCAGGTGAGCGAGCGGCTGGCGCCGACCAAGGGCACCTGCATGGTGATGGGCACCGCCAGTACGATGGGCTGCATGGTCGAGACGCTGGGCATGGGCCTGCCCAACAGCGGTTCGATCCCGGCTACGCATTCCGACCGCCTGCGCATCGCCGAAGCCACCGGCAAACGCGCCGCCGAGATGGCCAAGAGCGGCGGGCCGAAGCCCAGCGAGATCATGACGAAGGCTGCCTTCCGCAATGCGCTGACCGTCATGCAGGCGATCGGCGGCTCGACCAATGCACTGGTCCATCTCACCGCCGTCGCGCGCCGCCTCGGCATCCAGATCGACCTGGAGGAGTTCGACACAATCGGCCAGAACGTGCCGGTGCTGGTCGACCTCAAGCCGTCCGGCGACCACTACATGGAGCACTTCCACTGGGCCGGCGGCAACTCGCGCCTGATGAAGGAGATCCGGGGCTCGCTCGACGAAACGGCCATGACCGTGAGCGGCCGCTCGCTGAAGCAGGTGATCGACAAGGCCGAGATGGTGCCCAACCAGACCGTCATCCGGACGCGCAAGAATCCGATCAAGCCGACCGGCGGCATGGCCGTGCTGCGCGGCAACCTGGCACCACGTGGTGCGGTCATCAAGCACTCGGCGGCCTCGCCAGCGCTGCTGACCCACACCGGTCGCGCCGTCGTGTTCGATTCGCTCGAGGACCTCGCCCTGCGCGGCGACGATCCGAAGCTCGATGTGACTGCCGACGACATCCTCGTCCTGCGCAATGCCGGGGCGAAGGGTGCGCCCGGCATGCCGGAGGCCGGCTCCTTCCCGATCCCGATGAAGCTTGCACGCGCCGGGGTAAAGGACATGATCCGCATCTCCGACGCTCGCATGAGCGGCACCGCCTTCGGTACCATCGTGCTGCACGTTTCGCCCGAGGCTGCGAACGGCGGACCGCTTGCCCTGGTGAAGAACGGCGACCGCATCATGCTCGATGTGCCTAAGCGCAGGCTCGAGCTGCTGGTGTCGGCCACTGAGCTCGCCAAGCGGCGCAAGGCCTGGAAGGCGCCGCCGCCGCATCCCGGCAGCCATCGCGGCTATGCGAGCCTTTACTTCGACACGGTCCTCGAGGCCGACGAAGGCGTAGACTTCGATTTCCTGGGATCGGCGGGCGCGAAGCGCTAGCGGATGGCCGACACCAAGCTTCCGAAAATCTCCGTCGTCGTCACGTGCTACAACTGCCGTGACTATATCGGCGACGCGATCCACTCGGTCGCGCGCCAGACGCTGCATGATTTCGAATGCGTCGTCGTCGATGATGCCTCGACCGATGATTCGGCAGCGGTGGTCCAGCAGACACTCGACGATCTTGCCGACCCGCGCTTCTCGCTGCTGCGGCTGGAGAAGAACGTCGGCCAGACCGGCGCCACGCGCCGCGGGCTTGCCGCCACGCGCGCGACCTTCGTCTGCTTTCTCGATTCCGACGACCTGTGGAACGCGGATTTCCTCGAGCGCCACCTCGCCGCCCACCTGAACGAGACCTACGCTGTCGGCTTTACCGCCTGCAATGCCCGGCTGATCGATGGCGAGGGCGCGCTGATCGCCGGCTGCGTCTACTGGTTCGGCAAGGATCGCGCCCGCGTCGATCGCGATCAAGCCTTCGCCCCGATCGACCCGGCACGCGTGCCCAAGGTCGATTCGACGCGCGGCGCGAGCTGGCAGAGCCAGACGCCCTACCGCCTCTACACCAAGCGCGTCGTCCATTGGGTCTGGGTCAGCACCTCGTCGATGATGTTCCGTCGCTCGCTGATCGACCTCGTCTTCCCCGACGACGACGAGGCGTTCCGGCTGCACATGGATTTCTACATCGTCGTCATGGCCCAGATGGTTGCGGGCTCGCTACTGATCGACGAGGCGCTCTACTCGTATCGGCTGCATGGCCGCAACGGTGCCGCCGACAATCCTGTGCTGGGCGGTCGCCTCCATCTCTCCAGCCGCAACTGGGGCGACACCCATGCCCGCATGCTTGATCGCATGCTCGCTGCAATGATCCGTGATCGCGAGCGCTTCATCGGGGCACTCGGTGACCGTCAGTATCGTCGCATGTTGCTGCGCATGCGGGCGGCGCGCGTGGGTCCGCCGTTGGGGTGGCTCCTGATCGCCTGGAGCTGGCTCGCGTAGGACTGATCTGGCTCAATTGAAGAGCATACGGTACACTTTGTGAAACCAGCGAATTCACCATGGCTGGCGGGGAGAATAAGTACCTTGCGTCAGGGTAAGCAGCTGACCCGCTGTTTGGCGTTCTTTGCGATTGTCGTCGGTGCGCCGACTATCGGGGTGCCGACTGCCTACGCTCAGACGCCGGCACTGCCTACTGCCGCGACAGATAAAGAGCGCGCCTACGACGACGCCTTCCAGGAAATGCTGCGTCAGCCGTCCAATCTCGACGTGCTGTTCAAGTTCGCCATGGTGGCGGCACAGAACGGCGACATCGAAGGCGCCATCTCGGCGCTCGAGCGCATGCTTCTGGTCGATCCCGACCTGCCCCGCATCCGCCTCGAACTGGGCGTGCTCTACTACCGTCTCGGCTCCTACGAGGTTGCCCGCACTTATCTCGAGACGACGCTCCAGTCCGCCTCCACCCCGCCTGACGTGCGCAGCCGCGCGCAGCAGTTCCTGGCAGAAGTCGAGAAGCGCCAGAGCCCCTCCCGCTTCGAGGGCGAGGTCTTCGGCGGCTTTCGCTACCAGTCGAACGCCAATCTCGGACCGGCGACCTCCAGCGTTCTCCTGTTCGGCCAGACCGCGAACCTCAACCAGGCGGCGATCGGCACGGCCGACTGGGGCACGGTGACGTCGGGCGCCGTACGACACATCTACGAGCTGGGCGGCCAGGACAAAGGGCAGCTCGAGACGCAGATAACCGCCTACGCCAATCGCCAGTTCCAGGTTCAGGCGGCCAATGTGTCGATCATCGATCTTACGTCCGGTCCGCGCTTCCAGGCGTTCCAGGGCACCTTCCAGGACATCAGCGTAAAACCCTTCCTGACCGCCGGCTACATCTGGGTCAACGACACCAGTTTCTACGGCGCCTATGGATCCGGGCTGGAGGTGGGCGCTCTGCTCTCCGACCGGCTGCGCAACACGACGATCGCCGTGGCGCGCCGGCAGCTGCACCCCAATACCTGGTACCTGCCCACCAACGATCAATTCAACGGCTGGGAGTATTCAGGCACGACGACTTTCCAGTACCAGCTCGCGCCGACGATCTCGATTTTCGGCAATGCCAATATCCAGCGCTACGAGACCGACAGCACCCCTTGGCAGAACTACGTGGTCGCCGGCACCGGCGGCAGCCTGCAGTTCCGCTTCGACGACCCGCTTTTCAAGAGCGATTTGCCGTGGGCTATCGCGCTCACCGCCAATGTCCAATGGTGGACCTACGATCAGGCGGACGCCACAGTTGACCCGACCGTCACCCGCCAGCAAAAGGACACAATCCTGAGCTTGGCTCTGACGGTGCCGTTCGACGATCGGACAACCATGACGATATCGGGCGGGCGTTTTGTGCGAACTGCGAACCTTTCGAACTATCAATTCACGAACAACAGCTTCCTGATGGGTGTAAGCTGGCGGTTCTGAGTGGGGCGGGGAAATTGCCATGGCAAAGCTTGCGATTGTAAGTCCGTCGCTGCCGCGCGCCGCGCTTGCCGGTGCGGCCGCACTGATGCTGCTGTGCTCGCCGATGATGATCGGCGCCGCGGCGGCAAAGATCGGCGTCACGTCGGCAACCGACGGCGAGCCGTTGGGTAAGCCGCCTACCGAGGCCGAGCGCGTGCTCCGCGTCGGCGTCGACGTACAGGCCAACGAAGTCATCACCACCAAGGCCGGTGACCGCGCTCACCTCATGTTCCTCGATGGCACGTCGCTCACGGTCGGGCCGGACGCCAGTCTCGTGATCGACAAGTTCGTCTACGATCCCAACAGCAAGACGGGCGATCTCGCGATCACGGCCAGCAAGGGTGTGTTCCGCCTGGTCGGCGGCAAGATCAGCAAGACCAACGCGATCGTCGTCAACACACCGTCGGACACAATTGGTATCCGCGGCGGCATCGCCATGCTCGACGTCAACCAGACGAAGACCCGTTCGATCTTCATTTTCGGTTTCAGCATGACGATCGGCGCCAATGGCCGCATCGAGACGATCACCCGTCCGGGAACGGAAGTAACGACCAGTTTCGGCGGCTTGCCGGGCAAGCCCGCAGCGTTGACCAAGGGCCAATTAGCCGCGCTGCTCAGCCAGTTCGAAGGCAGCAAGAAGGGCGGCACGCCTGGCGGAAGCGGTGGTGCCGATCAGGCGGCGAAAAATTCCGGCTTTTCGGACGGAAACTCCAGCAAAGGTACCGGCGTCGACGGATCGAAGGGCGACAAGTTCGGTAGCGGCCCCGGCCCCAAAAGCAAAAACCCGAGCGATGTCATCGTCAATGCCATCACCCAGCCAAACGGTATTGCTCCCTCGCTGCAGCCGAAGCCCGAGAACGTCGTCCCCATCGTGAACACGATGACCTCAACAGTTACCTACAAGGGCACGATGTCGGGTGCCGTCGTCAATAATGGCCATCTCTCTTCCGCCACCGGCACCTACCAGAACGCCTGGAATGTCGGCCAACGAATGGGCGCCGTGACCGCGACCTTCGACGGCGCCACCTATGGCAACGGCAGCCTAAACACCAGAGTCGTTGGCAGTGGCCCAGCCTTTGTCACAACGGCACCTTTGCCGTCGGTGAATGGCCCGGCAGGCCGCAGCCTCAGCTTGGCTGGTACCTTCGTCGGGCCGGGCGGTGTGCCGACCCCCCAGGCGAGTGCGGGCGCACAAGCGGGCGGCTTTGTAATCACAGGCCCCCGCTACGTGGCCGGAGGCACCTTCCAGGGTACGAAGCAGTAGGCGGGAGAGTTATCCGGCACGGCCGGCGATGAAGTCGGCAATCGCCGCGATGTCGTCGCGGCGAAACCACGGCAGATGCGTCTCGGCCGGCCGTATATCCGAGGCGATGGCGACGATAGAGGGATCCTTGGCGGCCAGGGACTCGACGTCTCCGGCGCGCACCTCAATCTTGGGATGCGCTTCGCGCTTATAACCCTCGATCAGGATCAGGTCGGCTGGCGACAGCCGTTCCAGTACTTCCGCTAACGTGGGTTCGGCCTGCTCGCGCATGATCGCGTAGCGCAGGCCGCCGACCAGGGCCACTTCGGTGGCGCCGGCTAGCCGGTGACGGAAGGAATCGCGGCCCGGCTGGTCAATGTCGACGTCGTGATGGGCGTGCTTGATGGTCGACACGCGCCAGCCGCGCCGCACGAACTCCGCCACCAGCCGCTCGACCAGGGTCGTCTTGCCGGCGTTCTTCCAGCCGGTGACGCCGAAAACGCGCTGTCCCGTCATGTCCCGATGCTCACGAAACGATCCGCTCCGCGTGGGCATACACGGTCAGGCGGCCGTCGCGCACGAAGGCCACGAGCGAGATGCCGGCCTGCTCGGCCGTCTCGATGGCGAGCGAGGTCGGCGCCGAGACGGCGGCGATCGCCAGGGCTCCCAGGGCAGCAGCTTTCTGCACCATTTCGTAGGAGCAGCGGCTGGTCACCACCACGAAGCCACCGGGCTCTACGATATTGCCCACCGCAAGCGCACCGCCCAGCTTGTCGAGGGCGTTGTGCCGGCCGACATCCTCGCGGACGGCGACGAGCGTGCCGTCCGCCGTCGCCCAGCCGGCAGCATGGGTGGCACCGTTCAGCTTGTTGATGCGCTGATGTGCGGGCAGTGCCGACATCGCCCGCTCGATCGCGGCACGCGAGACCACACCTGTCGCCTGCGACACCGCGACAGGACGCAAGGCGGCATCGAGGCTGTCGACGCCACACAGGCCGCAGCCGGTCCGTCCGGCGAGGCTACGCCGTCTCTCCTGCAGCCCGGCCATCCGTTGCGCTGCGATCTCGAGGCGGACCTCGATTCCCCGGCCCCTCGACTCGACCTTGATATCTTCGACCTCGATATCGAAGATCTCCGACGGTTTTTCGACGATGCGCTCGGTGAGCGAAAAGCCGCGGGCAAAGTCCTCCAGGTCGCAGGGCGTTGCCATCATCACGGCATGGCTGATGCCGTTGTAGACCAGCGCCACCGCGACCTCCTCGGCGACGATCTCGTCAAGGCTCTCGCTGCCGCCCGCCGTGAGCCGCTGCGCCGGACGGTGAACGGAGCCCGTCGCGTCACTCATCCGGCGACCTGGTCGATCCGGAGATGGCGGCCCTCGCGGTCGAAGAACAGGCCGCGATTGAGCGCCAGCGGATCGGATTTCACATCGGCCTCGACGACCTTCAGCTTGGCCGCAGCCAAAGCGTCGGGCAGAGGGCCGCCGTCATGCGCCAGGCCGACGAAGAAGGCGACGCCGTCCCAGGGCGTCCGGGCTCCGTCGAGCAGGGCACGCATGTCGGGCCACGGCATGTCGTTGCCGATCAGGTGGGCGTAGCTCGACTTCAAAGGAGTGACCCGCTCGCCGCCGATGCCGACCAGCACGATGAAGGCGGTAAAGGGGCCGGTGTCGGCGAACTGCGCGGCCAGCCAGTGCTCGAAGTCGGTCTTCATGGCTGCTCTAGAATTCGACGACCGGCGTCGCCGGCATGTAGCGTTCATAGACCTGTAGAAACGGCTCGCCGCGCTCGGCCTCGTACCAGGCCTCGAAAGCCCGAAATGCTGCAATGGGATCGGCGAGAATGGGATCGGCGAGCGGTGGGTCGGCCGCCACTGACTCCTCGATCCCGGGGGAGCCCGCTGGAAGGGGGTGCGCTTCCGCATGCAGCGCCTCCGCGATCGGCCGCAGCCAGTCGACCAGCGGACGGGCGCCTTCGCCCAATTCGGCCAGACCGCCCTCGATCCAGCCGATTTCGCGAAACAGCACCTCGAGCTGCCGCTCGACGGCAAGCTCCCGGTCCGGCTCGAGGGCGGCCACGCGGGCCATGTCGGACAAGGCGCTCAGCCGCCGCCAGGCGAAGGCGCGCGCCTGTTCGGCTGCCTTGATCTGCGCCTCGACACTGGCGCGCACCGAGCGCTCGGCAGTCTCGGCGGCGGTGCAGTCGGCCTGCAGGCGGGCGATCAGGGTCTCGGCGGCAGTCGGCATGATGGGGTCAAGTTGACCCGACCGGCGGGCTGCGGGCAAGCGCCCAGTCACCCCACGAAAAAGCCCGCCGGCGGACTGCCGGCGGGCCATCGACAGCGTCGAAAGTCGATGCTGTTACTTGACGTACTGGAGGGCGACTTCAGCCAAACCAGCGGCAACGTTCAGGCCCTTGCTGCCCTCGACGCTGACCGGCTGCAGGGTGACCTGTCCGCTGCCGCCGCCGACCAGCACGTTGGCGCCGACGCCCACGCCGACCGTGGCCGACGCCGTGGCGCCGACATAGCCGCCGGTCAGGGAGCCCGGGGCAATGTTGCCGGGCGCAAACACCAGCCACACCATCTGCGCTTCCTTGGTGAAGCCGAGATCGACACCGTATTTCTTGACGCTGCCGGTATATTTCTCGGCGATCCCGTCAGTGCGGGTGAACAGGCAGCTCAGGTCCTTGGACGACCCGAAGATGAAGCCCATGCCGCCTGCGACGGTGCAGCTCAGCGAACCGACGTTGGCGCCGGACTTGCTGGGGGTCTGAGCCTGGGCCCCGCTTGCGGCGCCCACGAGCAAGAGTGCGGCACCTGCCGTCGCCAGAACTGATCGCAACATTGTCATTCCTCTCGGTTGTACCCGGCTCGGGCCGGGAATTTGGCGGGACCCCAAACATGCAGTTCCCGCCGAAGTGATTGAAACGGTCCAGCGGTTCGCTTGTTCCGGCTCAATCGCGGCGGAGATAACCCGCCAACCTGATCGAGATTATGGCAAGACTGCCCCTCCGCATCATCAAAATGCTGGGTGAACTGGTGGAGCAATCCGCATTTTTGGACACAAATCGCGTTAAATCGCGGCAAATCGCGTTTTTTCGAAAACGGCCTCCGGGAAAACACCAGTAAACCAGGCCTTTCGGGCGCGTCAAAAAGGACACCAACGCGTCTTCGATTCTGTTCGTGTTCAAGTTGTCCGGAGTTGTTCGCTACCGTCCAAGCCGACCCCGCTTTGGACATAGCCCTCCGGCTGACGTGCGCGGACCGAGCCCACCCGCCGATCCGCTCCCTGACCGCGCGGGGGACGGTGTTGAAGCCAATATCGGCACGCCCGGCTATCGGCATGCTCGTGATGCAGGAACGTCGCGAGCTTATCGGGCATGAGCGAGGCGGCGGTGATCCGGCGGCAGATGATCGGGGACATTGGCCACTCCTGGGCATGAAAAAGCCCGCCAAAGCGCCTTAAAACAGGACGCGAGCGGGCTGACGGGATAGTCGGGCGCCGGAAGCATACTCCCAGCAACATAGCCAAGCTCCTATCATTTTTCTGCTAAACCTGCAAATATATGTTTGCATTGCTGGTCACTCGAAAACGCACAGCGCCGATGGGAAGACATTGGAAAAGGAGTCCGTCGACGTGAGCCGCGCTTAGGGTCGCTCCCCTAAAGTGGTGCCCTGTAAGCTGGCAACTAGGAGCCTCCTATTTTCGCCTCCTAGTTGCAGATCTCCGTCGAAAATCGCTCCAGACTTGACTTGAGATGCACCGGAGAGTGGTATCACTCCTCGAGTGGGGCTTGGGGCCTGGCTCAATGTCATGCGCGAAGCCGCCGGTAACGATTCCCGCGGCTCGCTCTCCAACCGATCAAGGGGCTAGGGATGGGAACCGTTAGTCCGTCAGGCAATCCCGACATTGATGGGCTTCTCAGGGGCGGCAAATGGGACAGCAGCCAGCTCACCTATTCATTCCCTACCACAACAAGCCAGTACTTCAGCGACGGCTATGTGACGATCAACGGCTTTGAAGCGTTCAATAGCGTACAAAAAGCGGCGATCACCAAAGTTCTTCAGAATGTTTCAAGCTTCACAAACCTCACCTTCACGGAAACCGCGAGCAGCGGCGCGCTTCGTTATGCCGAGGCCGATTCAATTCGCGTTATTTCCAACGATAGCCTTCACGTCCCTGGAAATGGCACCGCTGAAGCCTACTATCCACTGGATACTACCCCTCTCTATCTGAGGGGAGATGCCTGGTTCAATCACTCAAGCTACAACAATCCACTCGCCGGCAGCTACTCCTATACCTCGGGGATGATGCATGAAACCGGACATGCTCTCGGCCTAAAACACGGCCACGATAGTAGCCCGACACTGCCAACCGACCATGATTCTTCCGAGTACTCGGTCATGACGTATCGCAACTACGTCAATGATCCGCTTATCGATGGGGACGGCGCACCTGACCATGGCACTACATTCATGCAGGATGATATCGCCGCACTTCAATACATCTACGGAGCAAATTTCAACTCCAATAGCGGCACGACAGTTTACCGGTGGAATCCCAACACCGGTGAAATGTCGATAAATGGCGTAGGGCAAGGAATTGGCCCAAGAAACAAAATCTTCATGACGCTATGGGATGGCGGTGGAACGGACACATACGATTTTTCGAATTATTCGTCGGGCGTGAAAGTAGATCTCGGCCCGGGAAACTGGACAACTACGTCCACCACCCAACTCGGGGACCTGAGCGATGGGCATATTGCCCGTGGCAATATCGCCAACGCGCTTCTCTACAACAATGACCCGCGCTCTCTGATCGAAAACGTCATTGGGAGCTCTGGCGCTGATACGATCACTGGAAACGCAGCCGACAACGTGCTCGACGGTGGAGCAGGCGCTGATTCAATGGCGGGCGGCACGGGCAACGACACCTATGTCGTCGACAACGCCGGAGACACCGTCACGGAAAACGCAGGGGCCGGCACCGACACGGTGCAGGCGTCGATCAGTTACACTCTAGGCAATAATCTCGAGAACCTGACCCTCACCGGCGGCTCAAATCTCAGCGGCACGGGGAACAGCACAAATAACACGATCACCGGCAACTCCGGCAACAATGTCCTCGACGGCGGAACCGGAGCTGACTCGATGGCCGGCGGCGCTGGCGACGACACCTATATCGTCGACAACGCCGGAGATACCGTCACGGAAAACGGAGGAGCCGGCACCGACACGGTACAGGCATCGATCACCTACACTCTAGGCAACAATCTCGAGAACCTGACGCTGACCGGCAGCACGAATATCTGACGTGGTCCCGGTTGTCTGAACAGATTTTCCGCGTCGATAAGTGGAGCGTCTGCCGAGGTTAGGCTGCCACGCGGATTGGCAACAATGTGTAGTAGGCTTGATCTGGTGTTGTGCCGTCAAGGCTCGAATGAGGTCTCCGGCCATTGTAG
>CANJHI010000080.1 GCA_947474005.1 Alphaproteobacteria bacterium | reverse complement strand
GCCGGACCGACGCTGGCGATGGCGCAATGCCCTGCCAGGTAGCGCTTGCGCAGCCGCGCATTCAGGACCGGGGATTCCCACCGGGGATTGGTCCCGATCAACAGGATCGCATCTGCAGAATCGATGCCGCGCACGCCTGGATTAAAAATGTAGCTTCCGCGAGGTCCGGCATCGAGCTTGGCGCCATCCTGCCGGCAATCGATGTTGGGCGAACCAAGCGCCTTCATCAGATCCTTGAGCGCCACCATGGCCTCGGCGTCGCATTGGTCGCCGGCGATCGCGGCGATCTTCGAACCGTCCAGACCCTTGAGCTTGGTCTCGATCGCGCCGAACGCCTGGTCCCAGGTCGCTTCGACCAGCTTGCCGCCACGCCGCACATAGGGCCGGTCGAGGCGCTGATGCCGAAGACCGTCGAGGGCGTGGCGAGTCTTGTCGGAAATCCACTCCTCGTTCACATCGTCGTTCAGACGCGGCAGCACGCGCATCACCTGCGCGCCGCGCGTGTCGACGCGGATGTTCGAGCCGAGGCCGTCCATCACGTCGATCGACTCTGTCTTGCTGAGCTCCCATGACCGCGCCTCAAAGGCGTAGGGCTTGGAGGTCAGAGCGCCCACCGGACAGAGATCGACCAAATTGCCGGAGAGCTCGGTGCTGAGCGCATGCTCGACATAGGTCGTGACTTCCATGCTCTCGCCGCGTCCCGTCGCGCCCAGCTCCTCGACGCCCGCCACCTCGGTCGCGAAACGGATGCAGCGCGTGCAGTGGATGCAGCGGTTCATCGACGTCTTGACCAGCGGGCCCAGTTCCTTGTCGGGCACGGCGCGTTTGTTCTCGTGGTAACGGCTGCGGTCGAAACCGTAGGCCATCGCCTGATCCTGCAGATCGCACTCGCCGCCCTGGTCGCAGATCGGGCAGTCGAGCGGATGGTTGATCAGCAGAAATTCCATCACGCCGTTGCGCGCCTTCTGCACGACCGGGGTCGTGGTAAAGATCTCCTGCTTGTCAGCGACCGGCAGTGCGCAGCTCGCCTGCGGTTTGGGCGGGCCGGGCTTCACTTCGACCAGGCACATACGGCAATTGCCGGCGATCGACAGTCGTTCGTGGTAACAGAAACGCGGAATCTCGACTCCTGCCAGCTCGCAGGCCTGCAAGACCGTGATGCCAGCCGGCACCTCGAGTTCGACGCCGTCGATCTTTACCTTGGGCATTGCCTGTTCCCCGCCCCTACTCGGCCGCCAGTTTTTCGGTGCGCACACGAATGCGGCGCTCCATCTCGGGCCGGAAGTGGCGGATCAATCCTTGGATCGGCCAGGCGGCCGCATCGCCCAAGGCGCAGATCGTGTGCCCTTCGACCTGCTTGGTCACGTCCTCGAGGGCGTCGATCTCCTCGAGGCGCGCGTTGCCGGTCACCATGCGTTCCATGACGCGCCACATCCAGCCGGTGCCCTCGCGACACGGTGTGCACTGGCCGCAGCTCTCGTGCTTGTAGAAGTAGCTGAGCCGCGCGATCGCCTTCACGATGTCCGTCGATTTGTCCATGACGATGACCGCCGCGGTACCGAGGCCCGACCTCTGGTCTCGCAACGAGTCGAAATCCATCAGGACGGTGTCGCAGATCGACTTGGGCAGCAGCGGCACCGAGGCGCCGCCAGGGATCACCGCCAGCAGATTATCCCAGCCGCCGCGCACGCCGCCGGCATGACGATCGATCAGCTCATGCAGGGGGATGCCCATTTCCTCTTCGACATTGCAGGGCTTGTTCACATGGCCCGAGATGCAGAAGAGCTTGGTGCCGGTATTGTTCGGCCTTCCAATACCCGCAAACCACGCAGCCCCTCGGCGCAGGATGGTCGGCGCCACGGCGATCGACTCGACGTTGTTCACTGTCGACGGGCAGCCGTAGAGGCCCGAACCGGCCGGGAACGGCGGCTTCAGCCGCGGCATGCCCTTCTTGCCTTCGAGGCTCTCCAGCAGCGCAGTTTCCTCGCCGCAGATATAGGCGCCGGCGCCGCGGTGGACGTAGAGGTCGAAATCCCAGCCCGAGCCGCAGGCATTCTTGCCCAGCAGACCGGCTTCATAGGCCTCGCGGACCGCCGCGATGAGGTTCTGAGCTTCGTTATAGAATTCGCCGCGCACGTAGATGTAGCCGGCGTTCGCGCGCATGGCGAAACCCGCGACCAGACAGCCCTCGATGAAGAGATGCGGGTCATGCCGCAGGATGTCGCGATCCTTGCAGGTGCCGGGCTCGGACTCGTCGGCATTTACGATCAGGTAGTGCGGGCGGTCCTTCACTTCCTTGGGCATGAACGACCATTTGAGGCCGGTTGGAAATCCGGCGCCGCCGCGGCCACGCAGGCCCGACTTCTTCATCTCGTCGATGATGCCGTCGGGACCCTTGTCGAGGATCGCCTTGGTGTTGTCCCAGGCGCCGCGCGCCCGCGCGCCGGCCAGATGCCAGTCATGGGCACCATAGAGGTTGGTGAAGATGCGGTCCTTGTCGCTGAGCATCGTCCTACTCGCTCCTCAGCGTCGTGGCGCCACCGATCGGCGCGGATGTCTGGCGGTCAACCTGAGGTCCCGGCTTCGGCGTCTCGCCGCGCCGGAACGCGTCCAGCACCTTGTTGATCGAGGTCTCGTCGAGATCTTCGTAGAAGTCATCGTTGATTTGCACGACCGGCGCATTCACGCAGCCACCAAGGCACTCGACCTCCTGCACGCTGAAGGTCTCGCCGTCGGCCGCGTGCTGGCAGGCCTTCATCACCGCTTCGGAACCGCGCAGCCAACACGGCGTCGTGGTGCAGACCTGCAGCAGGTACTTCCCGCGCGGCTTGAGCTGGAACATCGTGTAGAAGGTCGCGATCTCGTAGACCCGGATCGGCGCCATATCGAGGAGCTTGGCGACCTCGTCCATCGCCACCCGCGGCAACCAGCCCTGCTGGCGTTGCGCAAGGTCGAGCACGGCGATCACAGCGCTGGCCTGTCGGCCCGCAGGATAGTGCGAGATCCATCCATGGGCCTTGGCCAAGTTCTCCGGCGTGAAGGCGAAATGCCCGACGTGCGGCACGTCCTTGGGATCGGCGGTGATCATCGCCATCGCATCGTCTCCTAGCGGTCGATCTCGCCGAAGACGATGTCGAGCGAGCCGATGTTCGCCGACATGTCGGCGAGCTGGTGGCCCTTCGTCATCATCTCGAGCGCCTGCAAATGCGGAAACCCCGGCGCACGGATCTTGCAGCGATAGGGTTTGTTGGTGCCGTCGGACACGAGATAGACGCCGAACTCGCCCTTCGGCGCCTCGACCGCCGTGTAGGTCTCGCCGGCGGGCACCTTGTAGCCCTCGGTGTAGAGCTTGAAGTGATGGATCAGCGCTTCCATCGACCCCTTCATCTCGCCGCGGCGCGGCGGCGACAGCTTGCGGTCATCGACCCTGACCGGGCCGCCCACCTTGCGCAGTGCGGTGATGCACTGCTCCATGATGCGCACGCTCTGATACATCTCCTCGATGCGTACGAGGTAGCGCGCGAAGCAGTCGCCAGTCTTGCCGAGGGGAATGTCGAAATCCATCCGGTCGTAGACGTCGTAGGGCTGCGACTTGCGCAGGTCCCAGGGAATGCCCGACGCGCGGATCAGCGGTCCGGAGAAGCCCCAGTCGAGCGCCTGCTCGGCCGACACGACGCCGATGTCGACGGTGCGCTGGCGGAAGATGCGGTTGTCGTTCAGCAGTTTTTCGATGTCCTTGAGGAACGGGATGAACTGCTTGATCCAGCCGTCCATCGAATCGAGCATGCCGTCGGGCAGATCCTGGTGAACACCACCCGGCCGGAAGTAGGCCGCGTGCATGCGCGAGCCGCTCACCTGCTCGTAGTATTCCATCAGCAGCTCGCGTTGCTCGAAGCCCCACAGCGGCGGCGTGAGCGCCCCGGTGTCCATGGCGAACGTCGTGACGTTCAGCAGATGGTTGAGGATGCGGGTGATCTCGGAAAACAACACGCGGATATACTGACCGCGCTCCGGCGCGGTGATGCCGAGCAGCTTCTCCACCGCTAGCGCGAAGGCGTGTTCCTGGCACATCGGCGAGACGTAATCGAGGCGGTCGAAATACGGCACCGCCTGCAGGTAGCTCTTGTACTCGATCAGCTTCTCAGTGCCGCGGTGCAGCAGGCCGATGTGGGGATCGCAGCGCTCGACGATCTCGCCGTCCATCTCGACGACCAGGCGCAACACGCCGTGGGCCGCCGGGTGCTGCGGCCCGAAATTCATCGTCAGGGTCTTGATCTCGACGTCGGACATGTCAGTTCGCCCCGGTCTTTGCGGGGGCCGGCGCAGGTGCCTTCTCGTCGCCCGGCAACACGCGCTCGATGCCGCCTTCCCACGGGCTCAGGAAGTCGAAGCGACGGAATTCCTGGGTGAGTTTCACGGGTTCGTAAACCACGCGCTTCTGAACGTCATCCCAGCGCAGCTCGACGAAGCCGGTGAGCGGGAAATCCTTGCGCAAGGGATGCCCCTCGAATCCGTAATCGGTGAGGATGCGCCGTAGATCGGGATGATCAGAGAACCACACGCCATAGAGATCGTAGGCCTCGCGCTCGAACCACCCGGCGGCGCTGTACACCGGCGCGGCCGACGGTACGGGCGTCGCCTCGTCGGTTTGCACCTTGACGCGGATCCGTAGGTTGTTCTTGAGGCTGAGCAGATTGTAGACGACGTCGAAGCGCTTCTCACGCTCCGGCCAGTCGACGCCGCAGATGTCGATCAACTGCTTGAACAGGCATTTCGGATCGTCGCGTAGAAACACGAGCAGCGCGACCAGCCTGTCGGGGGCACACTCCAGCATCAGTTCGCCGAGGCGAACGTCGCAGCCCGTCACCGCTCCCACGGTGGCCTGGACGATATGGTCGCCGAGTTCCTTCAGCGGCTCGTCCATCAGCGCACCAGCGTTCCGGTGCGACGGATCTTCTTCTGGAGTTGAAGGATGCCGTATAGCAAAGCCTCGGCGGTCGGCGGACAGCCGGGCACGTAGACGTCGACCGGAACGATGCGATCGCAGCCGCGCACGACCGAATAGCTGTAGTGATAGTAGCCGCCGCCGTTGGCGCACGAGCCCATCGAGATCACATAGCGCGGTTCGGCCATCTGGTCGTAGACCTTGCGCAGCGCCGGCGCCATTTTGTTGGTGAGCGTGCCGGCCACGATCATCACGTCAGCCGCGCGCGGACTCGGCATCGGCGCGAAACCGAAGCGGTCGAGATCGTAACGGCTCATCCAGCAATGGATCATCTCGACGCCGCAGCAGGCCAGGCCGAACGTCAGTCCCCACATCGAACCGGTCCGAGCCCAGGTAATGAGCTTGTCGAGCTGCGCCACGACGAAGCCCTTGTCGGCCAGTTCGTCGTTCAAGGCCCGCGACAGCGCCGCCTCGGCGGCAGTGCCCGGCTTGGGCGGGGTGACTACTCCCATTCCAGGGCTCCCTTGCGCCACTCGTAGATGAACCCGATCGTGAGAACGCCCAGGAACAGCATCATCGACCAGAAGCCGAACAGGCCGATGTCGCCAAGCGTTGCGGCCCACGGAAACAGGAACGCCACCTCGAGGTCGAAGATGATGAACAGGATGGCGACCAGGTAGAAGCGCACGTCGAACTGGCCGCGCGCATCGTCGAACGGAGCGAAGCCGCACTCGAACGGCGAGTTCTTCTCGGAATTGGGATTCTGGCGGGCGATCAGGTACGACCCGCCGAGCATTGCGCAGACCAGGCCAAAAGCGAGGCCGAGGAAGATCAGGATCGGAAGGTATTCCCTAAGAAGATCTTCCATCGCCACCCCTTCGCCCCGCCTTGGGCCGCCAATACTGGGGCCGCCAGTACTGGGGCTGGCGCGAGCGACGGGACTCGAACCCGCGACCTCCGGCGTGACAGGCCGGCGTTCTAACCAACTGAACTACGCCCGCATTAGCCCCAAAACAGCGCGCGGAGAGATAAAGGAGCCCCTATGGGGTGTCAAGCATACCGCAGTCGCGAAGGCGTGCGTAAGTGCCCGATATCTAATTACTTTCCACGCTGGCGGACGCTTCGCGAAATGATGGTGGGCGATGACGGGATCGAACCGCCGACCTGTCCCGTGTAAAGGGAATGCTCTACCGCTGAGCTAATCGCCCGGCGCGCGTGGTAGCACGACAGCGACCGAAACGCGCTAGTTGATCGCGTCCTTGAGGGCCTTGCTCGCCTTGAAGCGCGGCACGTTCGCAGCCGCGATCTTGATCTTCTCACCGGTCTGGGGATTGCGCCCCTCGCCCGCCTTGCGCCTGGAAACTTGGAACGTGCCGAAGCCAACCAGCAAGACCTTTTCCTTCTTCTTCAAGGACTTGGTGACGACGGTCAGAATGGCATCGACGGCGTTGGCCGCATCCGTCTTGGACAGGTTGGTCGAAGCGGCGACGGCGGCGATCAGATCGTGCTTGTTCACGGGCGAGCCCCTGCATGGTCCGGCAGCCTCAAGTGTAGGGGCGGCCTGAAAACGACGTCAACGTCCAATACCATATTTTGTGGGGCGTCGAGCTACAAGGCGCATAAGTTGCGCCCAAACGCGACGAAGCCCCGGATGGCTCCAGGGCTTCGCCTCAATTTTTTCGGGACGGCGGTCAGTGTGCCCGGATCGCCTCGGGTCCCTCCGCCGGCTTGGCGGCGACGACTTCCAGATCGTTCGGCCACTCGATGGCCACCAGCGGCTTGACCAGCGCCTTGGCCAGAACCTCGTCGACGGTCGAAACCGGGATGATTTCCAGCCCCTTTTTCACGTTGTCGGGGATCTCCGGCAGGTCGCGCTCGTTCTCCTTGGGAATGAGCACGGTCTTGAGACCGCCGCGCAACGCTGCCAGCAACTTCTCCTTGAGGCCGCCGATCGGCATGACCCGGCCGCGCAGGCTGATCTCGCCGGTCATGGCAACATCCTTGCGCACCGCGACGCCGGTCAACGCCGAGACGATCGAGGTGATCATGCCCACACCCGCCGACGGGCCATCCTTGGGCGTGGCACCTTCCGGTACGTGCACATGGATGTCGCGCTTTTCGAAGATGTTGTGCTTGATGCCGAAGGTCGCGGCGCGCGAGCGGATGTAGGCGTTGGCCGCCTGCACCGACTCCTGCATGACGTCGCCCAGCTTGCCGGTGACGGTGACGCGACCGCGTCCCGGAACCAGCACGGCCTCGATCTGCAGCAGTTCGCCGCCGACCTCGGTCCAGGCCAGGCCCGTGGTGATGCCGACCAGATCCTCGAGCTCGGCCTCGCCGTAACGGAAGCGGCGTACGCCGGCGAACTTGTCGAGGTTCTTGCGGCCGATCTTCACCTTGGAAGTCCCCTTCATGAGGATTTCCTTCACCGCCTTGCGGGCCAGGTTGGCGATCTCGCGCTCCAGATTGCGAACGCCGGCCTCGCGCGTGTAGTAGCGCACGAGATCGCGCACGGCGTCGTCATGGATATCGAGCTCGCCTTCCTTCAGGCCGTTGGCCTCGACCTGCTTGGCGATCAGGTGCTTGCGGGCGATCGCCACCTTTTCATCCTCGGTGTACCCGGCCAGCCGGATGATCTCCATGCGATCCATCAGCGGCTGTGCCATGCGCAGCGAGTTCGCCGTGGTTATGAACATCACGTTCGACAGGTCGTAATCGACCTCGAGATAATGGTCGTTGAACGAGCTGTTCTGTTCCGGATCCAGGACTTCGAGCAGCGCCGACGACGGGTCGCCGCGGAAATCCGCGCCGAGCTTGTCGATCTCGTCGAGCAGGAAGAGCGGGTTCGACGACTTCGCCTTCTTCATGCTCTGGATGACCTTGCCTGGCAGCGAGCCGATGTAGGTCCGGCGATGGCCGCGGATCTCGGCTTCGTCCCGCACGCCGCCCAGTGACATGCGCACGAAATTGCGTCCCGTCGCCTTGGCGATCGACTTGCCGAGCGAGGTCTTGCCGACGCCCGGTGGGCCGACCAGGCAGAGGATCGGGCCCTTCATCTTGTCGACGCGCTGCTGAACCGCGAGATATTCGAGGATGCGCTCCTTCACCTTCTCGAGGCCGTGATGATCGGCGTTGAGAATCTCCTCGGCGTACTTCAGGTCCTTGATGATCTTGGTCGGCTTGCGCCACGGGATCGACAGCAGCCAGTCGAGGTAGTTGCGCACCACCGTCGCCTCGGCCGACATCGGGCTCATGGTCCGGAGCTTCTTCAGCTCGGCATTGGCCTTTTCGCGCGCTTCCTTGGACAGGCGCGTCTTGCGAATGCGCTTCTCCAGCTCGGAGACCTCGTCGCGACCGTCCTCGGTCTCGCCAAGCTCCTTCTGGATCGCCTTCATCTGCTCGTTGAGATAGTACTCGCGCTGCGTCTTCTCCATCTGGCGCTTCACGCGATTGCGGATCTTCTTCTCGACCTGCAAGACGCCGATCTCGCCTTCCATCAGGCCGAGGATGCGCTCCAGCCGCTTGGAGACTGAATCTAGCTCCAGCAGTTGCTGCTTCTCGGCGACCTTGAGGGCGAGGTGGGCCGAGATCGTGTCGGCGAGCTTGCCCGGCTCCTCGATCTTGTTGATCGAGACGACGACTTCCGGCGGCACCTTCTTGTTCAGCTTCACATAGTTCTCGAACTCCGAGACCACGGTCCGCGCAGCCGCCTGAAGCTCGGCCGACTCGGCCGCCACCTCTTCCATCTCGACGGCGCGCGCCTCGAAGAAATCAGCACGATCGTTGTAGCCGGTGACGCGCACGCGCCGCCCGCCCTCGACAAGCACCTTGACCGTGTCGTCGGGCAGCTTGAGGAGCTGGAGAACTGTGCCAAGTGTGCCGATGGTGTAGATGTCCTCGGGGCCCGGATCGTCCTGGCTGGCATTCTTCTGGGCAATCAGCAGGATCTGCTTGTCGTCCTTCATGACTTCTTCCAGAGCCTTGACGCTCTTCTCGCGGCCGACGAAGAGCGGAACGATCATGCCGGGAAACACGACAATGTCGCGCAACGGCAAGACCGGGTAGACAGTTCCTTGAATGGGGGCGTTCATGATGCCTCACAACGTACGCTGTTAGAGCTACTCGCCCCTCGGCCGCGATCCCCGGAATGGGCGATCCACGGCACAAAATGACGCGCACTCATCAGCAAAGATTGGCCTGAACAGGGGGTTGTTCAAGCCCCGTCGGGGATCGTCGGCGACAGGCATCGCCGACGCAGCAAGACTTAGGCCGGCGCGGCAGCGATGCCCTCTTTACGCTCACCGTGCACATAGAGCGGTTGGGCCCGCCCTTCGATTACTTCTCGGTTGATCACGACTTCCTCGACCCCGTCGAGCGACGGCAGGTCGTACATCGTGTCCAGAAGCACAGTCTCCATGATCGAGCGCAGGCCACGCGCGCCGGTCTTGCGAAGAATCGCCTTCTGCGAGACGGCGCGCAGCGCGTCATCGGTGAACTTGAGCTTGACGCTCTCCATGTCGAACAGACGCTGGTACTGCTTCAGAAGCGCGTTCTTCGGACGAGTCAGGATTTCAATGAGGGCGGCCTCATCGAGGTCTTCCAAGGTGGCGACGACGGGCAGTCGCCCGACGAACTCGGGAATCAGGCCGTACTTGAGCAGGTCTTCCGGCTCAAGGTCACGCAGGATCTGGCCCGTGCGGCGATCTTCGGGGCCGCGTACTTCGGCGCCAAAGCCGATCGACGTGCCCTGGCGCCGCATCGAGATGATCTTCTCGAGGCCGGAGAAGGCTCCGCCGCAGATGAACAGGATGTTCGTCGTATCGACCTGCAGGAATTCCTGCTGAGGATGCTTGCGACCGCCCTGCGGCGGCACGGAAGCGACAGTGCCTTCCATGATCTTGAGCAGCGCCTGCTGGACGCCCTCGCCCGACACGTCACGGGTGATCGAGGGGTTGTCCGACTTGCGGCTGATCTTGTCGACCTCGTCGATATAGACGATGCCACGCTGCGCCCGCTCGACATTGTAGTCGGCGGCCTGCAGCAGTTTCAGGATGATGTTCTCGACGTCTTCGCCGACGTAGCCGGCTTCGGTGAGGGTCGTGGCGTCGGCCATGGTGAACGGCACATCGAGCATGCGGGCCAGGGTCTGCGCGAGCAGGGTCTTGCCGCAACCGGTCGGGCCGATCAGCATGATGTTCGACTTGGCGATTTCGACGTCGTTCGCCTTGCCGCCGTGGCTCAGCCGTTTGTAGTGATTGTGCACCGCAACCGCGAGGATACGCTTGGCCTGGTCCTGGCCGATGACATAGTCATCGAGGATCTGGCGTATCTCCTTGGGCGACGGGACGCCGTCCTTGGATTTGACCAAAGTCGTCTTGTTCTCTTCACGGATGATGTCCATGCAGAGTTCGACGCACTCGTCGCAGATGAACACGGTCGGCCCGGCAATGAGCTTCCGGACCTCGTGCTGGCTCTTGCCGCAGAAGCTGCAATAGAGGGTATTGCGGGAATCGCCCCCGGATTTGGCGGCTGGCATGTCGTTAACGCACCTCCGCTTGGGGGGCCCGCCGACTGCGAGCCCGCACACAAGACCATGTTAAACGCGACCTTGGGATGGCTACAACATCAAAATATGGTGTGTCGGCAGCCAAGTTGGAAACAATTGGTCGCGGGCGGCCCTCAGGAAGCAGCCGCCTGGACCGTCGGAGTCGGCCGCTTTTGCAGCACATCGTCGATCAGGCCGAAGTCCTTGGCTTCCTGCGGCGCAAAGAATTTGTCGCGTTCCATGGCGTGCTCGATCACCTCGATCGTCTTGCCTGTATGCTCGACATACATCTGATTCAGCCGCGAACGCGTCGCCAGGATCTCCCGGGCATGGATCTCGATGTCGGTGGCCTGCCCCTGGGCGCCGCCGGAAGGCTGATGAATCATGATCCGGGCATTCGGCAGGGCGTAGCGCTTGCCCTTCTCGCCAGCCGTCAGCAGCAGCGAGCCCATCGAGGCGGCCTGGCCGTAGACCAGGGTCGAGATGTGCGGCCGGATGTAGCGCATGGTGTCGTAGATCGCCATTCCCGAGGTGACCACGCCGCCTGGCGAGTTGATGTAGAATGAGATGTCCTTGGCCGGATTCTCGGACTCGAGATAAAGCAGCTGGGCGCAAATCACCCCCGCCACGTGATCCTCGACCGGGCCATTCAGGAAGACGATGCGTTCCTTGAGCAGCCTCGACCAGATGTCGTAGCCGCGCTCGCCACGCGCCGACTGCTCGACGACCATCGGCACATAGTAGTTATTGTAAACTTCCAGCGGATCGCGGTCGCGACTCATCGCGTAGCCCCCTTGGTGACTGTCGTTCTAAAAGTGGCAGCGAGGGCGGCCGTGTTCAAGGCCGCCGCTCCAGATCAATTGGCCGCTTAAGGCGCCGCGGACGGCGCCGTATCGGCCGGCTTTTCTTCTTCCGCCTCGCGAGCCGCCTTGAGTAGTTCCTCGGGGGTAACCGACTTCTCCGAGACCTTGGCCAACTCGAGGATGAAGTCGACCGTCTTCTCTTCGAAGATCGGCGCGCGAAGCTGCTCCTTCAGTTCGGCGTTCTTGCCATAGAATTCGAGGACCTGACGCTCCTGGCCGGGATAGCGCATGGCTTCGCGCATTACCGCCTGGTTGAGCTCTTCGGGCGTGACATCGATGCTGTTGGACCGGCCGACGTCAGCCAGCAACAAGCCGAGACGAACACGCCGCTCGGCGATCTCACGGTACTCCTTGCGCATCTTCTCTTCGTCATCTTCTGGCTTCTGGCCGTTCTTCTTGGCCTCTTCGATGCGCTGCCAGATTGCGTTGAACTCGCCTTCGACCAGCCCCTCAGGGACCGGGAACTTGTGCAGGTCAGCAAGCTTGTCGAGCAGGTGCCGCTTGATCATCGAACGCGAAATCTGGCTGTAGTCCTGCCCGATCCGCTCGGCCACCGCCTTGCGCATCGCCTCGAGATTTTCGAAGTTGTTCTTCTTCGCCAGTTCATCGTCGGCAGGCTTGTCGACGAACTCTTGGATCTCCTTGATGGTGCACTTGAAGATCGCATCCTTGCCCGCGAGTTCAGGCGCGCCGTAGTCGGCCGGGAACGTCACCTTGACGTCGACCGTCTTGCCGACTTCCGCGCCGGTGAGCTGATCTTCGAAGCCCGGAATGAATGAGCCGGAGCCGATCTCGAGCGTGTAGTCGGTGGCGGCGCCGCCTGGAAACTCCTTGCCGTCGACCGAGCCCACGAAGTCAAGCTTGATCGCATCGCCCTTCTGAGCAGGCCGCGGCGGATCAACCGGCTTCTGCTCCCGGTTCGCCTTGGCGATCCGCTCGATCGCCTCGTCGACGTCCTTGTCCGGAACAGTGGCCTTCAGCCGTTCGAGCTCGACGCCAGAAAAATCGACCTTGCCGATCTCCGGCAGCACCTCGATTGCGACCTCGAACTCGACGTCCTTGCCTTCCTCGAGTTGCTTTAGGTCGACGCGAGGCTGCAGCGCCGGCTTCAGTCCGCGGTCCTCGATGGCCTTCGCAGTGCTGGCGTTGACCGCCGCCTCCAGAGCCTCGCCGTAGAGGGCCTGCCCATACTGCTTCTTCAGCAGGCCGACCGGCACCTTGCCCGGGCGAAAGCCCGGCAGTGTCGCCGTCTGGGCGAGTTCCGCCAGACGCTCGTCGACCTTGGCCGACAGATCGCCCGCGGGCACCACGATTTTGAATTGCCGCTTCAGCCCTTCGGCCGAAAGTTCCGTCACTTGCATTTTCTCTCTTCCACTTCCGTCTGGTGCGGGCGAAGGGACTCGAACCCCCACGCCTTGCGGCACGAGAACCTAAATCTCGCGTGTCTACCAATTCCACCACGCCCGCCCGACATCTGCTCGCGCCATCGAGGCGTGCCGCGAGGGCGAATCGCGGGCCTCTTAGCCCGCGCCCGGCAGGCGGTCAATTCAGTGGTCTTTTTGCCTGCTCAATCGGCCTCGACTCACGGCCGCAAGCGCGTCCGGAATTCGGTCGATCAGATCCTCGGCAATCAGCCCCGGCCGTTCGAAGCGGAACGCGCAATCGCCATGGAGCCAGGCGCCGGCTGCACCGGCTGCCAGTGGCGACAGGCCTTGGGCGACCAGGCCGCCTGCAATTCCAGCAAGGACATCGCCCGAGCCTGCCGTCGCCAGCGTCGCCGGAGCATGGACGTTGATTATCGCCCGCCCGTCTGGAGCTGCCACCACGGTATCCGGTCCTTTCAACAGGATGGTTGCCCCGCTTTGCCGCGCAGCCCGGCGCACCAGCTCGACCTTGCCGGGAACCGCGGACAGATCGGGAAAGAGCCGGCGAAACTCACCTTCGTGCGGTGTCATCAGGACGGGACCGCGGATCATTTCGAACAGGCTTGCCGGGTTTTCGGCGAAGACGGTAATCGCATCGGCGTCGAGGATCACCGCCCTACCCGTGGCTAATGCCGCAGCCACCGCACCTCGGGTTCTTTCGTTGAGCCCGGAGCCTGGGCCAACAAGGATTGCATTCCGCCGCTCGTCGGCCAGCAGATGCGCGAAATCTCCGCCGTCCTCTATGCCAGCGATCAGATTACCCGGCTCGGCCGCCTGGTAGACAGCCATCGCCGAGTTCGGTGTCGCGATAGTCACCAGCCCTGCCCCGGCCCGACGCCCCGCCAGGGCCGCGAGCCTTGCTGCGCCCGTGGCCAGAGCTCCACCCAGAACCGTCAGGTGCCCGCGGGTGTATTTGTGCGCCCCAAGGTCCTCGTGACGAAAATGCTCCTGCCACAGCCCCGGCGCATTCAGCCAAAGCTGCGGCGAAATTACTTTCAGCACGGACCCGTCAATTCCGATGTCGGCCACTTTGAGCACGCCACAACGCCGAAGCCCTTCGAGCGAGTAGTGCCCAGGCTTGGCGCGGAAGAATGTGACGGTGCATTCGGCGATCGGCGCGCGCCCCATGACTTCGCCGCTGTCACCATGCAGACCGCTCGGCACGTCGACTGCAATGACATGCAGACCTTCAGCGTTCATGCGGTCGATCAACTTGCCCGCGATGCCGTCGATCGGCCGGCCGAGGCCCGCACCGAACAGTGCATCAACGACCAGCGGATGGCCGTCGAGCAGGCTTAGACTCAGGGCCTCTACCGGCTCCTTCCAGCCCTGCGAGGCCCAGGCGGCATCGTCGCGGAGAGCTGCACGTTCACCCAGCAGGGCCACTCGAACCGGCCAGCCGGCGGCATGGAGATGACGCGCGGCCACGAAACCATCGCCGCCGTTGTTGCCGGGCCCGCACAGAACGAGGGTCGGTCGCGGCAGATGACGCTCCAGGACGGCCTCCGCCACTGCTCGGCCGGCCGCCCCCATGAGATCGATCCCGGGCATGCCGCCGGCTATGGCGGTCGCGTCGGCCTTCGCCATTTCGGCGCAACTCAGAAGAGCCAGATAGTCGGAAGGCGCCAGATCCCGCGACGGCGCTCTAGCGTCCATGTTGCATGAGCGATTGGGGCGGCCGACCGGAATTGAACCGGCGACATCCAGAATCACAATCTGGCGCTCTAACCAACTGAGCTACGGCCGCCATCGTGGATCGCCCCCAACGAAGCGCGCCTTCCTACGCTCCGCCGGCCGGAGCGTCAAGAATCTGCCGGCGTGGGGGGCAGAAGGCGGTCGATAGCCTCGATCCAGACCGTGCAGGCCTCCTCGTAGGACAAGTTGAAAAAATCCCGCATGCGCGCCCAGCTTTCGAAGTCGATGATGGCCTCGATTGCGAGAACGATCTGCCGGCTCTCACGCTCCGGCAATGCCGAAAGTTCAGGTTGGTACATCAGTTCGATTCTTTTGACCGTCGCGGTGCGAACGAAATGTATCCGTGTCTCGATCTCCTCGGAGTCACCCTTATTGGCATTGACCGCGCGCCAGAGGGGCAGCCATTCGGTGCACGTGCGCGCGCGTCGTTCAACGTGGGTTCTCAACCGGGTCTGTCGGTCGCCATCGAAGCCGCTTGTCAGAGATTGGGAATTGGCCTGGCTCAGCGCGTAGTCTGTCGCTGCGAGCCGCAATGCGTGAAGATCGGGAAATCGCTCGAATACCGAGCGCACCGAATAGCCGGCACGTTCGGCTACTTGCGCGGCCGTCGGCACCTGCGGATTTTCCCTGAGCAAGGCCAGATAGGCCTCGATGACCAATTGCCTGGTCCGCACACTGCGTAGTCGGCGACCATCGGGGCGACCGGGTCCATGTGTGGAGGTGGAGGGCAATGTTCAATCAATCCAAGTCATACCTGCAACATGGCAGACGTCCAAGTTTTCGTCCGCCATTCGCGCTCTGTAGCAAAAAACCAATCAAAGGGACGTGCCATGAAGTTTACACTGTCTCCGTCCTGATTGCGACTTGTAACGGCTGCTCAGCGCCGCTGCCTCAGGGCGAAGGGGTCGGCGGCAACATGCGATCAATGCCTCGAATCCAGACGGCGCAGGCTTCTTCAAAGGACAAGCCGAAAAATTCCCGCATCCGTGCCCAACTTTCCATGTCGGTAAGAGCTTCGAGCGCGATCAGCAGATGCTTGCGCTCGACGTCCCCAAGCGTCGAAAGCTCGGGCCGATACATGACTTCGAGCCGGTCGATGGTTCGCTGTCGTGCGATGCGCAGGCGGAGCTTGAGTTCCTCCGATTCGTCAATCGTGTAGAGGAATATGCGCCACAAGGCGACGCCGCGCTCACAGGTCCCGGCCCTCGTCTCAACTTGTGATTTGATCCGGGTCTGCCGATCGCCATCAACATGGCGCGGCGGCGCCAAAGCTGCCGCGTGCGCGAGCTGGTAGTCCACTGCTGCGATGCGCAACGCAGTGAGATCGGCAAACCGCTCGAAAATCGATCGGACCGAATAGCCCGCCCGCTCGGCGATCTGTGCCGCCGTAGGCATCATCGGACTCTCTCGCAGCAGAGCCAGAAATGCCTCCATGATCAATTGCTTGGTCCGCTCGCTACGCAAATGGCGGCCATCGATGCGGGCGGGTTTGGGAGGTTGTCGGGCAGACAAGTCAGGCTCGCCCGAGTTCATGTCGGCAGCCATGTTGGCGTGAACTGCCGAATCTCGTTCAGTATACCACCGACCGTTGAATCTACACTCTTCATGAGAATAATATACGCCTCTCCTGGCGCGGTTCGCAGAGAATTCGTCGAGAAAGCTACCAAGCAACGTCGTCTGCTCATGATCGAAAATGACGCCCCAATCGGTCAATTGCCTTGTCCAACGTCTCGTCGTGCTTGCAAAAGCAGAAACGGGCAAAATGCCGGGGAGCCCGTACCGGCTCGTCATAGAAAGCGCTGACCGGGACCGCCGTTACGCCCGCCTCGACCGTAATGTGACGGCAAAAATCATCATCAGTCCCGTTGAACCCCAGTGGCCTGAAATCGGTGGTCACGAAGTAGGTGCCGTGCGCCGGCAGGATATCGAAACCGATATCGGCCAGGGCGACCGCCAGACGGTCCCGTTTGCGCTGCATGTCCGCCGCCAGGGTCGAATAGTAGCTGTCGGCCAGGCGCAAGCCCGTCGCGGCGCCCCATTGCAGGTTCGGTGGGGTCGTGAAAGTCATGAATTGATGGGTTTTCGCGATCGTCTTCATGAGATCGGGAGCAGCTGTGATGTAACCCACCTTCCAGCCTGTCAGGCTGAAACTCTTGCCGGCCGAACCGATGCGGACGGTGCGCGCACGCATGTCCGGCAAGGTCATGATCGACACGTGCCGGCGATCGTCGAAGACGATGTGTTCATAGACCTCGTCGCAAACGGCATAGGCGTCGTGCTTGAGGCATAGGCCAGCAATGAAATCCAGCTCCTCCCGGTCGAACACTTTCGAGCACGGGTTCATGGGCGTGTTGAACAGGATGAGCTTGGTACGATCGCTGAAGGCTGCCGCCAGTTCGTCGCGCGGCAGCCGCCACGTTGGTGGCTCGAGGCGCACCAACTTGGGGATACCACCTGCCCGGCGCACCATCGGCAGATACGAATCGTAGAGCGGCTCGATCAGGACGACCTCGTCGCCCGGTTCGATGAGGCCAAGCAGGCAATCGCCCAGCGCCTCGGTGGCCCCCGACGTCACCAGTACCTCGGTCTGCCAATCCACCTCCAATCCCTGGAAGCGCTTGGCATGGCTTGCCACGGCCTGGCGCAACTCCGGGATGCCCATCATCGGCGGGTATTGGTTGTGCCCGTTCAGCAGATAGTCGGCCGCTGCGGCCCGGACCTCTTCCGGTCCCTTGTCGTCTGGAAAGCCCTGTCCGAGATTTACCGACTGGTGTTCCCGGGCGAGAGCCGACATCACCTCGAAAACGGTCGTTCCCAAGCCTGACATCAGTGAATTAGCGGACTTCATTGAATACCTTGCGGTGGATTAAATTTTAGGCAGTTTTTTGATGTTTTATTGCACAATAAGCTTGTTACTTGACCAACTACGCTTAATCGCGCCGCTCTGCCTGTGGTTAAGTATGGCATGAAAAATGCTGAAAAACGTTCCATACGGGCTGCCCCGACCGGTGGCACCGGTGTTCGTGTTCGGAGTGTCTCAACCAAATGAAGAAGATCGAGGCGATCATCAAGCCCTTCAAGCTCGACGAGGTGAAGGACGCCCTCAATCAGATAGGATTGAAGGGCATCACCGTTCTCGAGGCCAAGGGATTCGGACGCCAGAAGGGGCACACCGAACTGTACCGCGGCGCAGAATACGTCGTCGACTTTCTGCCCAAGGTGAAGCTCGAGCTGATCATCGAGGATGAAATGGTCGAAAAGGCCGTCGAGGCCATTCGTAGTTCGGCTCACACCGGCCGGATCGGCGACGGCAAGATTTTCGTCTCGAGCATCGACGACGCGATCCGAATTCGTACTGGCGAGCGCGGGGACGCCGCCGTATGAGCAACGCCGATGGGCGTGAAGCACTGTCAACCACAAGAGAGGGACGTACGACAAATGGACGCCAAACAGGTTCTCGCGTTGATGAAGGAAAAGGACGTCAAGTTCGTTGACTTCCGCTTCACCGACCCTCGCGGCAAGTGGCAGCACACGGCCCGCATGGCCTCGGCCACTGATGAAGACACCTTCACTGACGGCGTCATGTTCGACGGTTCGTCGATCGCCGGTTGGAAGGCCATCAATGAATCAGACATGATTCTGATGCCGGATCCCTCCACTGCCGTGCTCGATCCTTTCGCCGCACAGACCACTCTCATCATCAGCTGCGACGTCGTCGAGCCTTCGACCGGCCAGCTCTACGCCCGTTGCCCGCGCTCGACCGCCAAGCGCGCCGAAGCTTTCATGAAATCTTCCGGCATCGGCGATACCGCGGTGTTCGGCCCCGAGCTCGAATTCTTCGTGTTCGATGACGTGCGCTTCAAGGTCGAAATGCAGGGCAGCTCGTTCAGCGTCACCTCGAGCGAATCGCCGTGGAACAGCGACACCGAATATGAAGGCGGCAACATGGCTCACCGCCCCGGCGTCAAGGGCGGCTACTTCCCGGTCCAGCCGGTCGATTCGCACAACGACCTGCGTGCCGAGATGATGTCGGTCTGCACCGACATGGGCATCACCATGGAGATCCATCACCACGAAGTGGCGCCGGCGCAGAACGAGCTCGGCTTCCGCTTCGATACCCTGGTGAAGACCGCCGACAACGTGCAGAAGTACAAGTACACGCTGCACAACGTCGCCCACAGCTACGGCAAGACGCTGACCTTCATGCCGAAGCCGATCTACGGCGACAACGGCTCGGGCATGCACACCCACCAGTCGATCTGGAAGGACGGCAAGCCGCTGTTCGCCGGATCGGGCTATGCCGACCTGTCGGAGACGGCGCTGTACTACATCGGCGGCATCATCAAGCATGCCAAGGCGCTGAACGCCTTCACCAACGCCAGCACCAACTCCTACAAGCGCGTGATCCCGGGCTTCGAGGCGCCGGTGCTGCTGGCCTATTCCTCGCGCAACCGCTCGGCCTCGTGCCGTATCCCCTACTCGGCCTCGCCGAAGGGCAAGCGCGTCGAAGTCCGCTTCCCCGATCCGTCGGCCAACCCCTACCTCGCGTTCGCGGCGATGTTGATGGCCGGCATCGACGGCATCAACAACAAGATCCATCCGGGCGACCCGATGGACAAGAACCTGTACGACCTGCCGCCGGAGGAACTCTCCAAGGTTCCGACCGTCGCCGGCTCGCTCCGCGAGGCGTTGAATTGCCTCGACGCAGACCGCACGTTCCTCACCAAGGGCGGCGTGTTCACCGACGACCAGATCGACGCCTACATGGAGCTCAAGTGGGAAGAGGTCTACAACTGGGAACACCAGCCGGCGCCGATCGAATACAAGATGTACTACTCGATCTGATCTTTTCCGATCTTTCGGATCATGGAAGGGCCCGCTGTCGCGGGCCCTTCTTTTGTTGGAGGATGCCGCCCGCAGAACCGAGGGAATGAGACATGAGCGGCTGGATGGACAAGGCGATGGACGAGTTGCGCCCCTGGATCGGGCGCGTGCGCGTGGTCGGGGACGATATCGGCATGATGGCCGTCCGTCGGGTGGCCGCCACCTTCGACGTCGACCCCGACAGCATCAAGCGCGGCGACGAACTGCCGCCGCACTGGTTCACGGTGTTCTTCACCGAGACGGTCCGCCAGGGCGAGCTCGGACCCGATGGGCATCCCAACAAGGGCATTGTCCTGCCGCCGATCCCGATGCCGCGCCGCATGGGTGCCGGCCGCCGCGTGAAGATCATGGGCCGCCTGCAAGCCGGCGAGCCCGCGATCAAGAAGGCCGAGGTCGCCGACATCGTTCCGAAGACCGGCCGCTCCGGCGATATCTTCGTGCTCACCATGCGCCACACGATCGAGCAGGCCGGCAAGACCATTGCCGTCGACACGTTCGACGCGATCTACCGCCCCGCCGTGCCGCCCGGCCAGAAGACCACGGCCACCGTGGCTACCAAAGCGCGCACCGACCACGTCTGGAGCCAGACCACCCAGCTCACCAACACGCTCAACTTCCGCTACGGCGGCCTCACCTGGAACGCCCACCGTATCCACTATGACGGCGATTATACGCGGAGCGAGGAAGGCTATCCGGCCATCGTTTCCAACGGCGGCCTGTCCATGCATCTGATGATCAATGCCGCCCTCAGCCACGGCACCGGCACGCTGACCGGCCTCACCGCCCGCCTCGTCCATCCGCTCTGGGTCGGCGAGGTGCTCGACGTCCGCGGCGAGGAGCAGAAGGACGGCAAGCTCCGGATCTGGGCGGCCGACAAGAACGGCACCCTCTGCGGCGAGATGGACCTGGAGTTCGCGTCTTGAGCGGCGGTCCTCTTTCCGGCGTCCGCGTCGTCGACCTGACGACGGTCGTCGTCGGTCCGATCTGCACCCGCACGCTGGCCGACTACGGCGCCGAGGTCATCAAGGTCGAGGCGCCGGGCGGCGACCTGCTGCGCACCATGGCCGAGGGCAGCCGCACTCCCGGCATGTCGGGCAAGTTCATCAACTTCAACCGCAACAAGCGCTCGATCGTTCTCGACCTCAAGAAGTCGGACGGCCACGCGGCGCTGCTCCGCCTGATCGCCAAAGCCGACGTCTTCGTGAGCAACGTCCGGCCCGAGGCGCTCGCCCGCGCCGGACTCGACCATGCGAGCCTGGCCAAGCTCAATCCCAGGCTGATCCACTGCTCGATCCTCGCGTTCGGGCGCGGCGGCCGTTACTACAACCGCCCGGCCTACGATCCGATCGTGCAGAGCCTGTCCGGCGTCGCCGGCACGATCGCCCGCGCCACCGGCGAGCCGCGCTTCGTGCCCATGGTGATGAGCGATCACACCAGCGGGCTGATCGCGGCCCAATGCATCGGCTTTGCCCTCTACCGGCGCGAGAAGACCGGCACGGGCGAGGCGATCGACGTGCCGATGCTGGAGAACATGGCCTCGTTCGTCAGCAGCGAGCACCTGGGCGCCGCCACCTTCGACCCGCCGGTCGGGCCCACCGGCGACGGCCGCCTGCTCAGCCCCAACTACCGGCCACTGCCTACCAAGGACGGCTACGTCACCGTCCGTCCCAACACCAACGCCCAGACCTTCGCCTTCTTCGACGCCATCGGTCGGCCGGAGCTGAAAACCGACCCGCGCTTCGACAGCGCCGCGGCACGCACGAAGAATGCCGCGGCCTACTTCGAGGTCCAGAAGGACGGCCTGCCGCACAAGACGACCGACGAGTGGGTCGAGCTGTTCGACAAGGCCGACGTGCCGGCCGCCCGCTACAATTCGATCGACGACCTTTTGACCGACCCGCATCTCGCCGATGTCGGCTTCTTCAAAACAGAAGAACATCCCAGCGAAGGGCGCCTGCGGCGCACCAAGCTGGCCAACAGCTTTTCCGGTGGCGCGCGCGAGGACGAAACGCACGCGCCACGCACCGGCGAACACACGCGCGAGATCCTGGCCGAGGCCGGCTACAGCGAGAGCGAGATCGACGCCCTTCTCGCCTCGGGTGGCGCCACGGGCCGGTAAAGGCAGCGGCACACGGAATGTGCCGCAAAGCGGCGGCAGGTGTGCCGGAGCGTGTGCCGAGCGCCCGTCATTGTCCGGCCGTTTCAACGTCTTGGCAGTACCTCGCGGCACAGCGCCGAGGCGTTTCGGGCACAGCCCCGAATCGCGGAGCTGTGCCGCGGCGAACGCCATGAACGATGGCTGCGCCACGGTCGAAAGCCTGTTCATCATGTTCTCTTCACGCAGACTTTGGTCCCGGAAAACCGGCAAAACCCCTCCACGGGGTCGAAAAGGCCAGTGACCGCATGGCATCGTCCTGATGGCCCGGGACGAGGATTCGGGCTCGGCGGGGTTTCTCCCCGCTCTTGCGCCAACCACGAGGAGCGATCCTCCGGTGTCCGACTGATTGTTGCGTCCACTGATGTAGACGCGGGCCGGGCATGTCCGGTCGAGCCCCCTGCAACACAGGGTTTCGATCGACGAGGGCTTGCGCCCCTGCGCCCGTGGCTTGCGGTCAGGTCCTGGGACCTGATGCCCCTTGCATCGCCCGCGTGGAGAGCGGGACGCCACCGGTCCACGAAAAAGGCCGCTCCGGGCAAGTGAACCCGGCGGCCCGCGCTTTACACACGTCATGGCAGCATATCGCAAATATATCCTGAACCCTGCTGAACCTGAAAGTATAAGATTGCATACCTGCCCTGCCCGATCTCCTCAGGTGTCCAACAACCCGCGCCCGGCGGTGCGAAAGGCGCTGCAGGCCGTGCGTCCAGGCAAACGCCGAAGGTCACACTGCGGAAAAGCCCGCACAATAACTCCCTGCACTCCTTGTGCGCATTCACCCCCCATGCAAAAGTCTCTTTGTCGATGGGTCCAACAAGAAGTGGTTGAAATAGTTCAAGCGTGAACAAACACGCTGGAGGGGCGTAGCGTTGCATACCAAATCTGGTCGTTCGACCGCTTGCGGTCGACGGGCCATCGCAACGGCTCTGTTTGCCGTTTCAGTCGCGAGCATCGCGCTGTCTTCGCTGGAGGTGTTCGCCCAGGGACCGATGTCACCGGGTGGAGGGGCTATGGCGCCCCAGCCTCGCGTCGCACCTCCGCCACCCCCGCCTCCTCCTCCGCCGGTGATGGCACCGGTATCACCCGGCACCCAGCCGGGATCGCCGACAAGTGTCGCGCCGCGCAGCACCACCAAGAATTCGGACAATGACTCGCCCACGCCGCGGGACCGTTCGACGACGACTGGCGGCGGCACCATCAAGAGCCCGGACAACAATTCACCGCTGCCTCAGAACCGCGCTCCGGCGACGACCGGCGGTACGGCCGGCCGCGCGGCGCCG
>CANJHI010000079.1 GCA_947474005.1 Alphaproteobacteria bacterium | reverse complement strand
CGCTCTACACTTTGCTACAGATATTCTCGCTCACGCTTTTCGAGAAGATGCCCTTGCAACAAGCCTTTTCAGCCAATCATCCCAGCTCCGATGACGTCGCCATCGGCAACCAATTGAATCTGTTCTCTTTTTAACCGGACAGCAGTGAAAATCCCCCGCGACTTACTCTGCGTCGCTCTTGCAGATGTGGTTCTGGCAACAGCCGGTGTCAATTGGTCCGGGCCGACCGATCGATTGTTGCGACGACGGCCGGGAGCGGCGCAATCAACAGGTAATCTCTGGCGGCGATCCCGACAGATGCTCACACTGTGCCTCATGCTTGAGCACGCCAGCACTGCCGTCATCGTCAATCCCGCCGCCCACAAGGGTGGCGCGGCACGGCGCTGGCCTGCCATCGAGGCCGAACTTGCCGCCCGACTCGGTCCCATTGTCCCTCGCTTTACGACCGCGCCGGGTCACGCGACCCATCTGGCACGAGCTGCGGTGGCCCGGGGCGTGCGCCGGATCGTGGCGGTGGGCGGCGACGGCACGGTCAACGAGGCCTTGAACGGCCTGCTCGATGCCTCGGGCCGTCTCACGGCACCCGACACGGTGCTCTGCCCCGTACCTGCGGGCACAGCCAACGAACTCTGCCGTGCGCTCGGCCATCTCGAACATCCGGCGCGGGCCTACGATGCGGCGGCTGGCACCGGCACCCGGCCGGTCGACCTGCTGCGCGTGCGCTGCGTCGATCTCGCGGGCCAGCCGGTTGATCGCTTCGGCTACCTCATCGTGTCGCTGGGCGCGGCGGCCACCATCAGCCACCGCACCTCGCGCTCGCGGTGGCTGAAGAAGCTGGGTGAGGTCGCCTATCTGCTGATGACGCCGGTCGTGACCCTGGGCTACCGCCACCGCGAGGTCGCCATCACCATCGACGGCCGGGCGAGCGGCACGCGGCGGCTGTTCACCGCGCTGGTGGCCAACACCGAGAACGGCGGCGGCGGCATGAGGCTGATGCCGGGCGCGAAGTTCGACGACGGCGTGCTCGACCTGATCGAGATGGGCGACATCTCGCGGCTCGATATGCTGCTGGGTGTCATGCCCAAACTCTACAGCGGTGCCCATGTCCATCATCCGAAGGTGCGGCTGAGCCAGGGCGCGTCGTTCCGCTTCGAGTCGGAGGTCGAGACCCTGGTCGATCTCGACGGCGAGACGGTCGGTCGCCTGCCGCTCGAGGTCTCGGTGCTGCCGCGCGCCTTTTCGGTCGGGGTGGCGAATTCCTGATCCTCGTCGCGTCGCGCGCCATGACTACCTGCCAGGTAGTTGCCGAGCTGCCGCCTCCCGGGAAGATTGCGGATCGCGTTCAGACACCACGGGAGGCCGCAGTGGGTGAATGGCGTGGGTGAATGGCTCGGCGTTCTGATCGCCATCGTCTCGAGCTGCCTCGGTGGAACGGCGGCGGCGGTCACGCGCTATCTCGTGGGCAACGCCGATCCGCTGACGCTCGCCATCCTGCGCTGGGGCATCGGCTTCCTCTGCGTGCTGCCGATCGCCCTCATTCTGCGCGTGCGCTGGCCGGGTCGCGGCGACTGGCTGCCTGTGGCTGGCCTCGGGATCTGCTTCTTCGGTCTGTTCTTCATCCTCTACAACATCGCCATCGGCTACACGACGGCGGCCCGTGCCAGCCTGGCGCTGTCGACCTTGCCGCTGCAGACCATGGCGGTCGGCGCCGTCCTGTGCATGGCCTTCTACAATGTCTGGTCGCGTCCCTTCATCCAGAGGTCGAGCGCGCTGGGCTTTCTCGCGGTCGGCATGGGCAGTGGGGCTGCGGTGCTGGTCACTGCGGGCCTCGTCACCGGTCGCATCGCCGTCCTGGCCAGCTTCGGCGCGCCGCAGTGGATCGCCGGCATCTATCTCGGCGTCGGCGGGGGTGCGCTTGCGTTCATCCTCTGGGTCATGGCCCTGCAGCGGGCGTCACCGACGCGCGTCGCCAACACCATGACGGTCAATCCCATCGCGGCGGCGTTGCTCGCCAGCCAACTCGTCGACGAGCCGATCACGCTCAATCTGGTGATCGGGCTCGCAGCCGTCTTTGCCGGAATCTGGATTGCGACGACTGAACCGAAATCGCGGCCGAAAGCCGCGCCGAAATCCACCTAGTGGCGGAAGTGGCGCATGCCGGTGAAGACCATGGCGAGGCCGGCATTGTCGGCGGCTTCGATCACTTCCTTGTCGCGCATCGAGCCGCCGGGTTGGATGATGGCGGTGGCGCCCGCCTCGGCCGCGGCCAGCAGGCCATCGGCGAAGGGGAAGAAGGCGTCCGACGCCACGACGGAGCCGATGGCCGGGCTCTGCGGGAGTTTCGCGATCTCGCCCGATTCGGCGGCACGCATGGCCGCGATCCGCGAGGAGTCGCGGCGGTTCATCTGGCCCGCGCCGACGCCCACCGTGGCGCCATCCTTGGCATAGACGATGGCGTTCGACTTCACGTGCTTGGCAACGGTGAAGGCGAACAGGAGGTCGTCGAGCTCCTGGGCAGTCGGCGCCCGCTTGGTCACGACCTTGAGGTCGCTCTTGCCGAGATGGCCGTTGTCGCGGCTCTGGAAGAGATAGCCGCCGGCCACGCTCTTGATCGTCATGCCGGCACTCGCCGGATCGGGCAGCGTGCCGGCCAGCAGGACGCGTACGTCCTTCTTGCGGGCCAGGATTTCCAGGGCTTCCGGCGTGGCATCGGGCGCGATCACGACTTCGAGGAAACGCTTGGCGAGATCGGTCGCCGTTGCCGCTTCGAGCGTACGATTGAGCGCCACGATGCCGCCGTAGATCGAAATTGGATCGCAGGCATAGGCTTTGAGATAGGCGCTGTACTGGTCCTTGCCGATGGCAACGCCGCAGGGGTTGGCGTGCTTCACGACGACGACGGCGGGTTCCTTGAACTCGGCCACGCACTCGTAGGCCGCATCGGTGTCGCCGATGTTGTTGTAGGAGAGCTCCTTACCCTGGACCATGCGCGCGGTGGCGATGCCCGGCCGCTTGCTGCCGTCGGAATAGAAGGCGGCCTTCTGGTGCGGGTTCTCGCCGTAACGCAGTGTCTGCACGCGTGCCGCCGAGATCGTCAGACGCTCTGGGAAGGCCTCGCCTGCCTGTTTGGCAAACCAGGCCGCGATTGCCGAATCGTAGGACGCCGTGCGGGCATAGGCTTTGGCGGCGAGCTTGCGGCGCAGCGCCAGTGTCGTGGCGCCCTTGTTGGTCGCCAACTCGGTGGTCACGGCGGCATAGTCGGCGGGATCTACGACGATGGTCACGAAGTCATGGTTCTTGGCCGAGGCGCGAATCAGCGCCGGACCGCCGATATCGATGTTCTCGACGCACGTCGCGAAGTCGGCGCCGCCAGCCACCGTCGCCTCGAACGGATAGAGGTTGGAGACAACGAGATCGATGCCGGCGATCTTGTGATCGCTCATCGCCTTCTGGTGGCCGGGGTCGGTGCGGCGGGCGAGGATGCCGCCGTGGATCGAGGGCTGTAGCGTCTTGACGCGCCCGTCCATGATCTCAGGAAAGCCGGTGTGGTCGCTTACCTCGACGACCTTCAAGCCAGCGTCACGCAACGACTTGGCCGAGCCACCGGTCGACAGGATTTCGACCCCGTGGGCCGCCAGCGCCTGGCCGAGTTCGATCAGGCCCGATTTGTCGGAAACGGAGATCAGGGCGCGCTGGATGCGGGCGAGATCGGGAGTGGGCGAGGGGACGTATGAGGGGGAGGCGGCCATGGCGGGTCTTTTAGCCCGCAGGGCGGTGGGATGTAAGGCGGCGCTTTTACGCGTCGGCCCCCTCCAGAACGCGGACCTTGAAGCCGTCGGATTGCAGGGCGGCTAAAAGCTCGCCGACGTGGGCGCGGTCGCGGGTTTCGACCGTGACATCAAGTTCGGTCGCCTTGGCGACGACGCCGAACAGCCGCTGGTGCAGTACTTCCACGATGTTGCCGCCGGCCCCGCCGATCAGGCCGGCGACCCGGGCGAGCTGGCCGGGGGCGTCGCCGATCATGAGCCGCAGGCGCACGATGCGGCCGTCGCGCACCAGGCCACGCAGCAGGACCGAGGCCAGCAGGCGCGTGTCGATGTTGCCGCCGCACAGCACGAGACCGACCTTGCGGCCGGTGAAATACTGCGGATAGGCCAGCAGGGCGGCGAGACCGGCCGCACCCGCACCTTCGGCCACCGTCTTCTCGACTTCGAGGAAGAGCGCGATGGCGCGTTCGATCGCCACCTCGTCGACGCTCAGCACGCGGTCGAGCAGGGCGCGGGCGATGGCGAGCGGCGCCTGGCCGATGTCGCGGACGGCGATGCCCTCGGCGATGGTGTCGCCGCCCACCGTGACCGGCTCGCCGGCCAGAAGCTGGCGCATCGCCGAGTAGCCGGCCGATTCGACGCCGATCACCTTCAGGTCGGGTTTGAGGCCGCGCGCCGCCACGGCGCAGCCTGCGATCATGCCGCCGCCGCCCACCGGGATCACCAGCGTGTCGAGTTCGGGCACGTCCTGCAGCATTTCAAGCGCGATCGTGCCCTGGCCCGAGATCACCCGGGGGTCGTCGTAGGGATGCACGAACACCAGTTTTTCGGCGTCTGCGATGCGGTGAGCTTCGGTCGCGGCCTCGGCCAGCGTATCGCCGCGTAGCACGACCCGCGCGCCGTGGTCGCGCGTGTGTTTCACCTTGGTGTTGGGGGTGAACGACGGCATGACAATGGTGGCGGGAATGCCGAGGCGGCCGGCATGATAGGCGACGCCCTGGGCATGGTTGCCGGCCGACATGGCGATAACGCCGCGGCGGCGTTCCTCGTCGCTGAGCTGCAGCAGCGTGTTGAGCGCGCCGCGCTCCTTGAACGAGGCGGTGAACTGCAGGTTCTCGAATTTTATCCAGATATCGGCGTGGGCGATTCGCGACAGCGTCTCGCTGCGCAGGCACGGTGTATGAACGACGGCGCCCTTGATGCGCGACGCGGCGGCCCGGACATCAGCTAGGGAAACGGGGAGAGTTGCGGTCGCGGGAGAGGTCATGGCCTGGGCTTATGGCACGGCTAGACGGACGGGTAACCGTCGCGGCACAGCGTCTGGAGCTGCGAGAGCGAGATCACTTCGGTGTCGAGGGCGGCTAAAAGATCGTTCTCGGCGCTGAAGTCGCGCCCATACATTGCCGAGAAAATCCCGACGCCAGCCTCGTGCAACGGCGCGGGATGGCCCGCAAGGCGGCCGAGCTTTGCGGTCGGGACCAGGCCGAACGGCACGTCCTCGGTGACGTAGCGGCTGTCGGCGGTCGTTGGACCCGTGCCGCCCTTGCCGATGGCATGCATTGCCTGGTGCATCTCCGAAGCTGAACCCAATGGCACACCGAACGACAGATGGACGTGCTGAAAAATGGTGCGGACCTCGAGGCCAAGGGCCGTCGCAATCGCGAGCCGCTCGCGGTCGAGCTCCTCGAGCAGGCGGCCGACATTGGGCGTCACGTTCTCGGCCTGGCCCCAGGTCTCGCCGCGCTCCATGCGCGTCATGTTGCCGAGCGCGATGCCCATGTGGACCGTCGGATTGAGATTGCTGAGCGCGATCGCCAGTAGGCTCTGCCGATCGACGAATCGGTCACCGAACAGCGACTGGCATGTGGCAAGGCCCTCCAAGCTACGCGCTGCCGGCACGGTGGCGAGGTCGACCGACTGGCGCACCGTGTTCACCTGGACCTTGGCGGGTCCGGTCTGGCGGCCGCTCACCAAGGTGGTACCCCAGGCAATGATCGGAACCACGATGCGTCGGGCCGCGAGCAGGCGCGACAGATAGAGCGCGCCGAACGAGGCGTGCGAGCTCACGATCACCGTTTGCGCCGGCGTAATGTGCGGCGCGATCCGGTCGAAGACGTGCTTGTGGCCGTAAGCCGGCAAGGCGATCAGGATCACCTCGGCGCCGGCCACGAGCGCCTCGCCGCTGGAGGCAACGGCCGGTCTGAACGTCCCCTCGATCGCGCCAGCGGCGACGAGTGGTTCGCCCGTGGACAGGGCCTTGGTGCGTTCACCCGACGGCGACCACAGGGTGGCGGCATGTCCCTCGCGCTCGAGAAACGCCGCCATTCCGAAGGCGATCGAACCCGCGCCGACGATGCCAACCTTCATGTTCAATATCCTGTTTCAGCCAGCCAGCTTGCGGTCGAGCCAGTCGCGCGTGCGGTACAGCGCGCCGATCAGCGGCAGATAGAGCGACGGGTCGCCGTTGTAGAGCGGATGCTCGGGGAACTCGCGGCCGTCGAAGGCATTGACCGGCGCATTGGAGCCGCCCGCGATCTTCCGGGCCGTCTGGGTGCCGAGATAGGTCATCATGGCGACACCGTTGCCGTTGCAGGCGAGCAGGTAATGCATGCCGTCGTCGGTGCCCATGTGCGACATCGAATCGAGCGCAAAGGCGACGTTGCCCGTCCAGGCATGGGTGATGCGGATGCCCTCGAGCTGCGGGAAGCGGTCGATCATGTACTGGTACAGGATCGGCGCGCTCACCTCCGGCGGCGCCGCCGTGAAGCGGGCGCGGCCGCCGAAGATCATGTGCTTGCCGTCGGGCGAGGGCCGGTAATAGGTCAGCACGCGTTTGGTGTCGCCGATCGAGCGCTGCAGCGGGATCAGGTCCGTCGCCGGCATCGGCAACTCTTCGGTGGCGATGATGTGGCTCGCCACCGGCACGACGCGCAGCTTCAGCTTCGGCGTCAGGTCGCCGGTATAGCCGTTGGTCGCGATCACGACCTCGCGGCAGGCGATCGGACCCTTGGCCGTCAGCACGCGCCAGCCGCTGCCGGTCTTCGCGCCACCCGTCTTCTCGATGCGCTCGGCCTCGAGGTTGCCGCACAGGATCGCGCCTTGCGCGTGCGCCGCTTCGAGTAGGCCCTTGTAATAGCGTGCCGGATGGAGGTTGCCGCCGCTCTTCACGTACATGCCGCCGTAGTAGTAGTCGGACGCCATCATCTCGCGCACGCGCTCACGCGGGATCATCTCGGCGCCGACATTGGCGTACTTGTTGAACATCTCGACCTTGCGCGCCTGGTCGTCATAGTGCTTGGGCGTCCAGGCGCCGGTGAAGCGGCCGTTGGTGATCAGTCCGCAATCGATCTTCTCGCGCCCGATAATGTCGATCAGGGTCTGCAGCGAGTCGGCGCCGCTGCCCAGGAAGGCAGCCTTGTTCGCGGCGAACTCCGCCTCGACCTTGGGGTTCTTGCCGCCAAGCCCCTTGGCGATGTTGGTGCCGCCCGAGAGCATGCCGCCGTTGCGTGTCGAGGCACCGATGCCGAACACGCCGCGTTCCAGCACCACGCACTCTATGCCGTTGCGCCTGAGCTCAAGGGCCGTCGACAGGCCGCCATAGCCCGCCCCCACGATCACCACGTCGGTCTTGACCGGTGGGTCCACGCTCAGCGCGTTGTTGGGTGTCCACGCCTCCCACCACCAGGGCTGGGCCTTGAAGGCGGGATGGAAGATGTCGCCGCGCATCAGAAGTCGGTTACCTTGCCGTTGAACTGCCAGTCGCCATAGCGCGTCGGTTCGGGGCCGGGCGGGCCGCCGATCTCCTCGACTTTCTTGGGCTTTTCGGGGGGCACGGGCTTGGCAGGCTCGGCCTTCGCAGGTTCAGGAGGTGTGGACTTCGTTGCGTCGGACATGCTGGCATGATGCCCGGTGCCGCCTTGATTCGCCACAGTTGGCAACCATCTTTCCTGCCATGAACTACTTCAAGACTGCTCTCCTTCTCGCGGCCCTCACCGGCTTCGTCCTGGTGGCGGGCTATCTGCTGGGTGGCCAATCCGGCCTCGTCATCGCCCTGGTCGCCGCCTTGGGCATGAACCTGTTCGCCTACTGGAACAGCGACAAGATGGTGCTGCGCATGAGCAACGCGCAGGAGGTCGGCCCTGAGCAGGCGCCCGAACTTTACGGCATCGTCCAGGGCTTGGCCGAGTGCGCCGGCCTGCCGATGCCGCGCGTCTACCTGATCGACGAGGAGCAGCCCAACGCCTTCGCCACCGGCCGCAATCCCGAGAACGCCGCCGTCGCCGCGACCACGGGCCTGCTACGCCATCTCAGCCACGAGGAGATCACGGGCGTGATGGCGCATGAGTTGAGCCACGTCCGCCACCGCGACACGTTGATCATGACCATTGCCGCTACGCTCGCGGGCGCCATCGGCATGCTGGCGAGCTTCGGCGGCCTGATGGGCGGTGGCCGGGATTCCGACGGTCGTCCGCTGGTCAATCCGATCGTGGCTATCGCGGCGATGATCCTGGCGCCGATGGCGGCCATGCTGGTCCAGATGGCGATCAGCCGTGGCCGCGAATACGAGGCCGATCGCATGGGCGCGGAAATCTCCGGCCAGCCGCTGTGGCTCGCCTCGGCGTTGGCCAAGCTGCACGCCGGCGCGCAGCAGATTCCCAATCGGGCGGCGGAAGCCAACCCGGCGACAGCGCACATGTACATCGCCAATCCGCTCTCGGCCGGTGGCATGGCCAGCCTGTTCTCGACCCATCCGCCGATGGAAGAGCGCATCGCGCGTCTGGAAGCGATGGCGGGACAGGCGCGGGGCCCAGCACAGACCAGACCTGTGATGCCGGTAAACGGCCCATGGGCCACGGCTCCGCAGACGCGTCGTCGCGGTCCGTGGGGCTAAGCAACGTCTACTTTTCGACGATCTTCCAGAACGAGTCCTTCTTGGTGATTTTGCCGGCCCTAAAACTGTAGAAATCACAGCCGCGTGCTTCGACGTGCTCGCCTGCCGGCGTCGTTCCCGTCACGGTCCATTGCGAAATGCCCATGTCGCCGTCGACGTAGTGACTGTCGTTGCCGTAGTGAACGTCCGGCAAACCGGTGAAGCGGGCGCGCAGGCCTTCGCGGATGGCGGCAAGGCCGACATAACGCCGGCCCCACGGATCGGGCCCGCGCGGCATTTCCAGGACGGCGTCGTCAGAGAAGAAGCCCATGATGCGGTCGAGATCGTGGTCGTTGAAAGCCTGAGCCAGGGCCTTCAGCACGGTGAGGCTGGCACCGGATGAGCTCATGACGACCTCCCTTTTTCAGACTTTCGGTGGCAGCGCGGCAGGCTCCTCGCCGAGATCGACTTCCAGGATGCGATTGCCGCGCTTGGTGATGCGGTCGGCCGAGATGTCGACCTCGCGCAGGTCCTTCTCGGTCATGGCGAAGTGCGACTTCAGCTTCTCGACCCGTTCGTCCAGCCGCTTCACATCGTCGAGCAGCAGCCCGACCGTCTTCTGGATCTCGCCCGCCTGCTCGCGCATGCGCACGTCCTTCAGCACGGCGCGCACGGTGTTGAGCGTCGCCATCATCGTGGTGGGCGACACGATCCAGACGCGGGCGCGGTAGGACTCTTCCACCAGGCCGGTGAAATTGGCGTGCAGCTCGGCATAAACTGCCTCGGAGGGCAGGAACATCAGCGCCGACTCGGCGGTCTCCCCGGAGACGATGTACTTGTTGCGGATATCGCCGATGTGTTTGCGGATCGCCTGCTGGAAGCTGCGTTGGGCGACGGTCAGAGCCGCCGTGTCGCCCGCCGCCACGGCGCGCAGCGCGCTATAGCTTTCGAGCGGGAACTTGGCGTCGATGGCGATCGAGCCCGGCGGATTGGGCAGCTTCAGCAGGCAGTCGACGCGTACACCCGTGGACAGCGTCGACTGGAATTCGTAGGCCGAGGGCGGCAGGGCATTCTGCACCAGATCGTTGAGCTGAACCTCGCCGAAGGCGCCGCGTGCCTGCTTGTTCGACAGGACTTCCTGCAGGCTCACGACCTGGGTCGAAAGCTCGCCGATTTTCTTCTGCGCCTCGTCGATGCGGACCAGCCGCTCGCGCAGGTCCGTGACGATTTGGCCGGTCGCCTTCTCGGTGCGGTCCAGCCGCTCGGCCACCACTTTGCTCAGCGCCTGCTCCTGCTCGCGCAGCGAACGCTCGACCCGCTGGACGGTCTCGGCCTGCTGGCTGAGCGCCAGGGCGAGCTGCTGGCGCATGGCCTCGGCCTCGTTGCTGCCGCGACGGGTCAGCGCGAGCACCAGCACCAGGATCAGCAGCGCGATGGCCGCCAGCAAGACGATCGTCAGGGTGTCCATTGGCGCCTTTATAGGCTGCCCGCCCTAGAAGCGCATCGACAAGCGCACGACTGGCCGGTAATCCAGCGCCATGCCCCCGCTTCACGATCCCCCACTTCACGATCCAGACGTCTGGCTGTTCGACCTCGACAACACGCTCTATCCGGCGCGCTGCAATCTGTTCGCCCAGATCGACGTGCGCATCGGGCGCTACATCTCCGACTGGCTGAAAGTGACGCCGGAAGAGGCGCGGGTCGTGCAGAAGGCATACTGGCGCGATCACGGCACTTCGATGCGCGGGATGATGAGCCTGCACGGCGTCGACCCGACGCACTATCTCGACTACGTCCACGACATCGACTACTCGCCGGTCGAGGCCAATCCGGCGCTGGAAGCGTCGCTCAGGGCGCTGCCGGGCCGCAAGATCATCTTCACCGCCGGCGACGTGCCGCATGCCGAGCGCGTCATGGAGCGGCTGGGCGTGGCACATCATTTCGAGGCCATCTTCGACATCGTGGCCGGCGAGTACTGGCCCAAGCCGCACAAGCAGATCTACGAAAAGCTGGTGAAGCAGCACAATGTCGACCCGACGCGGGCCGCGTTTGCCGACGACATCGCCATCAATCTCAAGCCCGCGGCCGACATGGGCATGCGCACGATCTGGATCCGCACTGACGAGAGCGTGAAGCGCGCGGCGGACCTCAACCTCGACCATATCCATCACCAGACCGACGACCTAGCGACATGGCTCGCCGACTGGCTGGCGGAGCGGAACAAGACCGGGAGCAAAGCGTGAAGATTCTCATTCTCGGAGCCGGCGCGGTCGGCGGCTATTGGGGCGCGCGCCTGCATCAGTCGGGCGCCGACGTCACCTTCCTGTTGCGCGAGAAGCGTGCCGAGAAAGTGCGGAAAGATGGCCTGGTCGTGAAAAGCCCGAAGGGCGACGCCGTTATTCCAGCAAAGGTCGTGACCAAGGGTAGCGAAGGTGGGCCCTACGACATCGTCGTGCTGGCTTGCAAAGCCTATGATCTCGACTCGGCGATGGAGTCGATTGCTCCCGCGGTTGGGACGAACACGACCATCGTGCCGATGCTGAACGGTCACGCCCACTTCGCCACGCTCGATAAGAAGTTCGGGCCTGAGAAGGTGGCGGGTGGCCTCGCCCGCATCTCCGGCATGCTGGGCCCCAACGGCGAGATCCTGCATTCCGGCGCGTCAGGCGTGTCCTTCGGTGAGCGCGACGGCAAGCCCGCCCGGGCCTCGCTCGTGGAGCTCGAGGTGGCCTGCAAGAAGGCCGGCATCGATGGCGGCATCAACGCCAACATCAACCAGGATCTCTGGGACAAGTGGATCATGCTGGCCACGATCGCCGGCATGTGTTCCTCCATGCGCGGCACCGTCGGTGACATCATGGAGACCGAGGATGGGGCGGCCATCGTGCTCGAGACACTGGACGAGAGCTGCAAGGTCGCCACGGCGGAAGGCCACGCCCCCAGCGACAAGGTCCTGGCCGGCCTAAAAACCATGCTGACGAGCAAGGGTTCTAAGGCCGTGGCGTCGATCCTCGGCGACATAGAGAAAGGCGGTCCAGCCGAAGGCAAGCAGATCGTGGGCGACATGCTGGCCCGTGCCCGCAAGGCCGGGATCGCCGCACCCAACCTGCGCTTCGCCTATACCCATCTTCAGACCTATGAGGCGCGTCGCGCGCGGGGCGGCCTCAAGTGAAAATTCTCATCCTCGGCGCCGGCGCGATCGGCGGCTATGTCGGCGGCCGGCTGCACCAGAGCGGCGCCGACGTGACGTTCCTCGTGCGCGACAAGCGGAACGAAGCGCTGAAGCGCGATGGGCTGGTCATCAAGAGTACCAAGGGCGACATCACCCAGATGGTGAAGACCATCACCAAGGCGGGCGACGGCGGGCCCTACGACGTCGTGATCCTGACCTGCAAGGCCTACGACCTCGACTCGGCGATCGACGCCGTGGCGCCGGCGGTTGGCGCGACGACCACGGTCATTCCGCTGCTGAACGGCATGCGCCACATCGACCTGCTGGCCGCGAAGTTCGGCGATGCCAAGGTGGTGGGCGGCCTCGCCCGCGTGGGCGTCGCCATGAACGACAAGGGCGAAATCCTGCATACCAGCCCGTTCGCCGCCATCTCCTTCGGCGAGCGCGACGGCAAGCCTGCGCGTCCGGCGCTGGTCGAGCTCGATGCCGCGATCAAGAAGTCAGGTGTCGACGGAGGGCTGAACGCCAACATCGTCCAGGACCTCTGGGACAAGTGGATCATGCTCTGCACGCTGGCAGCGACTTGCTGCCTGATGCGCGGCGCCTCGGGCGATATCCTCGAAGCCGATGAAGGCCGGGCGATCGTGCTGGAGACGGTCGACGAGGGCTGCAAGGTTGCAGCCGCGGCAGGTCACGATCCCGGCGAGAAAGGCATCACCACCATTCGCTCGTTCCTGACCGTGAAGGGCTCGAAGTTCGCTGCCTCGATGCTGCACGATCTCGAGAAGGGCGCGATGGTCGAAGCCGATCACATCGTGGGCGACATGATCGCGCGGGCGAAGAAGGCGGGCATCGCCACGCCCAACCTGCGCATGGCCTATGCCCATTTGCAGGTCTATCTGGCGCGACGGGCGGCCGGCCGGGCTTGAAAGCCGACAGGTCCAAGCCTACGTACTAGGTATGAAGTTCTCGGCCATCCTTTCGCTCGTGCCGCGACGGAACCATCTGATCGCAGAGGCGTAGTGCCCGAGCCGGTGTCCCGGCATCGGGGCACCTGAGATCGCGTGCGCGATCGACCGATCTCTTCATTCTGCCGATATCTCATTCTGCAAGAGCCAAAGATCAGGAGCATCCACGATGCCTACTCTCGTGCGCAGCCGTTCGGTTCCCAACATCATCGTCAGCAATGCCGACTACGAGCGCCTGACCGATCTCGCCACCGCCTCGATCGAGCGCCTGCCGGAAGTCGCCGGAGAGCTTCTGTCGGAGATGGACCGCGCCAAGATCGTGAAGGATGGCAGCGTGCCGGCCGACGTTGTGCGCATGGGCTCGACGATCACGTTCCGCTCCGACGACGGCCGGGAGCATACGGAGACGCTGGTCTATCCGGTCGACGAGGACAGCGATGCGCACAAGATCTCGGTGATGACGCCGGTCGGCGCCGCCCTGATCGGCCTGGCCGAGGGTCAGTCGATCTCGTGGACAGCGCGCGATGGCCGTAAGCACGAGCTCACGGTCATGAAGGTCAAGCAGCGGTAGCGCCGCCTCGCTCGCTATTTGATCAGGCCCGCGGTCTTGGGCAGGAACAGCGAGAGCTGCGGGAACAGGATGATCAGCATCAGCCCGCAGAGCAGCGCGGCGACGTAGGGCATGTAGGATCGCCAATGCTGGCCCACCGTGAGGTTGGCGAATTTCAGCGCCATCAGCAGGCCGACGCCCATCGGCGGCAGGAACAGGCCGATGCCGACGGCGGCGGTCTGGACGATGTTGAAGTGAATGGGATCGATGCCCATTTCCTCGGCGATCGGGAACACCACCGGGATCAGCACGACGGCGGCGGGCAGGCCCTCCAGCACCATGCCGAACATCATGGTGATCAGCGCGGTGCAGACCAGGAACAGCCAGGGTTGCGATTTCAGCGGCCCCAGCACCTCGGCCAGCAGCTTCGGCACACCCGACATGCCCATCAGATATTGGAACACCGAGGCGACGGCGAGCAGGAACACCACGGACGAGGTCAGGATCGCGCTGTCGTAGGCGAGCTTCGCCATCTGCCGGTACGAGACGTTCTTGTAATAGAAGCGGGCGGCGACGAAAGCGTAGCCCGCCACCACGGCGCCGGCTTCCGTGGCGGTGAAGACGCCCAGGAAGAAGCCGCCCAGGATGACGACCGGGATCACCAGCGGCACCGCGGCGCCCCTGGCGGAGCTGGCCAGGAAGGCGATGCTGGGCTTGCTGTCGACCGGCCAGTCGTATTTGCGGGCGCGAAAATAAACCAGGATCATCAGACAGACCATGATGGTGGCGGCCGGGACGAAGCCCGCGAGAAATAGCGCCACCGCCGAGGTGTTGGTGACCTGGGCGATCACGATCATGAAGATGGCGGGCGGCACCAGCATGCCCATCGCCGTACCGGCGGCGATCAACGACGCTGAATCTTCGCGCTTGTAACCTGCCTTGGTGAGCGGCGGCATCAGGGTCGAGCCCAGCGCCGAGACCTCGGCCATCTTCGAGCCGCAGATGTCGGAGAAGAAGTAGGCGACGACGATCACCGACATGCCGAGCCCACCCTTGACCCAGCCCACCAGCGCGCGCGCGAACTCGACCAGGGCGTGGCTCATGCCGCATTTTTCCATCAAGCCACCGGCGAAGACGAAGGCGGGGATGGCGAGCAGCACCCAGCTCTGTGAGCCCGACACCATGCTCGACGACAGCATCTGCATGTCGTAGCCGCCCAGCCACAGGCCCGCGACGCCGGAGACGCCCAGGGCAAAGACGATCGGCATCGAGAACAGGATGAGGAAGACGAAGATCGCCGCGACGGTGATCAGCAACATGCGGGGCGATCTTTCAATGAATGGCGTCGGGGTCGCGCAGCGGCGGCGCTATGACCATCGACACGGCGTAGATGAAGAGCAGCGCGCCGCCGACGGCCGCCGAGCCGTAGAGAAGCGCCAGGTTGATTTCCAGGCCGGGCGTCACCAGCGTGCGGTTGAGCAGGCAGAGTTTGACGCCGTACCAGCTCGCCAGCAGGCCGACGCCGGCAATCAGCACGTGGTGGATGCGATCGATCACGCCCTGCGTTGCCGGCGAGAATGGCAGCACATGCAGGGTGAAGTGCGAGCGTTCGCGCACGCCGATCGCGGCGCCGATCAAAGTGAGCCAGGCGAGCATCATCTCGCCCACCTCCTCGACCCAGGTGAAGCGGAACGGATCGACATCGAGCCAATCCGTCACTTCGAGCATGATGTAGCGCAGGAAGACGCCGACCAGCAGGTTGACGATGGCGGCAATCAGCAGGAACGCGACGACGAACTTGGGAATGTTGACGATGAACTTCGGCATCGGAGCGACGGCCCCTACGCCTTGAACCCCGCCACTTCGTCCCACAACGCGCCGTACTGTGTCTTGTAGGCGGGCCAGATCTTCTCCTGGGCCACCTTGCGGAAGGCTTCGACGTTGGCCTGCACCACGACCATGCCCTTGGGCTCGAGCTCCTTCTTGGCCGCCGCGAAATTGTCGACCGATTCGGTCAGCTTGCGGCACTTGGTCTGGGCCTCGCGGCTGGTGTCGAGCATCAGCTTCTGATGCGCCGGCGTGAGGCCGTTCCAGACCTCGAGATTCATGACGTTCACGCTCGGGCCGTAGTTGTGGAACGTCATCGAGCAGTATTTCGAGACCTCGTAGATTTTTAGCGCGATCTGGTTGACGATCGGCAGGTCGCCGCCATCGATCACGCCCGATTTTGCGGCCGAGATCACCTCGCCCCACGCCATCGGCACGGCATTGCCGCCGAGACCGTTGATCGTGTCGCCGAACACCTTGGCCTGCTGCACGCGGATCTTCTGGCCGCGCAGATCCTTGGGCTCTACGATCGCTTTCTTGTTCGTCCAGAAATGGCGGAAGCCGTAGTCGAAGAAGGTGAGGACCTTGAGCTTGTACTTTTCCTGGAACTGCTTATCGAGCGTGTCGCCGATCTTGCCGTTGAACATCTTGTAGGCCTGGTCGTAGTTCTGCACGAGGTACGGCACCAGGAAGACGCCCATCTCGGGGAATACGGTGGCGGCGGCGCCGGCGGGATTGCCGATGGCGATGTTGCCCGACTTCACCCCGTTCATGATCTCCAGTTCCTTGTTCAGCAGCGTGCCGCCGAAGAACTGCATGTCGAGTTCGCCGTTGGAGCGCTTGCGCACTTCGGCGGCTTGCCAGTCGAACGCCACGGCGCCCGACTCGGGGATCGCGTTGATGTGCGCCATCATGAGCTTCTTGCTCTGGGCGCGGGCGAATGTGGGCGCAAGACCCGTCGCCAGGATGCCCGCCATGCCGCCCTTCACGAGGCTGCGGCGATGGAGAGACGACAAGGCTCTGCTGCTGATTTTCATGATCGTCATGGCGCCCTCCCGAGGCGATGGCTGCTGATTGTGCTGTCTTGTTGACGAAACTCTATACCGTGCTCGGCGGGCGGCAAAGCCTCAGGGCCGGTAACGCAACAGGACAGCGCCGAAGCCCATGAAGATCGCGCCGCTCACTCGGTTGAAGCGCCGCCGCCAGACACCACGCAGCAGATGGACTGCAAGTCTCTGGCCGCTGAGCGCATAGACGACATAGAAGAACAGCTCGACGGCCACGAAAGTAGCGACCAGAACGGCGAACTGCGGGCCCCACGGCGCTGCAGGTATGATGAACTGCGGAAAGAAGGCGGCAGCGAAGATCAGCAGTTTGGGATTGCTGATGCCCACCAGGAAACCGCCGCGGAACACGGAGAGAAATGAGGTTTCGCGCGGCGATCCGTCGGCCGTCGGAGTCTCCGGTTCGTCGGGCGCCCGCCACATCTGGATGCCGAGATAGATCAGGTAGGCAGCGCCGGCATATCTCAGCACGTCGAAGGCCGCAGGCACCGCCAGCAGAACGGCGCTGAGGCCCGCGACCGAGCCGGTCAGCATCATCACCAGCGCGAGCAGGCAGCCTGCCATGGCGACGAAGCTTGCACCGAGGCCAAAGCGGATGCTGCGCGTGGTGACGTAGAGCACGTTCGGTCCCGGCGTGCAGGCGATCAGCACGACCGCGCCGAGATAGAGCCACCAGGTCTCGAGAGTCATGCGAGCTTTCTAGGGCATGAGGACGTTAGGTTATCCGTCGTCCCGACCGAAGCGCGTAGCGCGAAGTGGAGGGACTTTTTCTCCACAATAGGCTGTCTCCGGTGGAAAGGAGGCCCCTCGGCTACGCTCGGGGCGACGGGTGTTGGGACTGTCTGAGCCTCTTCAACCGATTCTAAAAGCCGTAGAGTTCGGCCGGGTTGTCGACCAGGATGCGCTTTCGCACCGCTTCGTCCGGCACCCAGTCGAGCAGCATGTCGGCCAGCGTGCCGTCGTTGGGCATCGGAATCGGACACATGGGATGCGGCCAGTCGGTGCCCCAGACGATCCGGTCTGGCCGGCGTGCGACCAGGGCATGGGCGAAAGGCACCGTGTCGGCGTAGGGCAGGTGGCGGTCGGCCGTGATGCGATAGGGCCCGCTCAGCTTCACCCAGCAATTGCCATCGGCCACCCGATCGAGAAAGCCGCGGTAGCGCGGATGATCGATCCCGAGGCCGACCGGCATGTAGCCCAGATGACCGATCGAGAGCGGCACCGGCAGATTGCCAAGCTCGTGCATGTCGGCTTCGTGGACATGCAGCAGCAGTTCGATGTGCCACCCAAGCGGTTTCAGCCGCTCGGCGACGCGGCGCAGCTCGGAAAACGACTTGAAGGGATTGCCGCCCGGATCGGCGATGTTGACGCGGATGCCGCGCGCGCCTTTGGCATGCATGGCCTCGAGCTCGGAGTCGCTGATGTCGGGGCCGACCGACACGACGGCGCGCAGGCGGTCGGGATGAGCCGACACATAGTCCAGCGTGGCGCTGTTGTCGGTGCCGTAGACGCTGGGCTGGGTGATGACGCCGCGCGTGACGCCCAAGGTCTTGTGCAGGTGTTCGTAGGCCGCGGGCAACGCGTCGGGCGGTGTGTAGCCGCGTGCGGGCGACCACGGATACTTCGCGGCCGGCCCGAAGATATGGGCGTGGCTGTCGCAGGCATTGGCCGGCATCGCGAACTTGGGTGTTCGCGGCGCCGGATCGGGAGGCGGGCAGGGCTTCTGCGGAACCTCTGTCATGAAAGAGGCGTCATTGCGCGGCGATAGCCGCGTGCTGGCCCATCGACGGGTTGAAGCGGTCGAGCACGTGGCCCGGGCCTTTGGCGTGCTTGACGTAGTCCTTGCCATCGAAGGTCTTCACGCCGTTGCAGAAGACGCCGTGCACGCCGGTCGGGCGGCGGATCGTGCGGCGACCGCCACCGGGAAGATCGGCGACCCTCTCGGCGGGCGACACGCCCACGGTCGCGGCATCGAACAGCAGCATGTCGGCCTGCGCGCCGACGGCAAGGCGGCCGCGGTTCGGGATGCCGTAAAGGTCGGCGGGATGCGAAGTGAGGCGGCGGATGCCCTCGACCATGTCGAAGTCGCCGCGCTCGCGCACCCAGCGGGCCAGGAAATGCAGCCCGAAGCCCGCGTCGCACATATAGATGAGATGCGCGCCCGCATCGGAGAGCGCGACCACGCCGGCTTCGTGCTTCAGCAGCTTTGCCACGCCGTCGTCGCCGACATTGAGGAAGCGGCCCAGAAATGCCGTCTCGAGCCCCTCGTCGAGGCTGAGGTCGAGCATGACGTCGAGCGGGTCACGGCCCTCGGCCTTGGCGATCTCATGCAGGTAGCGGTTCACGTATTTGGCGTTGGCGGGCTTCTGGGCGACGGCCACCATCACGCGGTCCCAGTTGCCCTGGAAGATCATGCCCGGCCGCGGGTTCTTGGCGTTCTCGCGGAACTTGGCGCGCCACGACGGGTCGCGATAGACGGCCGCGAGCTGTTCGGGCGTAAAAGCCTTGATCGGGTCGAAAGCCGAGTGGCTGTAGAACGGATAGGCGTTGGCCATCGTGAAATCGAACGACAGCGGCTGGCAGGGAATCTGGACGTAGAGGCCGTTGCCGCGCCGGATGGCTGCGGCGCAGTCGTCGAAGATCTTGATCGCGCGTTGCGGCTCCTGCTCGTTGTACATCGCCATGCCGGTGCCCTGGAAGAACGGCCGGCCGTACCTGGCGGCCATCGGTTCCAGCTCCTGCGGCGTCTTCACGCCCGAGGCGATGGCGACCACGCCCTTGCCGCGCGGGCCCATCGCGCCCACCAGGGCATCGAGCTCGCTCATCGGCGCGATGGTGGACGGCATCGGCACGCCGCCATAGCCCGAGTGGTTGAGCGAATAGGAGGCGCCGAGGCCGATCGCGCCGTTGCTCATGGCGTCAGCCACCATGGCCTTCATCGTGGCGAGCTCTTCCGGCGTCGCATCGGCGCGCTGCGAGGCGGCCTCACCCATCACGGCGGTACGGATCGTCGAATGGCCCGCGAGCACGGCCACATTGGCGTAGGGCGCACGGCGGCGCAGCATCGCCATGTATTCGCCGAAGCTCTCGAAGTCCCAGTTGATGCCGGTGCGTAGCGCGTCGAGGTCCATGCCCTCGACGACCGAGAGGTTGCGGATCACGAGATCGCGCGCGGCGACCGACGGCGCGGGCACGATGCCGAAGCCACAATTGCCCATGATCGCCGTGGTGACGCCGAGCGACGGGGAGGGCGAAAGGGTCGAGTCCCAGGTGACCTGCGCGTCGTAGTGCGTATGCACGTCGACGATGCCGGGCGTGAGGGTGAGACCGCCGGCGTCTATCGTCTCGGCACCATCTGCCTTGATGTCGCCGATGGCGGCGATACGGCCGTCCTTGACCGCGAGATCGGCGCGGCGAGGCTCATGGCCCATGCCGTCGACGATGGTGGCGCCGCGAATGACGAGATCGACCATTCCTACCTCCGTGCCTTGAGGGCGCCGTATGCCGCCAGCGCCGCGTGATTGACGAGATCGCTGACCGTGGCGCCCATCTGGACGATCTGGACCGGCTTCTGCAGGCCGTCGATCACCGGACCGATCACGGTGACGCCGCCCAGCCGCTGCAGCAGGCGCGAGGAAATATGCGCCGAATGCAGGCCTGGCATCACCAGCACGTTGGCCGGGCCGGTGAGGCGACAGAACGGATAGGTCTCGCGCAGCAGTTCGTAATCCAGCGCCATGTCGGCCTGCATCTCGCCGTCGAACTCGAAGTCGACCTCGTCGGCCTGCAGGATGCGGATCGCCTTGCGGATGCGGTCGATGCGCTCGATCTCGCGGCTGCCGAAGTTGGAGAACGACAGGAACGCCACCCGCGGCTCGTGGCCCATCTGCCGCGCATTGCGTGCCATCTGGCGGGCGATGGTGGCGAGTTGTTCCGGCGACGGGGTCTCGTTGATCGAGGTGTCGGCCAGGAACACCGTGCCGTGGCGCGCCACGACGATGGAATAGCCCATCGGCACCTTGCCGGGCTCGACGTCGATCACGCGCTTGACGTCGCCATAGCATTCGGGGAAGCGGCGGGTGATGCCGGTCACCATGCCGTCGGCATCGCCCATCGCCACCATGCAGGCGCCGAACACGTTGCGGCCCTGGTTGACCATGCGCTGGATGTCGCGGCGCAGGTAGCCGTCGCGCTGCAGGCGGCTGTAGACCAGGTCGGTGTAGGGGGCGTTGCGGGTCGAGAGTCGCGCGTTGTGGATCTCCATGCCGCTGGTGTCTTTGATGCCCAGCGTCTTCATGGTCTCGCGCACCTGTTCCTCGCGGCCGATCAGGATCGGCGTGCCGTAGCCGTTGTCGCGGAACACGACGGCGGCGCGGATGGTGCGCTCTTCCTCGCCTTCGGCGAAGACGACGCGCTGCGGATTGGCCTTCACCTGGTCGAACAGGCTCTGCAGCCAATGGCTGGTCGGATCGAGGCGGCCGGAGAGGTCGCGGCGGTATTCCGCCATGTCGGCGATCGGCTTGCGCGCCACGCCCGATTTCATCGCCGCTTCCGCCACGGCGGAAGACACCGCCGAGATCAGCCGCGGATCGAACGGCACCGGCACGACATATTCGGGCCCATAGCGCAGGCGGCGGCCGGAATAGGCGCGGTCGACCTCGTCGGGCACGTCCTCGCGCGCGAGATTGGCCAGCGCTTCGGCCGCGGCCACCTTCATCTCCTCGTTGATCGTGCTGGCCCGCACGTCCAGCGCGCCGCGGAAGATGTAGGGAAAGCCCAGGACGTTGTTGATCTGGTTGGCGTAGTCGCTGCGGCCAGTGGCGATGATGGCATCGGCGCGCACGGAGCGGACGTCTTCCGGCGTGATCTCGGGATCGGGATTGGCCATGGCGAAGATGATCGGCTTGGCCGCCATCGACTGGACCATCTCCTTGGTCACGGCGCCCTTGACCGACAGGCCGAAGAAGACGTCGGCACCCTTCATCGCCTCTTCCAGCGTGCGCGCCTTGGTGCGCACGGCGTGGGCGCTCTTCCACTGGTTCATGCCCTCGGTGCGACCCTGGTAGATGACGCCCTTGGTATCGCACAGGATGGCGTTCTCGTGCGGCAGGCCCATCGCCTTCACCAGCTCGATGCAGGCGATCGAGGCGGCGCCCGCCCCGTTCACCACCATCTTGATGTCCTTGATGTTGCGGCCGGTGAGGTGCAGCGCGTTGATCAGGCCGGCCGCCGAGACGATGGCGGTGCCGTGTTGGTCGTCGTGGAAGATCGGGATGTCCATCAGCTCGCGCAGGCGTTGCTCGATGATGAAGCACTCCGGCGCCTTGATGTCCTCGAGATTGATGCCGCCGAAGGTCGGCCCGAGATAGCGCACGGCATTGACGAACTGGTCGACGTCCTTGGTATCGACCTCGATGTCGATGCAGTCGACGTCGGCGAAGCGCTTGAAGAGCACGGCCTTGCCCTCCATCACCGGCTTGCTGGCCAGCGCGCCGATGTCGCCCAGGCCCAGCACGGCGGTGCCGTTGGAGATCACGGCGACCAGGTTGCCGCGGACGGTGTAGTCGTAGGCGGTCGAGGGGTCCCGGGCGATTTCGAGGCAGGGTGCGGCGACGCCCGGCGAATAGGCCAGGGCCAGGTCGCGCTGGGTCACCAGCGGCTTGGTGGCGACGATCTCGATCTTTCCCGGCCGGCCGGTGCGATGCATGATCAGCGAATCGCCGTCGAGATCGCCCATTTCGTTGCTGACCATCGCTTCCGAGCTTTTGCTCGCCATCGTTTCACTCCCGTTTGAGAGTGCATATTGGCGGCAATCCCCAGCGGGGGCCAGCGGTCGCGCGACTCTCATGCCGCGCTGCAACGTAGATGCGGAACGCTGCCTTACTCTTCAGGTGCCGGTATTTTAAGCATGTCGTTGAAGCGCTTGCGGGCGGTGTCGTCGTCGACTTTTTCGGCGGGCGATACGGCTGCTGCTTTGGGCTGCGCGAGATGGGCAAGCGACGGCACCGCCACCACCAGCGCAAGCACGACGAGCTGTGCGGCAAGATAGGGCGCCAGCGCGCGGGCCAGCGCCCGCAAGGGCGCGTTCTGGCCGATGGCGCTGCGCGCCATCATCACGGCATAGCCGGTCGGCGGGATCAGGAAACTCGCCTGCAGGGCGAGCAGCGCCAGGACCGAGATCCAGACGGCATCGGGCGCGCGGGTCAGCACTGCCGGCATGACGATCGGCACGATCACGAACACGATCTCGAAGGCATCGAGCACGAAGGCCGAAAGCGCGAAAACCACCAGCACCGTGATCGCCGCCCCCGTGGCGCCCCCCGGCACCTGTGTAACCAGACTGTCGAGCAGCCGGTCGGTGCCGAAGGTACGGAACACCAGGGTGAAGGTGGTTGCGGCCACGAACAGCGCGAACAGCGCGCCGCTCACCGCCATGGTGTCGCGCAGCACGGCCGTGAAGATGCCGCCGCGCAGCCCGCCGGTCGCCAGTCCGAACAGCAGCAGCGCCGTTCCGCCCATGGCCGCGGCCTCGACGGCATAGAAGTAGCCCGAGGCGACGCCGACCAGGAGTCCGATCACGAAGGCCGCGGCCAGGATCGCGGTCGCCCATTCGATCGCCGCCGGCCGCTCGACTGTTCCACGCTGCGGTGTGCGGCGGCCCAGCGCCCATGCGACGGCGAGGCAGAGCGCCAGGAACATCGCTGCCGGCACCAGGGCACCGCGGAAGATGTCCTGGGTATTGACGATGCGCACCATCTCCTTGGTGATGTTGGTCGCCTCGGTGTGGGCGCGCATCATGGCGTCGCCCAGCAGGATCAGCACCAGCGAGGGCGGGATCACGACGCCCAGCGTGCTGGCGACGCAAACCAGCGCCGTGCTCTGCGCCGGCGGGACGCCGTGCGCGGCGAGCTTGGGGGCCACGCTGCGCGAGAGCATGGACACGCTG
>CANJHI010000078.1 GCA_947474005.1 Alphaproteobacteria bacterium | reverse complement strand
CCCTGCGCATCCACGACACCTACGACGCCATCGTCGATGCCTGCTGCAAGGCTTGGACTGACCTGCTCGCCACCCCGCAAAGGATCGCATCCATCACAAGCCGGCGATGGGCTGAACTGTCATGAGTTCTGTCGGTTGGTATGAGATAGCTCCTGGCCGAGTACCACCGATTCCACCCCATATCGGTCGCTCTCCCCATTTCGTCCCAGGGTTCTCTCGACCACGACGAAGCCGCGACGTCAAATTCTGCAAGGATTTTCGCCTTGGGTGGACGTCCGGGGCCTTGCCTGCTTGAGTGGTGATGTGCACAGAACGCGCTCTAGGGGGGGGCCCAATGAACGCCGTCAAACGCCATGCCGGAGACCGGGCGCACCTGCAGCGCCTCGCCGAGGCCACGGGGGAACTGGCCCTCCTGGCGAGCTTCACGGAAAAGCGGCCCTCGATTGCTGAGCGCCTGGCGGAGGGCAAGGCGTTGCGCGACCAGGTGCCCCGCGCCGCGCACGCCCGCTTCGACAAGAACCCGGATCGCGCCGATCCGGTGGCGATCCTCGAACAGCAGAACGCGAGCCGCGTGCAGAAGCTGGTGCCGGTGCGCTTTGCCCGCATGCTGGCCACGCCCTTCGCCTTCCTCCGCGGCTCGGCCGCGGTCATGGCGGGCGATCTCGCCAACACGCCGGCCACCGGCCTGTTCGTCAATGCCTGCGGCGACATGCATGTCTCCAATTTCGGGGTCTTTGCGTCGGCCGAACGCAATCTCGTGTTCGCGATCAACGATTTCGACGAGATCCATCCCGGACCCTGGGAGTGGGACCTCAAGCGCCTGGCCGCCAGCGCCGCAGTGGCGGCGCGCTTCATGGGAGGTGACAAGCACAAAGCCGCCGATGCCGCCCGCGCCATCGTCCGCTCCTACCGCAAGCGCATCAGGCGCTTCGCCGAGATGGGCAATCTCGAGGTCTGGTACAACCGCATCGACGAGCGGGCGGTGCTCGACACGCTCTCCGCCAAGGCGCGCCGGCGGGCCGAACGCGCCATGGCCAAGGCCCGCGAGAAGGGCCACATGCGGGCGCTCGACAAGATGACCGAGGAGGTCGACGGCGAGCATCGGATCATCGAGGAACTGCCGCTGATCGTCCGCGAGACGCACGCCGACAACGGCACGCCGATCAACGAGGCCCTCGATGTGGTCCTGCGCTCGTACATCGAATCGCTGCCGACCGACCGGCTGAAGCTGCTGTCGCGCTATCGCATCGTCGACGTCGCGCGCAAGGTCGTGGGTGTGGGCAGCGTCGGGACCGGCTGCTGGGTGGTCCTGCTGAAAGGCACCGACGACGACGATCCGCTGTTCCTCCAGGTCAAGGAGGCCCAGACATCGGTGCTGGCGCCCTATGTGGAAGGCACCCTGCCCTACAAGAACCATGGGCAACGCGTGGTCATGGGCCAGCACCTGGCCCAGGGTGCGCCGGACATTTTCCTCGGCTGGGGGAGAGTCAACGACAAGGACTTCTATGTCCGTCAGCTCGCCGACATGAAGGGCAGCGCCACCCTCAGCACCGAGAGTCTGGAAACGTTCGACGAATATTGCGCCCTGTGCGGCTGGGCGCTGGCGCTGGCGCACGCCAAGTCGGGCGACGCGGCGCTGATCGCGGGCTACTGCGGCAACAGCCCCGAACTCGACGATGCCATCGCAAAGTTTGCGCTGGCCTATGCCAAGCAGACCGACAAGGACCACGAGACCCTGGACAAGGCTCGCCGCAGCGGGCGTATCCGTGTCGCCACCGAACAGGTCGTCAAATAGCGAAGGCCCGAAAGATAACCACAGAAGCAAAGCACTCTGCCGCAACCTCGGTTCGGCCAGGCGATTTCGGCGCCGGGCACTACCCGCCCAGGCTATCCGGTTCGGGCACCGCCCGGGCAGTCTTTCCGCTTTCGATCGTTCGCGGATGCCGATGATGCAGGAAGACGGCCAGCTGCTCGCGGGTGCCCGACCCCGACAGTCTTGCGGCCGATTCGAACAGTTCGTGCTGGACGCTGGGAGGCAGATCGCCCCAGATCGCGGTCACTGCCCGGCCGAGCTTTTTCGTGAGTTCTTCCGAGTTCATCCGCATACCCCTTTCCGAACGCGAAGAAATTGGTAGCAACGGGAATCTGGCCTGCGAGGCCGTCGGCAACGCTATGACAATATGACGAATGCCAGGGCGATCGATTCCAGGGCAACAACCACAAGAAGGCCGAGACTCGCCAAAGTTAACGCCAGAGACATGGTACTCCCCCTGTCCCGCCTCGACGGACGAGGCGTTTGCTCCCACTTCATTTTGTGGTCCAGAGGGGGCTGGTCCCGGCACGCTATTATGAATGATCCGCCGGAGTCAAAGTTTCGCTCACTGGCTTCTAGGCCGCGAGATCGAAGTCGGCGAGATCGGGCTTCTGCATCTCCTCACGAAAACGGTCGAAGCTCCAGGGCCACAGCGCCGGATTGCCGTTCCTGTCGAGGTACCAACTGCGGCAGCCAGACACCCACACCGTGCCCTTCATGGCCTCGTGGACCGCGTCATTGAAGCGCCGCGCCGCGGCGGCCGAGGGCGCCACCGCCCGGCACTTACCCTCGAGGACGAGGTCGACAAGCTGCAGGATGTAATCGATCTGCAACTCGGAGATCATGATCACCGAGAAATTGCCGATCGGGCTGTTGGGGCCGACCAGCATGAAGAAGTTGGGGAAGCCCGGGACCGCGACCGAACGATAGGCTTCGTTGGACTCTGCCCACGCGTCCGCAAGCGTGCGCCCGCCCTCGCCCACGACTTCCATCGGCCGCAGGAAGGCGTGGCCATCGAAGCCGGTCGCCAGCACCAGCACGTCGACCACGTGGAGCGCGCCGTCCTTCGTGCGCACGCCGGTCTCCTCGATCCGGTCGATGCCTTCGGTCACCAGCTCGACATTGGGCTTCTGCATCGCCGGATAGAACTCATCCGACATGATCAGCCGCTTGCAGGCGGCGCGGTAATTGGGCGTCAGCCGGCGCCGCAACTCGGGATCGTGGACATTCTCCGCGAGGTTGAGGCGGCAGGCGTCCTCGATCTTCTGCAGCTCGTCCTGGTTGCCGATCACGGCACGGGCGAACGTGTCGACGAAGCGCTGCGACCAGAAATCGTAGGACTGCTGCAGCCGCTCGGGCGAGTCGCGGAACATCGCCTTTTCCTCGGCGCTGTAGAACGGGTTGGCGAGCGGCAGAATCCACTGGGCGGTGCGCTGGAACAGCGCGAGTTTGGCCACGCGATCGGCGAGGGCCGGCACGATCTGGATGGCCGTCGAGCCGGTGCCGATGATGCCGACGCGCTTGCCGTGGATCGGCACCGCATGGCCCCAGCGCGCCGAGTGGAACTTCGGCCCCTTGAAGTCGGCCAGGCCGGGGATGTCGGGCATCGCGGGATGATGCAGCACGCCTGTTGCGGCAATCACGAAATCCACCGTGTCGGTCGCGCGGCTCGACGTCCTGAGCCGCCAGCGACCGTCGACATGCGCGGCGCGGGTGATCTCGCTGTTGTAGCGGATGTGCCGCTCGATGCCGTACTTCTCGGCCACGCCCTCGAAGTAGCGCTGGATCTCGGCGCCCGGCGAGAAGCGCCGCGTCCAGTCGCCCTTCAGTTCGAAGGAATAGGCATAGACATGGCTCGGCACGTCGCAGGAAAGGCCGGGATAGGTATTGTCCCGCCACGTGCCGCCGAGCCGGCCGGCCTTCTCGTAGATCGTGAAATCCTCGATGCCGCGCTGCTTCAGCTTGATGGCGGCCAGGATGCCCGACATGCCCGCGCCGATGATGGCAAACCGCTTGCTCACGCTGTCACTCTCCGCTGGGCGTCTTTTGCCGGGGATGGATGTAGTCCCTGAAATCGTCGAAGCCCTTCCACGCGGGCTCCGGCGGCTCGTGACCGGACCGCGGCGCGTACTTGGACGCCTCCGCCGTGCCCGGCGTCACGATGTAGCGCGGGCAATTGGGAAAGATCGCCCGCACCTTGACCCGCACCAGGAGCTGGGCGCCGGCGAAGCGCTGCATCAGCGGATCGTCGTGGCTGACGCTCGCCTCGCCGTTGACCCTGATCCGCCGTGGCTTCTCGCCCATGTCGATGAACAGCAGCCCGACCGACGGATTGGCCAGGACATTGCCCAGGCTCTTGAACATGCCGTTGCCATCGTAGTCGGGGAAGACGAGTTCATTGGCGCCGACGATCCTTACGAACCCTGGCATGCCGCCCTTGAAGGAGCAGTCCGGACGACCGCTTTCGTCGGCCGTTGCCAGGAAGAAGAACATCGCGCCTTCAATGAAGACGCGATCCTGCTCCGTGAACTGGAAGCGCGTCAGCTTCTCCTCCAGGCGATCGGCGATACGGCGGCTGTCGAACTGGTCCTGCAGACGGCGATTGCCGTCGTGGAACATCACGCTTGCGGGCATGGGCTCCTCCTGACCTTCAAAATAGACCATTGTGCCGGATCACTAGTGTCTAGGTTGTCGGCAGCCGACAGCCAAGCGGAGATTGTCCATGGCGCCAGAGGTATTCGTACTGGTTCTTTGCGCCGCGATAGCGCACGCGGCCTGGAACGCCCTGGTCAAGGTCGACGGCGACCGGCTCGCGCTGCTCAAGGCGATGTCCCTGACGCAGTTCGTCATATCGCTCTGCCTCATTCCGTTCGTCGCCGTGCCGGCGATGGAGAGCTGGCCCTACCTGATCGCCAGCCCGACCCTGGCGACGGCGTACATGCTGTTCCTCAACCGCGCCTACCATGCCGGCGATCTCAGCCACGTCTATCCCCTGGCGCGCGGCGTGGCGCCGCTCGGCGTCGCCATCGTCTCGATCAGCCTGCTGGGCGAACGCCTGGAGCCCGCCGCCCAGATCGGCGTCCTGCTCATCGCACTCGGCATCACCAGCCTGGTGCTGACGCGGGGCGCGGCCGGCCTCCATGACCCATGGCCCACCCTCTATGCCCTCGGGGCCGGTCTGTTTATCGCTGCCTACACACTCACCGACGGCCTGGGCGCGCGTGCGGCGGGAACAGCGAGCGGCTTCATGGCCTGGATGGCGCTCCTCAATGCGATCCTGGTCGTCGGCTGTATCCAATGGCTCCAGCGCGGCAAGCCTCGACCGGTCGCCGCGCGGCGCGGGCGCATGGGGATTGCCGTGGGCGTGATGAGCTATGGCGCAACCTGGCTCGCCATCTGGGCCATGACCGTGGCGCCGCTGGCCCTGGTGTCGGCGTTGCGCGAGACCAGCGTCGTCTTCGCCGTGATCATCGGCGTCGTCTTCCTGAAGGAGCGGCTCAGCCTGATCCGCCTGGCGTCCGTCGCCACAACCCTGATCGGAACGGCTCTCCTGAAGTTCAGCCGGTAGGTTGCTCCCTAGGGCCGATCGGTTCCTGCTTCGAGGCGCGCGCGGAGCGCCGCGTCCTGCAGCGTCGTGTCCTGGCCCGGCGGCGCGATGCGGACGGCATCTTCCAGGGTCCTGGTCTGGCGCCATTCCTCCCACGGCCGCGAACGGCCGTCGGCACCGATCTGGTCGACGCCCCAGTAGAGTTCGAGGTGATGGCCGTCGGGATCGAGGAATTCGACCGAGACCTGGCAGCCGGCGCGGCGGCGGCCTTCGTAGGTGAGCTTGGCGCCGTGCGCCTTCAGGTGATCGCGGGCGCGGAAGACCTCGTCGAGCGTGGCGAGCTCGAAGGCGAGATGGTGCAGGCTCTTGTCCTGCCCTGCGTCGGGGGCGCGGTCACCGACCAGCGCCAGGCAATGGTGATCGCCGTTGCAGCGCAGGAACACCATACCGCCCGGCATCATCGTGCCGGGATAGACGTCCGACACCTTGAAGCCCAGCACCTCGGTATAGAAACGCTTCGAACGGTCGAGGTCGCTCACATAGACCACGGCGTGGCCGATCTTCTGGACGGCGAAGGGTGTGCTCATGGGCGACCTTTCTGGCCCTCTATGTTTTCAGCCGGGGCTCGGTCATCATGCCCCCGACGATACCTCGGGGGGAAGAACGCATGGCGAAATCGCCCAACAGACTGTCGGCCAGCGAAGCCGTCCTGCGCATGTCCCAGAAGCGGCTGAAGGCGCGCGACCTCGTCGAAGCCTGCCTCGACCGGATCGAGCACCGGGAGGGCCAGGTCCATGCCTGGGAGGCGCTCGATGCCGAGGGAGCGCTGAAGCGCGCCGACGTGCTCGACAAGCGCGCCAAGCCGGTGGGGCCGCTGCATGGCATTCCGCTGGCGGTGAAGGACATCATCTCGACCAGGACGATGCCCACCACCTGCGGCTCGCCGATCTACCGCGACCATGTCGTGGGCAAGGATGCGGCCTGCGTAACGCAGCTCGTGAACGCCGGCGCCATCGTGCTGGGCAAATCAGTGACCACCGAGTTCGCCGGGGGCCACGCCGGCAAGACGCACAATCCGCATAACCTGCGCCACACGCCGGCCGGCTCCTCGTCGGGCTCGGCGGCAGCGGTCGCCGACTGCATGGTGCCCATCGGCTACGGCACGCAGACCTCGGGCTCGGTGATCCGCCCCGGCGCCTTCAACGGCATCGTAGCCTACAAGGGCACCTATGGCTGGGCCGACACCACCGGCATAAAAACCTATGCAAGAAGCCTCGACACGCTGGGCTTCTTCACCCGCACGGCCAACGATCTGGCGCTGATCCGCGCCGCCTACGGTCATGCCCCGGCCGACCCGCCCTTGCATGCGCCGCGCATCGGCTTCTGCCGCACCCTGTGGTGGGACCAGGCGGAGCCCTACAACAGGAAGAACATCGAGGTCGCCGCCCGCACCTTGCGGGCCGGCGGCGCCAAGGTGCGCGAATGGGTCATGCCCGAGAGCTGGGGCCCGCTGATCACGGCGCACAACCGGGTCATGACCAAGGAAGCGACGCAGCACTACGCGCCGGAACGCGCCCGCTTCCCCCATCTCCTGTCGCCCGGTCTGACGGCGGCCCTGGAGGTCGGCGATAAAGTTACCGGCGCCCAGCTCGCCGACGCGAAGAAGCGCAAGCGCCGGGCGCTGGCCGATCTCGGCGCCGTGTGGGAACGCTTCGACTTCCTGCTGGCGCCCACCGCCCGCGGCGAAGCGCCGGCGGGCCTCGGCTATACCGGCGACCCGATTTTCAATCGCTTCTGGACCCTGCTCGGCACGCCCTGCGTAGCGCTGCCCTTCAATGCAGGCCCGTTCGGCCTGCCGCTGTCGGTGCAATTGATCGCCCCGCTGCGCAGTGACGACCAGCTCATCGCCTGGGCGCGCTGGGTGGAGGCCCGCCTGTCATGAAGGTGCTCTCGTGAAGGTGGGTGCGTGAAGCTCGGCCTGATCGGCTATGGCGCCATCGGCAAGCATGTCCAGGCAGCCGGCCTGGAGAACATCGAGCTGGTGTCCGTGCTCGTGCGCCGGCCGCGCCCTGAAGGCGTCCTGACGCACGATCCCGATCGCTTCTTCGCCCACAAGTTCGACGCCGTCGCCGAATGCGCCGGGCACGAGGCGGTGCGCACGCATGGCCAGCGCGTTCTCGAAAGCGGCGCGGACTTTCTCGTAACCTCGGTCGGCGCCTTCACCGACACCGCCCTGTTCGACCGGCTGCTGGCGGCGGCCAAGGCGAGCGGCAAGCGACTGATCCTGCCCTCGGCCGGCATCGGCGCGCTCGACATCCTGAGCAGTGCCGCCGTGGGCGGCCTGGACAGCGTCACCGTCACAGTGCGCAAGGACCCGTCGGCGTGGAAAGGCACGATCGCCGAGACGCTGGTCGATCTCGATGCGCTCACGGCGCCGCATACCGTGTTCGACGGTCCGGTGCGCGAGGGTGCCAGGCTCTACCCGCAGAACGTCAACATCTCCGCCGCCGCCGCGATCGCCGGCATCGGCCTCGACAGGACGCGCGTGGTGATCGTGGCCGATCCCACCATCACGACGCACATCGTAGAGCTGGAGGCCAAAGGCGCCTTCGGCCGCTTCACCTTCATGGAAGACGTGACCGTCAGCGAAGAGAACCGCAAGACCGGCAAGCTGGTCGCCATGGCCATGGTGAAGTCGGTGCGCCAACTCGCGTCGACCCTCGTGGTCGCCGCCTAAAAATGGGGAAACGTCCGATGGAAGAATTCGATTATGTGATCGTAGGCGCCGGCGCGGCGGGGTGCGTGCTGGCCTACCGGCTGTCGGCCGACGGCAAGAACAGCGTCGCGGTGATCGAGGCCGGGGGCAACGACAGCCACATCTGGATCAAGGTGCCGGCCGGCTTCAACAAGACGGTCTACAACGAGAGCCTGAACTGGGGTTACGAGACGGCGCCCGGCCCTCATATCGACGGCCGCAAGATTAAGTTCCCGCGTGGAAAAGTGCTGGGCGGCTCGGGGTCGATCAACGGGCATCTCTACGTTCGTGGTCAGGCGGCCGACTACGACACCTGGGCGCAGCTCGGCTGCCGCGGCTGGTCGTGGGACGACCTGCTGCCCTACTTCAAGCGCGCCGAGAGCCGCGACGGCGGCGACGACGCCGTGCGCGGCCGGTCGGGCCCGCTCGTCATCGAGGACCAGCGCGATCCGCATGTGCTGAGCGACGCCTACATGGCCGCCAACGAGGCGCTCGGGCTGAAGCGCACGCCCGACTACAATTGCGGCGACCAGGAAGGCACGCTGCTCTACCAGAACATGATGAAGAACGGCCGGCGCTGGAGCCCGGTCGATGCCTACCTGAAGCCGGCGATGAAGCGCGGCAACGTGCGCGTCATCACGCGCGCGCTGGTCGAGCGGGTCGACCTTTCAGGCAAGCGAGCCACCGGCATCACCTATCGCCAGGACGGCCAGACGAAGCAGGTCAAGGCGCGGCGTGACGTGATCCTGGCGGGTGGCGCGATCAACACGCCGCAGCTCCTGCAGATCTCCGGCATCGGCCATCCCGACGACCTGGCCGCGATCGGCGTGGCGGTGAAGCATGCGCTCCCCGGTGTCGGTCATAACTTTCGCGACCACTACGCCATCCGCGTCTCGGCCCTGGTGAAGGGCGCGCCGTCGCTCAACGAGAAGAGCCGCGGCCTACGCCTTGTGGGCGAAGTCCTGCGCTACGCGATCAGCCGCAAGGGCCTGCTGACCACGGCGCCGAGCCATGCCGGCGGCTACCTGAAAACGCGGCCGGGGCTGGAGACGCCCGACATGCAGCTCTACTTCGCGCCCGCCAGCTATGGTGGCGGGCGCTACGGCACCACCCAGCTCGACACCGTGCCCGGCATGACGCTGGGCGCGGCCCAGCTTCGCCCCGAGAGCATCGGTCATGTGAAGGCGCTCAGCGCCGATCCCACGACCAAGCCCGAGATCCAGCCCAATTATCTCGCCGACCAGATCGATCGCGACGCGCTGCTGGCGGCGATGAAGTATCTGCGCAAGCTGCTGGCGACGCCGCCGCTTGCCGGCTACGTGATCCGCGAGAACTTTCCCGGCCCCGACGTACAAACCGACGAGCAATGGATGGCGCATGCCCGCGCCACCGGTTCGACGACCTACCATCCGGTCGGCACGGCCAAGCTCGGAACCGATCCCCGGGCCGTGGTCGATCCGTTGAGCATGCGCGTGATCGGCCTACAGGGCCTGCGTGTCGCTGATGCTTCGTGCATGCCGACGATGGTGTCGGGCAACACCTACGCCGCGACCAACGTGATCGCGGAGAGGGGCGCCGACCTCATCGCTCAGACGTAGCCCGGCCCCTCGATCACCGGGTGGGCGATCAGGAATTTTTCGTCGATCTCGACGCCGATGCCGGGCTTGTCGAGCGGGCGAACGGTGCCGTCCTTGCCGATCTGCCACGGTGTGCTGCCCAGTTCGTCGCGGAACTTGTTGGCCACCGACAGATCGGCCTCGAAGTAGCCACCGTTGTCGATCGAGGCCAGGAAATGGATCGAGACGGCGTGGTTGAGGCCGGTCATCGAACTGTGCGGATGGATCGGCAGCTTCCACATCGAGGCGGCGGCAGCGATGCGCTGGACCTCGGTGATGCCGCCACTCTTGGAAAGGTCGGGCTGCAGGATGGTGATATTGCCGTCCTCGATCAGCCTATGGAACTCGAAGCGCGTGTAATGGTTCTCGCCCGCCGCCAGCGGCGTGCGGCCAAAACCCTTGGCCATGGCATAGGAGCGGTGGTCGTGTGCGGGGAACGGCTCCTCGAGCCAGGCGATGCCGAGTTCGTCCATGGCCGGCATCACGCGGCGCACGTCCTCGACCGTGTAGCCGGTGTTGGCGTCGGTCAGCAGTACGATGTCGTCGCCGAAGCGGCGTCGCACGGCGGTCATGCGCGCGATGTCGGCTTTCACATTGTCGCCGACACGCAGTTTCAGCGCCTTGTAGCCGGCTTCGACCATCGGAACGGCCTCGGCTGCGAGCGAATCCGGCGCCTGGTAGCCCAGCGAAATGCCGCCCGCATAGGCCGGCACGGGCTTGTTGGTGCCGCCCAGCAGCTTGTAGAGCGGCCAGCCCACGGCCTTGCCCTTGATGTCCCACAGCGCCTGGTCGAGCCCGCTCATCGCCATCGACGTCGCCGCCCCCATGCCGTGGGAGCCGAGCTGAAACTTATAAATCTTGGCCCAGATGCCGACCGTGTCGGTGGCGTCCATGCCGACCACGAAGCCTTTCAGCGTCGTGTTGATCAGGTGGCCGATACTGCCGGGCGAACGCGCATGATGGCTCTCGCCCCAGCCGACGATGCCGTCCTCGGTCGTGACCTTGACCATGACGCAGTCGCGCTTGGTCATGGTGCCGATACCGAGCGAGACCTGCAGCTCCTTCGGCACGCGGTAGCTGGTCGGGTAGGCCTTTACATCGACGATTTTCATGGCGTCAGGCCACCTTGTACTTCTTCAGAATCTCGCGATCGATTTCTATGCCGAGGCCGGGGCCTGTCGGGACTTTCACGATGCCCTTCTTCTGCTCGATCGGCTCCTTGGCCAGCGTGTCGCGCAAAGGATTGGGCGTCTGCTCGAACTCGAGCATCGGCGGCATCGGTCGGAACGCCAGCGGCTGGTCGGGAAGCGCCGCCAGGAACTGCACTGTGGCGGCGAGGCCGATGACCGAACCCCAGGCATGCGGTACGCATTCGACGCCGAACGCACTCGCCAAGGTCGCGATCTTGCGGCACTCGGAAAAGCCGCCGGCGGCACAGAGGTCGGGCTGCACGATGTCCATGGCCTTCTTCGCGATCACGTCGCGGAAGCCCCAACGCGTAAAATCGTTCTCGCCACCGGCTACCGCCATGTCGAGGGCGCGCGTCACCTCGATGTAGCCGTCGTGGTCCTCGGGGCTGATCGGCTCCTCGAACCACATGATGTCGTGTTCCTCGAGCATACGACCGAGCTTAATGGCGTTGGGCACGGAGAAGCAGTGGTTGGCATCCACCGCGAGCTTCACGTCGGGCCCGATCGCCTTGCGCACGGCGCCAACTCGCTTGGCGTCGAGCTTGAGGTCGCCCAGGCCAATCTTCATTTTGATGGCGCTAAAACCATCGTTCTTGAATTCCAGCGCCTCTTCCACCGCCTCCTCGATCAGCCGATTCATGTCGATGAAGTAGAGACCGGTCGCGTAAGGAATAACCTCGCTGCGGTAGGCGCCGCCGATCAGCTTGTGCACCGGCTTGTTGACGGCACGGCCCATGATGTCCCACAGCGCGATGTCGATGCCGGAGATGGCCGAGATCGCCATGCCCGTGGTGCCGTAATCCTTGATCCTGTTGTAGAGATCTTCCCAGATCGCCTCGACGTCGAACGGATCGCGGCCGACCACGCGCGCCTTGTATTGCGTCTCGACGAAGGTCCTGGCGACGGCGGCGGGACCGTAGCACTCGCCCCAGCCGGTAATGCCTTCGTCGGTCGAGATTTCGACCAGGCAGGTCGAGCGCGTGCCATAGACCCAGCCGCGCGCCGACACGAACGGCTTGTCGACCTTGCATTGCAGGATGTGGCAGACGACGTCCGTCACCTTCATCGGTTGCTTCCTCCAGATTATTGTTAGCCGACTGTTATCAGCAAATTGCCGAGCCTGTCCTGCCGGACCTTGTCGCCCGGTTCGACGACGGTGGTGCAGTCGAGCTGTTCGAGGATCGCCGGACCCTTGAACACCGCATCGAGCGGAAGTTTTTCGCGCGCATAGATCAGCGTCGCATGCCAGCCATCCGTGAACCAGACGCGGCGTTCGCCCACCTGTGCTGCCTTCAAGGTCGGCGCACGTTCGGTGGCGGCGAGGGCGGCCAGTGAAATCTCCGGCCGCACGCCGATCACCGCGGTGTGGAGATTGACGAGGACCGGCGGGATTTCCGAAAGCTCGATGCCGAAGCGCCTGAAGTAGGCCGCGGCAAACGCCTTGTGCAGGCCCGCGATACCGATGTCCGGACGATCGACGCCGACCGAGAGAATGTGGCTCTGGCCCTGGAACTGCATGTCGGCGGTATGGACGCGGCGCAGCTCGCGCACCGGCACGCCCTCGCGGCCGATCGTGGCCTCGCCCTCGGCCGACTGCTCGGCATAGATGCGGGCCACCGTGGCATCGTCGAGCGCCGACAGCGGCTTGTTCACGGTCCGCACATAGTCGTGGCGCAGGTCGGCCACGACGCAGCCCAGTGCATTGGTGATGCCGGGCCGCGCCGGCACCAGCACGGTCGGAATCGCGAGTTCGCGGGCGAGGGCTGTCGCATGCAGCGGGCCCGCGCCGCCAAAGGCAAACAGAGCGAAGTCGCGCGGATCGTGGCCGCGCGATAGCGAGACCAGCCGCATGGCACCCGCCATGCGATCGTTGGCGATGCGCAGGATGGCGGCGGCCGCGCCCTCGGCGTCGAGGCCGAGCGGCTTGCCGATCTTTTCCGAAATGATCCCACGCACATGGTCGAGCGTGACCGGATGGTCGACGCCCAGCAGCCTGTCGGGATTGAGCCGACCCAGGATCAGGTTGGCGTCGGTGATGGTGGGTTCGGTGCCGCCGCGGCCATAGCAGATCGGGCCCGGCCGGGCGCCGGCACTTTCCGGGCCGACGCGGAGCATGCCGGCCGAATCGAGGGCGGCGATCGAGCCGCCACCGGCGCCGATCGTGTGCACATCGACCATCGGCACGTGGATCGGCATCGCATATTCGAGTTCGAGTTCGCCCGAGACCTGCGGCACGGCGTTCTCGATCAGCCCGACGTCGGTCGACGTGCCGCCCATGTCGTAGGTGATGAGGTTGGGATGGCCCGAGGCGCGGCCGGTGTAGGCCGCCGCCATCACGCCCGAGGCGGGGCCCGACATCACGGTGTTCACGGCGGCATGGGCGATGAGCTGCGAGGAGATGGTGCCACCGTTGCCCTGCATCACCAGCAGGTCGCGGTCAAAACCTTTGGCCGAGAGTTCGGTGCGCAGCCGCGTGAGATAGCGGTCGAGCACCGGCTGGACCGAGGCATTCACCGCCGCCGTCACGCCGCGCTCGTACTCGCGATATTCGGAGAGAATGGCGTGGCCCGCGGTGACATAGGGATTTGGCCACAGGCCGCGCACGATCTCGGCGGCCCGGCGCTCGTGCGTCGGATTGATGTAGCTGTGCAGGAAATGGATGACGACGGCCTCGCAGCCCAGCTCCAGCAGCTTTCTTGCCGCGTCGGCCACGGCGGTCTCGTCGAGCGGCACGAGAACCTTGCCGTCGGCGTCCATGCGCTCCGGCACTTCGAGGCGCCGTTCGCGATCGATCAGCGGCCTGAAAGTACCGCGCAGGCCATAGGGCTGCGGCCTTGTGCGGCGGCCGAGTTCCAGCACGTCGCGGAAGCCCCTGGTGGTGATGAGACCGACCGTGGCGATCTTGCGTTCCAGCAGCGCGTTGGTCGTGGTGGTGGTGCCGTGCACCACGGCCTGCAGGGTCGCGGGATCGGCACCGGCTTGCGCGAGGGCCGCCATGAAGCCGATCGCCTGGTTGTCGACCGTCGTCGGCACTTTGGCGAGCTTGACCTCACCCGAGACCGAATCGATCGCCAGCAGGTCGGTGAAGGTGCCGCCGACATCGATGCCGACCGTGAGGGAACGCTCTGCAGGCATGATCACACTGAAAGATATTGTTCACGAAGGGAGGAGTTGGCCGCCAGCTCGGCCATCGTTCCACCGAAGCGGATCTGGCCCTTCTCGATGATATAGGCGCGGTCGGCGACGGCCTGGGAGAAATGCAGGTTCTGCTCGCACAGCAGCACGCAAAGCCCCTCTCCCTTCAGCATCCGGATCGAGTGCGCCATCTGCTCGACGATGATGGGTGCGAGGCCCTCCGACGGCTCGTCGAGCAGCACGCAGCTCGGATTGCCCATCAGGGTGCGGGCGATGGTGAGCATCTGCTGTTCGCCGCCCGACATGCGTCCGCCCGGCCGGTCGCGCATGCCGGCCAGGTTGGGAAAGAGCGCGAAGAGCTTGTCTTCCGTCCACGCAGGTGCCGCGCCGCGACCAACCTGGCGGCCGACCTCGAGATTTTCCATCACCGTGAGCTCGGTGAAGATGCGCCGCTCCTCCGGCACGTAGCCCAGGCCCAGTCGCGCGATGCGGTAGGGCGGCAGGCGTTCGATGCGCTGGCTGTCGAACGTGACCTCGCCCTGGGCGGGCGGCACCAACCCCATGATCGCCTTGAGTGCCGTCGACTTGCCGGCGCCGTTGCGGCCAAGCAAGGCCACGACCTCGCCCGCGCGGGCCTCCAGCGACACGCCGTGCAGGATATGGGCGCGGCCGTAGAAGGCATGCAGGTTTTTTACCGAGAGCATCAGTGCATGCTCCCGAGATAGACCGCGCGCACATTGGGATTGGCGCGTACTTCCGCGGGCGTGCCACCGGCGATCAACTGGCCACGGTCGAGCACGATGATGCGATCGGCCTGGGAGAACACGACATCCATGTCGTGCTCGGTGAAGAGCACGGCGATGTTGCGCTGGCGCGCCAGGGTGGCCGTCAGTTCCATCAGCTCGACGCGTTCGCGCGGCGCCATACCGGCGGTGGGCTCGTCCATCAACAACAGCCGCGGATCGTTGGCCAATGCCATGGCGAGTTCGACGCGCTTCAGGTCGCCGTAGGCCAGCACGCCGCAGGTCCGTTCCGCCTGGTCGAGCATGCCGACCTGGGTCAGCAGAGCGTCAGCCTCGGGCCGGAACGCAGCGCCGAAGCGCGACAGCATCGAGCGCAATTTGCCGGCGTAGGAATAGAGCGCCATTTGCACGTTCTCGCGGACGCTCAGCGAGGCAAAGGTCGCCGTGATCTGGAAGGTGCGGCCCACGCCCAGTCGCCAGATGGCGCGCGGACGGAGGCCCACGATGTCACGGCCGGAAAGCCGGACGATGCCGAGATCCGGCGCGAGCTGGCCGTTCAGCATGTTGAAGCAGGTGCTCTTGCCCGCGCCGTTAGGGCCGATTAGCGCCAGCATCTCGCCCGCCGAGACGGCGAAGGAAACGTCGGCCACGGCCTGGACGCCGCCGAAGGCCTTGTGCAGTCCCTCGACCTGGAGGACGGCGTCGCTCATGCCCGCTGCTCCTTCCAGCGCAGGAACAGCGCCTTCAGGCCGCCGACCAGCCCCTGAGGGAAAAGCAGCACGATCAACAGGATGATGCAGCCCATGACGGCGCGCCAGAACTCGGTGTGACGGGCGACGGCATCGCGCACCCAGGTGTAGACTGCCGCGCCCACCACCGGGCCGGTCAGCGTCTCGACGCCCCCCAGCAGCACCATGATCAGCCCGTCGGTCGACTGGCCGATGGAGATGGTCGAGGGCGAGATGCTGCCCTTGGAGAAGGCATAGACCGAGCCGGCGAGGCCCGCGAGCGCGCCCACCAATACGAACGCCGCCCACTGGAAACCGCGCAGGTCGATGCCGATCGCCTCGGCCCGCAGCGGCGAATCGCGGCCGGCGCGGAGTGCTGCGCCAAAAGGCGAGAACAGCACACGCCAGAGCAGCGCGATGCCCGTGCCGCAGCAGGCGAGCGCCAGATAGTAATAGGTGGTCTTATCGGCGAGCCAGGCCGACGGCCAGATGCCGAACACACCATTGCTGCCGCCGGTAAAAGAGTCCCATTGGAAGACGATTGACCAGCTGATCTGGGCGAACGCCAAAGTAAGCATGGCGAGATAGACGCCTGAGAGCCGAACGCAGAACCAGCCGTAGACCACGGCGAAAGCGCCGGCGCAGAGCGGCGCCAGCAGGAGGGCTGCTTCCATGGGCAGGCCGGCGCGCTTGAACAGAAGGCCGCCCGCATAGGCGCCGAGACCGAAATAGGCGGCGTGGCCAAACGACACCATGCCGGCCGGGCCCATGATGAAATGAAGGCTGACCGCGAACAGCGCGAAACAGACGATGTCGGTCAGCATGATGGTGATGTAGCGGTCGGCCACCAGCGGCACGCCCAGCAACAGCACCACCCAGACCAGCGCGACCTTCCACGACGGCGCGGTGAGCGGCGGGACGGGGTCGGCGGCGATGCGTTGCACCGCCTGCGGCTTGCCGAGGAGTCCGTAGGGCCGCGCCACCAGCACGATCGCCATGATCAGGAATTCGACCACCAGCGTGAGCTTGGAGAAGGAAATCTCGAAGCCGAACCAGGTCACGGTGCCGATGCCGATGCAGAAAGCCTTGGCGACGCCGATGATGACGGCGGCCAGGAACGCGCCGGTGATGCTGCCGAGGCCACCAACCACGGTAATGACGAAGGCGTCGGCGATGATGGCGAGGTCGAGTTCGAGGTTGGCGGGCTCGCGCGGAATCTGTAGCGCTCCGCCCAAGCCGGCCAGCACGGAGCCCACAAAGAACACCGAGGTGAAGAGCTTGGCCTGATCGACGCCGAGCGCCCCCACCATCTCGCGGTCCTGGGTGGCCGCCCGCACCAGCGCGCCCCAGCGGGTGCGGGTCAGCAACAGCCACACGGCGCCCAGCACCACGGGACCGATGGCAATCAACAGCAGATCGTAGGCTGGGATGCACTTGCCCAGGATTTCAACGGCCATGGAAAGACCTGGAGCGCGCGGCCCGACCAGATCCTCGGCACCCCAGGTGAACAGCGCGATGTCCTTGATCACCAGAACGACAGCGAAGGTCGCCAGCAACTGGAACAGCTCGGGAGCACGGTAGATGCGGCGCAGGATCAGCACCTCGATCACGATGCCGACCAGGCCGACCGCCAGCGCCGCCAGGATCACCGCGCTCCAGAAGCCTATGGGCGTGCGGCCCAGCGCCTCGATCAGCGAGTAGGCACCGTAGAGCCCCAGCATGTAGAGCGAACCGTGGGCGAAGTTCACGATCCGCGTCACGCCGAAGATCAGCGATAGGCCGGCCGACACCAGAAACAGAGACGAAGCAGCGGCCAGCCCGTTCAAGAGCTGGATGATGATGGATGAAAAGGTCATGCGGACCGCGGGCCTCCCGGCCCGCTCATGATCTTGAGGCGGACCTGAAGGTCCGCGGTCCCATGATCAATTCTTCGGCCTCATCTTCAGGACCTCGGCGTCGCTCGGCAGCGCGTCCTTGCCGTCGACGAAGCGCCAGCCCTTCATGTAGCCCTTGCCGTCCTTGACGGCGATGCGACCGACATAGGCACCCATCGTCGATTGATGGTCGATCGGCCTGTATTCCACCATGCCGAACGGCGTCATGAGTTTCAGCCCGCTCGCCGCCGCGATCAGCTTGTCCTGGTCGAGCGAGCCCGCCTTCTTGATCGCCTCGACGGCCGACATCACCGTCGAATAGCCGACCACCGATCCAAGCCGCGGGTAGTCCTTGAACTTGGCCTGGTAGGCGGTGAGGAACTTGGTGTGCTCCGGCGTCTTGATCTCGCTCCAGGGATAGCCCGTCACGTACCAGCCCTCGGGCGCCTCTTCCTTCAGCGGATCGAGATATTCCGGCTCGCCGGCAAGCAGGTTGAACACTTCTACGCCCTTGAACAGGCCGCGCGTCTGGCCCTCGCGGACGAACTTGGCGAGATCGGCGCCGAACAACGAGGAGAAGATCGCATCGGGCTTGGCGTCGGCCAGGGCCTGCGCCACCGCACCGGCGTCGATCTTGCCGAGGGGCGGCGCCTGCTCGGCCACGAACTCGACGTCGGGCTGCTTCTCCTTGAGGAGCTTCTTGAACGCGGCCGTGGCCGACTGGCCGTATTCATAGTTGGGATAGACGATCGCCCAGCGCTTCTTCTTGAGCTTGACGGCGTCGGGAATGAGCATCGCCGTCTGCATGTAGGTCGAGGTGCGCAGGCGGAAGGTGTAGGCGTTGCCGGAGTCCCAGACGATCTTGTCGGTGAGCGGCTCGGCCGCGATGAACAGCACCTTGCGCTGTTTGGCGAAGTCCGCGACCGCAAGGCCGACATTGGACGGGAAGGTGCCGATCAGGAACGACACCTGCTCGCGGCTCAAGAGCTCCTCGGCCACGCGCACCGCATCGCCGGGATTGCCGTTGTCGTCGCGGCTGATGACCTCGATCTTGCGGCCGAGCACGCCGCCGGCGGCATTCACCTCCTCGACCGCCAGCTCGATTCCCTTCTTGTAGGGCTCGAGGAAGGCCGGGAAGACCTTGTAGCTGTTGAGCTCGCCAATCTTGATCGGCGTCTGCGCGCCGGCCGGGCCGAACAGCGCAAGTGCCACGAGCGCTGCGGTGCCGGCGAGCAAGTTGTTGCGGGTCAGCATGACATCCCCCTCCTTAAAACTGTAAAACGCTCCCTGAACCGAGCGTAGCGAGCCCGGCCTATCCCCCACAAGCTCTCAGTCGGCGAAACTCGACCGGGCCTGTATGCCCCAATGACCGTTTTGAAGGGTCACGATGTAGATCGTCTCGAAGGCGCCCAGCAGCGAGCCATCCTTGCGCCAGCGGCTGAACTTCACCTTGAGATGAACCTTGTTCTTGCCGACATGGATCGGTGTGCGCTCGTCCCATGTGCTGCGATGCCAACCGTCGCCGGCACGCGCGATGAAATCGTCAAGCTTGTAGTCTCCATGGTCCGGCCAGACGACGACCTTGCCGCCGGCCAGCCGCACATGCGGGAAATTGCAGGCGGCATTGACACCCGGCTCGTCGCCTCGGTTGAGCGCCGCCATATAATCGTCGAGGGCTTTCATCGCAGCCGTCAGGGCATCGCTCATCGCTGTCCGTCTCCCAGCTTGATTCCATCCGCCGTCAACCCGCCGACGCGGGCATGCGGGCGACCGCCGATCGCGGCTGCGACGATGAACACGATCTCGTCGGGCTTGGGCCCGTCGGGCACGCAGAATTCGATCGCATCGAAATGGCTGCGCACATAGGCTGCCGTCACGTGATGCAGGGGAATGTCGATGCGCGCACCGGCGGCCGCCACCTTGACCGTCGAGGGTACGATCGACTTGGCGCCGCCCCCTTTGGATTGATGAATGGCATGGCGGATGCCGAAGCCGGAGGGCTGGTGCCACAGCGCCGCATGCTCCAGCTCGCCGGCCAGGCCCACGATGACGCCCTTGCCATAGGCTTCGAGGTCGGACCCCTTGGCACCCAGGAGCTTCATGACGCGCTCCGTGAGATCAATCGCCAGCGGCTCCAGTGCCTTCATCATCGGCTGGATGTCGGTAACATGCCGGCCGGCATAGGGATTGGCGATGACGCCGCCGACCACGGCCTTGGTGACCGCGCGCGCCAGTACCGGCCCCCCGTCGTGATGAGTCTCCTCGACCATCGCGACGTACTTCCGCAGCTTCACCAAGTCACTCATCCCGCCCTCGCCTCCGCAAGCGCCCCGTTGCCGGCCTCGATGCGCCATTGTCCTTGCAGCGAGAGGGCCGCGCTGTCGATCAGGCCGCAGAGCCTGAGCCGCCGGGCCTCGCACAGGCCGCGGTCCAGAGCCTCGGCGACCAGCGTCGGAGACAGCTCGCCGACCGCGATGGTCACCGGAAGCCCACCGAGGTCGCTGTCGGGATCGATCTCACAAGCCGGCTGACGGCGAACAGCGGGGGTGTCCGCGTTCACGGCATTGGCGATCAGGGTCGCTGCGGCGTCGGCGGCAGCGGCCGTCGCCGCCAGAACCGTGGCCGAATCAGCGATGCCGAGCGAAAACGAGCGCCCGCCGCGCCCCGAAGTGGCGATGCCACGCACCGGACGGTCATGATGCAGGGTCGCAAACCCTGAAAGCTGCGGCGTCTGCAGATCGGCGACGATGCCGGCTCGCAGCTGCTGGCCGGGCGCCAGATGGATCGCGATGTCGCCACCGTCGTTGACATAGGCCTTGTCGAGCCTGCGGCCCCATACCAGGGCCGCCAGCACTTCGTCCGCCACCGCGCCCGCCACCGCCGCCATCGGCGTGATGTAGACCGCGCGATGCGGCCACACCGCCTCGGCCATGCGCCGCGCGACAGGTCCCTGCAGCTTCGGCGGCTCCTCGCCAACCGGGCGACGCAGCATCGCCAGTTCGCTCACCAGTGTTTCGAGAACATCGGCGAACCGGTCGGCCGCCTGGGCATAGGCGCGGCCGACTTCGCCCGCCTCGCCGAAAGCTTCGATGACGAGGTCGATCGGCCCCTGCTGCAAATGCAGCCGGCCATCGGGCAGCCGGGCCTTGGCGGCCCCACTCATCGCTTGTCCTCGTCGAGGCGGACATGACCCGCTTGGGCAATGGCCTCTTCCAGGGTGACGGCGCGCGAGCTGTAGCCGCCCAGCGCGGCATAATCGTCAGCCCGCAGGGTGAATTCGATCGGCGCCACCAGCGCCGGTGTTGGCACATAGCCGAAGGAATTCGCCGGCATGCGCGCCACGTCGACCATGAGGGTGATGCCGCCGCCCGGCCAGACATAGGCCGGCACACCGCCCAGGGTCACTTTGGTCAGCGCATCGCGCACCGAGCGCGTGAGTCGGACAGGATTTTCCGTGACGCCCGCACGCAAGGAGCCGCCGGCGCCAGCCATGAACAGCACGGTGCAAAGCGCGGGCTCGCAATTTTCGGCGATGCGCTCGACCACGAGGCGCACCTGAGGCGGCATCGGCAGGGGCTGCGGTTTCAAGTCCTTGTCGAGCTCGAACCAGGCCGAATGCTCGCCCGTGGTCGAGACCATCAGCAGCCGGAGGCCGGGCCACGCTTGCTTGGGGTCGATCCGGTCGATGATCTCCAGCGGATCGCTGACATCGGTGCCGCCCCAGCCCAGGCCCGGTTCGGCCACCTGGAAATAGCGGCCCGGCGTCGAGCGGCGGCCGCGGACCCGGATGCCGGCGGGTTTCATGTCGAGGAAGGCGCCGCCCTGGTGCTCACTCAGCACGCCGGTGATGTGGTCGTCGACCACGATCACCTCGTCGACATGGCCGTGCCACTGCGGCGCGAACATGCCGATGGCGGCCGAGCCGCAGCCTACTCGCATGCGCTCCTCGGCCGTGCCATTCACGACCGGAGGCCGATCGGCCTGGACCACGACAGTCGCGCCGCCATCGATCGAAAGTTCCACCGCCTCGCGATTGCACAGCGCCAGGAGCGCGTCGCAGGTGACGACACCCTCCTTCTTGCTGCCGCCCGTCAGGTGATGGACGCCGCCCAGCGACAGCATCTGCGAGCCATATTCGGCCGTGGTGACGTGACCCACGGCTTCGCCCTTCACCCGCACCGCCGCCTGCTCGGGCCCGAGATAGCGGTCGGTGTCGATTTTCACTTTGACGCCGCAGTAGCTGAAGATGCCTTCGGTCACGACGGTGACCATGTCGACGCCGTCGTGCCTCGACGACACGATGAAAGGCGCCGGTTTGTAGTCGGGATAGGTCGTGGTGGCGCCGATGCCGGTGACGAACGCCGACTCGCCCTTGCCGAGCTCGCCGCGCCAGGCGCCATTGCCCTCGACGAAGGCGACGCGCGCAATGTCGGGCTTGGCCAGCAGCACCAGCGGATCGACCCGCACCAGCCTGCCCTCTTCGTTGGCGTAGCGGTCGCAGGCGCCGGCGCGGCCCGGTCGGATGCGGCACAGCACGGGACAGGCGTCGCAGCGCACGATGCCGGCAGTGCGTTCGGCCTCGGTGAGCGAGATGTCGTCGCTCATGCCCCTGTCCCCTTCAGGGCGACGATGGCCTCACGCAGGCGGTGCGGCAACAAGGGAACGCGGTGAGCGCGCACGCCGGTAGCGTGGTGAACCGCACCCAGGATGGCCGGCGCGGTCGGCACCAGGCCGGGCTCGCCCACGCCCTTGGCACCGAAGGGACCCAGCGGCTCGCGATCCTCGATCAGGATGCATTCGATTTCCGGAACATCGCCGATGGTCGGGATCAGGTAGTCATGCAGGTTCTCGGTACGGCCGGGCAGGAACTCTTCCATCAGGGCGAGGCCCAGGCCCTGGGCGATGCCGCCCTCGATCTGGCCCTCGACCAGCGTCGGATTGATCGCCTTGCCGACATCGTGGGCGGCCACCATGCGCAGCACCTTGACCATGCCGAGTTCGGTATCGACCTCGACCTCGGCCATTTGTGCCGCGAACGCATAGGTGGCGTAAGGGATGCCTTGGCCGTTGGCATCGAGCGGCGTGGTCGGCGGGTCGAACGTGCCCTCGCCCATCAGTGCGCCTGTCGCCGCGAGGTCGATCACGCGCACCTCGGCACCATCGCGCACCGCGAGTTTGGCGCCATCGAGCGACAGCGCGGCATCGGGCCCTGTATTGGCCAACCGCAGGATCTGCTGGCGGAGGTCCCGGCCCGCCCCCTCGGCCGCCCGGCCCGACACGAAAGTCTGGCGCGAGGCCGACGTCTTGCCCGCGTCGGCAGTGAGATCGGTGTCGCCCGCGACCAGGACGAATTGTGCCGCCGGCAGGCCCAGCGCATCGGCCGCGATCTGGGTCATGATGGTGTTACTGCCCTGCCCGATATCAACCGCGCCGCTGTAGAGCGTGAGCGTCCCGGCCGGGGACAGGCCCACGCGCATGCGCGACGGATTCGACATCGAGGTGTTGCCGATGCCGTACCACATGCAGCCGATGCCGATGCCGCGACGCCGGACACCGCCCTTTTCATTGAACGCCGCCACTTCGTCCCGCGCCTTGCGCCAATGCGGGCGCAAGGCATCGAGGCACTGGGCGAGGCCGGCGGAATGGGCCAGCACCTGCCCCGTGGCCGTCGTGTCGCCGGCCCGGAGCGCATTGCGATGCCGGAATTCCAGCCGGTCGATGCCGAGCTTGTCGGCAAGCTCGTCCATCATCGCCTCATGGGCGATGGCTGCCTGCGGCACGCCGAAGCCGCGGAAGGCGCCAGCCGGCGGACCGTTGGTGAAGAAGGCCTCACCCCAGGTCCGCACGTGGGGCACGGCGTAGGGACCCATGGCGTGGACCGGCACGCGGTTGGCGACGGTCGGCCCCCACGAGGCATAGGCGCCGGTGTCGAAGGTGGCAGACACATCACAGGCCACCAGCTTGCCTTCGGCATCGCAGCCGAATTTGGCGACGACCCGCGCCGGATGGCGCTTGGTGGTGGCGGCCATGCTCTCAGGCCGCGTGTAGATGCAGGCCACGGGACGCTTCAGCAGCCAGGCCGCGACCGCGACCAGCGGCTGGACCGAGAGATCGAGCTTGCCACCGAAGCCGCCGCCGCAGGCGGTCGGCACGATGCGCACGTTCTCCGGCCTGAGCTGCATCACATTGGCGATCTCGTCGCGGTCCATGTAGGGCGTCTGGGTCGTGACATGGATTTCGATGCGGTCGCCCACGCGCTCGGCCCAGCCCGCTTCGGGCTCGATATAGGCGTGCTCGACAAAGGCCGTCTCGAACACACCCTCGGCCACGGCAGCGCAGCCGGCGAAGGCTGCCGCCGCATCGCCATGCCGTACGCCGCCATCCAGCAGCAGGTTCTTCGGCTTGTCGGCCTG
>CANJHI010000077.1 GCA_947474005.1 Alphaproteobacteria bacterium | reverse complement strand
CGCTCTACACAATCCTACAGATATTGAGCCTCGCGCTTTTCGAGAAAGCGCCGCTACACCAACTGCTTAGTGACAGGGCGCTGCAAACCCTCGACGACGAAAATTCTAACCAATTGAATCTGTTTCGATAATTGCCGGACAGCAGTGATTCCGAGTATGCTTTTGTGGGACATTGTCATTTCTCCGTAACCCCATCTGGGAACTTCCGGATCGATTGCCAGGGGTTTCGCAGAAATGACCGCTGCGCTCTGCCTCACATCTTCGAGAGCAAGCCAGGACTCGAAGATATCTTTCGAGGGAGATGGGCAGCGATGGAAGGCGACAGCCGCAGGGCGCGGCGAGGCCTCACGCCGCGATTGACTCGTCGCGCGTGGCACGGCGGCATGGCCGTTCTTCCACAAGGAGTCGCGCGCCCATGATTCGCCGCCGCACAGCATTTGTCTCAGCCTTGGCCTCAACGCTGGCCACTATCGCTGCCGGTCGCACCGCATCGGCGCAGGCGCAATGGCCCGACAAGCCGATACGGCTGATCGTGCCCTTCGCGCCGGGCGGCAATGCCGACCTCACCGGTCGCCTGTTCGCCGAGGCGCTGGCCAAGCGGCTCGGCCAGCCTGTCGTGGTCGAGAATCGCGGCGGCGCGGGCGGCGCCATCGGCAGCGAGCAGCTCGCGAAAGCAGCACCCGACGGCTACACGGTCGGGCTGGGCTCGACCGGAACCTTTCTCGTGAGCCCGCGCATGACCGGCGGCACGCCGCCCTACACGCTGGCGAGCTTCGCGCCGGTGGCGCTGCTCAACACCTCATCGATGGCAATCGAGGTCAACGCCCAGAACCCGATCAAGGATTGGGCGAGCTTCCTCGCCTGGGTGCGCGCCAACCCCGGCAAGCTCACCATCGGCCACCCCGGCAACGGCAGCACCAATCACCTCGCACTGCTGCGGCTGCAGAAGGCGCTGGGCATCAGCTTCAACATCGTGCCCTACAAGAGCATGGGCCCTGCCCTGGCCGACCTCTTGTCTGGCCAGATCGACGCGGTGATCGACCAGATCCCGGCGTCGATCGGCCATATCCGCAGCGGCAAGCTGCGGCCCATCGCCGTCACCAGCGGGCGGCGCGCGGCGCAGCTTCCCGACACGCCGACCCTGCAGCAGTCAGGCGTGACCGAATTCGACGCCGCCACGCCGCTCTTCCTGATGGCGCCCGCCGGCACGCCGCCTGCGATCGTGAACAGACTGAACGCCGCGGTGAACGACGCGATCGCCGACGCGTCGCTGCGCGAGAAGATGGCCGGCCTCGGCGCCGAGGCCGAGGCCGTGACCCCCGCGGCGCTCACCGCCTCCCTACAGAAGGAAGACGGGGCGATCGAGGAACTGGCGAAGAGCGGGCTGTTGAAGGCGGAATAAGTCACTCCGCGCAGGCGTCACCGCTTCGGGACGAGCTTGTATCGGCAAGCGACCTTCGAATCGAATATCTCGAGATCGCGCGTCTTTGCGTTCCCTGAAATTTCGAGTGAAGCACCGCCGGGCGACTTGAAGTCGAGGTTGACCGCTCCGTCGCCAGCTACCGTCGTCACGAACAGCGGGCCGTTGACATTGTGTCCCGTGAACGTCGTCCCAACGAGCTCAAACCTGTAGCGGTCATGATGGTCCGGGCATCCGGTCGCCGACCTGGCAGGGAGCAGCAAGTTGTTTGCTTCCCATGTTGCCGCACTGGCTGATCCGGCCGCGCCGATCGTGACCACCAGTGGCAGTATCAAAGCTATTTTCATCGAATGTCTCCTCAGGTCATGGGCGGCAACGAAGCCGCGCCAAGAATATGCGCAATGGAAAAAGACGTCCAATGCACGACCGCCCAAAGTGGGCGGTCGGCTTGCGGTGAGTGAGTCATGCCGCGCAGGCGTCCCGGACACACCCGCGCAGCCAGCGATGCGCCGGGTCGGCATCCAGACGCGGGTGCCAGAGCAGGGAAACCGTGATCTTCGGCAGGGAGAAAGGGAGAGCGAAACTGTGCATACCGGCACGCAGGTTTCCGCTGTGTCGTTCGGGAACGCTGGCGATCAGGTCGGAGCCTCGGGCCAGCGCCAGCGCGGTCGAAAAGCCGCCGACGATGGTGACGATACGGCGTTCCAATCCCAGCGGCTTCAAGGCTTCATCGATCGGTCCCCTGTCGAGGCCCCGCCGCGAAACAGCGATGTGCCGGCCGGCCGCATAACGGGCGGGCGTCATCCTGCCCTTGCCGAGCGGATGACCCTTCCGCACGACGCCGATGAAGCGGTCCCGGAACAGCGCCTGCGCCCGCAGCTCCGGCGCCATCGTCTCGCCCACGACGCCGGTTTCCAGATCGACAGTCGCGTCGCGCAGCGGCGCACTGTCCTTGTCCGGCTTCTGCACGAAGCAGAGCCGCACACCGGGTGCTTCCGCAGCCACCCGCGCAATGAGGTCCGGTCCGAAGTTCTCGACGAAGCCTTCGCTGGTCCGCAGCATAAAGGTTCGGACGAGTTGCTTGAGATCGAGTTTCTCGGCGGGGCGCAGAACCGCTTCTCCGTCGCGCACGAGTGCGCTCACCCGTTCGCGGAGTTCGAGCGCCCGCGGCGTGGGAACGAGACCACGTCCGGCCCTGACCAGCAGCGGATCGCCCGTCGTCGCCCGCAGGCGCGCCAGCGCCCGACTCATCGCCGAAGGACTAAGCTGCAACCGTCGGGCGGCGCGCGCGACACTGCCTTCGGCAAGCAGCACATCGAGCGTGACGAGCAGGTTGAGATCGGGTTTCGACATACCGATCTCTAGCACTGTTCGTGAGTAATATGGCGTTAAACGCACGAATAAAGTGCAAATCGTGCACATTCCGCCATGTTCGGAAAGCGCCCACAAGGAAGACCGCTTCGGATCTGACAATCTCACCTGAGGAGAACGGGCTATGGATGAAACTTTCTGGCACCGAAAATGGGAACGGAACGAAATCGCGTTTCACGAACGCGAAGCCAACCCTTTTCTGGCGATGTACTTCAGCAACCTCTTCCTGGCCGAGGGCAGCCGCGTATTTCTGCCGCTGTGCGGCAAGACGCTCGATGTTCGTTGGTTGCTGTCTCATGGCTATCGCGTTGCCGGCGCTGAGTTGAGCGAGATCGCCGTCGAGCAGCTATTCTCGGGCCTCGGCGTCGAACCGACCATCACGGCAATCGATCAGGTCAGTCGGTACAGTTCGACCAATATCGATATCTTCGTTGGCGATATCTTCAGCCTGTCCCGCGACATCCTCGGCAAGGTCGACGCGATCTACGACAGGGCGGCTCTGGTGGCTCTTCCCCAAGCCATGCGAGACCGATACGCGGCACACCTGATCGGGATCACCGATCGGGCGCCGCAATTGCTGATCACCTACGACTACGACCAGCGTCTTGTCGACGGGCCACCGTTTTCAGTCGGCCACGAGGAGGTCGGGCGGCAATACCAGGGAAGCTACGACCTGAAGCTGCTCGCGAGCGCAGACGTCAAGGGCGGGTTGAAGGGAAAATATGCGGCAGCGGAGCATGTCTGGTTGCTGAAGAAAAAAGGAGCTTGAGCGTCACTATCTGCGAAACCGGGCCATCCGACGGGGGTTGATCGGTGTCGGCGGCTTGGCCTAACGTGCGCACGGAAGCGGGATCGATGAGGGTCCGTCAGAGGCCCCACGCCGCTCCGGGAAGGAAACGACAGATGGGATCGCGCACCCGCGGCGCCGGTCGGGGCGTGCGCTGAATGCCCGCCGATGACCGCGCACAATCGTCTCCGGTACTGCTGCGTCGGGCCGACCAGGTCCTGTCGCACGCCGAAGACGGCCTTAACCTGATCGCGGCCCTCGCGATCTTCTTCCTGATGTTCGTAGGCGTGGCGCAGATCGTCGGCCGCACCGTCTTCGACTTCGCCATCTACGGCTACATCGACTGGATCGAGCAGGCCTCGGTGCTGTTCGCCTTCCTGGGGATCGCCTACGCTCAGCGCCTGGGCAGCCACATCGGCATGGACCTGACGATGGGCTGGCAGCCGCGGAACCGCTGGAAAATCGAGCTGTTCGGCGTCGCCATGACCTTGGCCATCATCACCGTGCTGATCTACGCCAGCTTCACCAATTTCCTGCGGGCCTATTCGATCGGCGATTCGACCATGGACATCCGCCTGCCGACCTGGCCCGCCAAGCTGATGGTGCCGTTGGCGCTTTCCCTGCTGTGGCTCCGGCTGTCGCTGCAGATCTGGGGCTACCTGCGCATGATCGCCCATCCCGACGCCGAGCCCATCGCCATCCCCAGGCTCATCACCATCGAGACCCAGGTACAGGACGAGATCGCCGAGGTCCTCGGCAAGCAGGACGCGAAATGATCGAGCTCAGTCCCCTCACCATCGGCTGCGTCGGCGTGGTCGTCCTGCTGGCCTTGTGCTTCGCGGGCGTCCGCTTCGCCTTCGCCGGCGCGATCACCGGCACGGCGGGCCTGGTCTGGCTGATCGGCTGGGATGCCGGCATCCGCACCGCCGGCATTGCGCCCTACACGTCAGGCGCCAACTACACGCTGTCGGTCCTGCCGATGTTCATCCTGATCGGCTACCTGGCCTACTACGCCGGCATCACCCAGAGCGCCTTCGAGGCCGCGCGGCGATGGTTCGGCTGGCTGCCGGGCGGCCTCGCCACCGGCACCGTCTTCGCTGTCGCGGGCTTCTCGGCGGTCTCCGGCGCGAGCAGTGCAGCCGCCGCCGTATTCGCCAAGGTGGCGATCCCCGAGATGCTGAAGGCGAAGTACGACAAGCGGCTGGCCGCGGGCGTCTGCGCCGCCGGCGCCACGCTCGATTCGCTGATCCCGCCCAGCACGCTGCTGGTGGTCTATGGCATCATCACCGAGCAGTCGATCGGCAAGCTGCTGATTGCCGGCTTCGTACCCGGCATCGTGTCGGCGTTTGTCTACGCCCTGATCATCACCTGGCGCTGCTGGCGCCAGCCCGAGCTCGGCCCGCGCATCACCGGCTATACCTGGCCGCAGCGTTTCCAGTCGCTGCCCAGCACCTCGCCGATCTTCCTGGTCATCCTGATCATCTTCTTCAGCATGTACTTCGGTTGGGCGACGCCCACCGAGGCCGGCGCGCTCGGCGCCTTTTCCGTGTTGGTCTTCGCGCTCAAGAACGGCATCAAGCGCGGCGAGCTCCGCCAGTGCCTGCTCGATTCCGCGAAGCTCACCGTGATGATCTTCACGGTGATCTGGGGCGTGCTGATCTTCGTGCGCTTCCTCGGCTTCTCGGGCATGCCGGAGGAGGTCTCGCGCTGGGTCACCGACCTCAACATGCCGCCGCTCGCGATCCTGCTCGCGATCTACCTGCTGTACTTCATCCTCGGCACGGTGCTCGAGGGCATCGGCATGTTCCTGCTGACGCTACCCGTGGTGTTCCCGGTGATCATGTCATTGGGCTACGACCCGATCTGGTTCGGCATCGTGCTGGTCAAGCTCAGCGGCATCGCCTCGCTGTCACCGCCGGTCGGGCTGGTGGTGTTCGTGGTCAACGGCGTGCGGCCGGACATTCCCGTGCGCGACATCTTCAAGGGCGTCTGGCCGTTCATCTTCGCCGACGTCATCACGCTCGCGGTGCTGACCGCGTTCCCCGAGATCGTCACCTTCATCGTCGAAACCGCAGACTGAAAAGTACCGACTGAAAAACACTGGCTAAAAAACACCGGCTGAAAAACACCGGCTGAAAAACACCGGCTGAAAAACAATAGGGAGGAGTGGTCATGTATCGAGCGCTGTCGCTGTCTGTCGCCCTCGGGTTTAGCTTGCTGGCCGCGCTTCCGGCCAACGCCGCTGACAAGGTCACCTGGAACTTCTCGCTCTACGGGCCGCCGCGCGCGGCGACCGTGACTTTCGAACACCTCGCCAAGGTCGCCAAGGAGAAAAGTGGCGGCAATTTCATCATCAACCTCAAGTACAACGAGCAGCTCGGCGAGGCGAAAGACTTCCTCGACGGGATCAAGGTCGACTCCTTCCAGGGCGCTTTCGTCGCCTATTCCTACGCGCCGGCGAAGACGCCTCTACAGGGCGTTCTCGACATGCCGTTCCTGCCGATCCCTGACCTGGTGGCGTCGCAGCGGGTGATCGACGGCTACCAGGCCTGGAAACCGGTCTCCGACGAGCTCTCGAAGTGGAATGCCATGCATTTCATGACGCTGCTGCTGCCGCAGTACGAGTTCATGGGCACGGGCAAGCCGCCGCGCAACCTCGAGGACTGGAAGGGCATGCGGGTACGTGCGCTCGGCGGCCTGGGTGATGCGATGAAGATGCTTGGCGCCGTGCCGACCTCGGTGTCGGCGCCGGAAGTCTACACCGCGCTGGAACGCGGTACGTTCCAGGCGGCCTCGTTCCCCTTCACCTACAGTTTCACGGCCTACAAGCTGCACGAAGTGTCGAAGTGGTACACGCTCGGCATGCAGTTGGGCGTCGTGCACAATTCGGTGGTGCTGAGCCAGACGGCGTGGAAGGCACTGCCCGACGAGTACAGGAAGATCCTGGAAGACGCGAGGCCCGAGGCCTACCGCCTCCAGCGCGTGGCCTATGAAGAAGCGGACAAGAAGTCCTTCCCGATGTTCGAGAAGCGCAAGCTCGAGGTCATCAAGGTGACACCCGAGATGCGCGACAAGCTGATCGCCACCGCCGGACGGCCTGTGTGGGACCAGTGGGTGGCTGAAACGGACAAGAAGGGCTTGCCTGGCAAAGAGGCGCTCGAGATGGTGCTCTCACTGGCGAAGAAGCCCACGAACTGAGATTGGGAGGCCGGCCATGATCCCGTCACGACAGACCCTGACAAGACGGCATGCCTTGGCGGCCCTTCTGCTGCTCGCGTCCCCGCTGCTCGCGTCCACGCCGGTGCAGGCGGCTGACTGGCCGGAGCGCACGATTCGCATGATCGTGCCGTTCGTGGCGGGCGCTGGTGCCGACACCGTCGGGCGCACCTTCGCCGAGGAACTTGCCAAGGCGCTCGGCCAGCCGGTCGTGGTCGACAACAAGGGCGGTGCGGGCGGCCTTATTGGGACCGCGGAAGGCGCACGGGCGCCTGCCGACGGTTACACCCTGCTGCTGACCTCACAGGGCACGACGGTCTTCAACATGGGCCTCTACAAGGCTCCGGGCTACGATCCGCTCAAGGATCTCACACCGGTCGCCGTCACGGGCTTCCTCCCCAACGTGCTGGTCGTCTCTCCCACCAACCCGGCCACGACCGTCGCCGAGCTGATTGCACAGGCGCGCGCCAAGCCGGACGAACTCACCTACGGCTCGAGCGGCGTCGGCAGCAGCCTCCACATGTCGGGCGTGACCCTCGAGCAACGCACCGGTGTGCGGCTGCAACACGTACCTTACCGCGGCGCGCCGGCCGCGGTCCTCGCGGTGGTCAATGGCGAGGTGACGATGGGTTTCTTCAATACGCCGACGGTGCTGGGCCAGATCAAGGCCGGCAAGCTCAAGGCGCTTGCCGTTACCAGCAAGGATCGCGCGACCCAGTTGCCCGACCTGCCCACCATGATCGAAGCCGGCGTGCCCGACTTCGTGGTGGCCGGCTGGCTGGGCTTCGCTGTGCCGGCAAACACGCCGCCCGCGATCGTCTCGCGTCTCAATGCCGAGATCAACCGCATCGGCCAAAACCCCGAGGTGAAGGCGAAGCTCCTGGTCCAGGGCTTCGAGGTGCTGCCGCCGACCTCGCCTGAAGCCGCCCGCAAGCTGATCGTCGACGACCAGGCGATCTGGCTGCCCATCATCAAGCAATCCGGCGCCCAGGCCGAATAGGCTACGCCGGCTCCCTACTCCAGAGCCCCCGCTCCGAGCCTAGCGGCGTCAGTAGCTCGGTTTGGTCGAGAACGGCGTCAATTGCAGCTCGTGCGTCCAGACCGAGCGGTCCTGGGTGTGCAGGTAATAGAACGCCTCGGCGATCTTCACCGGATTCATCACCTGCTCGGGGTTCTGCCTGGCTTTCGGCAGGGCGTGCGTACCCGGTGAATCGATCAGGCCGTCGATCACCACGTTGGCGACATGCACGCCATGCTCGGAATATTCCTCGGTGAGCACCTGCGCGAGCGTGCGCATCATGACCCTTGGATAGTAGAGCGACTGGCCCGTCATGCGCTTGCGCCCGCGCAGCGAACTCGAATTGTTGGAAAAGAAGAACGACCCCTCGCCGCGCTTGCGCATGGCCGGCAGGACTTCCTTGGCGACGAGGAAAGGACCGCGGCTGGCGATATGCTGCGCGGTATCGAACATCTCGACCGGGATATGTTCGAGCAGTTCCTTCTCGGGCGGCAGGTCGCGACCTTCGAGATAGCCTGCGTTATAGAGCAGAACATGCGGATCGCCGGCGTCGCTGCGAATCTTGGCGAAGGCTGCGGCGACGGACTCCTGGCGGGAGAGATCGAGCTCGACGATCATGCAATCGCCACCCTGATCCCCGATTGCCGCCGCCAGTCCCGACGCATTGGCCTCGCTGCGGGTCGTCAGCACGACAAAGAACCCCTCGGCCGCGAACTTCTGGGCAATGGCACCGCCAATTCCCCAGCGGATACCGACGGGCAAATCACTGTCGTCCACAACCTTGCCGTGGGCCAGTTTGGTGTTGCGGCCATCGGACTGCCATTTCGACGTGGCGCCCACGACCACGGCAACCTGCTTGCCCTTGCTTTTGTTCCCGGAATCCTTGGCCATCCTGTGCTCCCGCTTCTGATCGCAATGTTCGTCAGGGTAACTCGCCTCTAGGCAGGGCTGCTGGCCTCGTCACCTGGATTGCGCATGAAATGCCGAATGTCGGTGTCGCCTGACGAGTAGACCCGCGCCACCTCGCTGAAGCCGAGCTTCTGGAACTCGACGATCAGATCCCGTTGCGAAGATGCGTCGCGCACTTCGCCGAAACGCGAAAGATCGAGGATGAGATGGTCGAAATGCCTGAGCGAACGCAGGACACGGTCGATCGTCTCCATCACGAGGGTGCTGGTCACGTTCGTCGAAACGAAGACCGACTCGCTCTCCAGGTCAGTCCCGTCGAGCCGAAGGATGTCGGGGTAAACACCATAGAGCAATGACAAGTGGCTGGTGTCGCCGCCCTGCTGTGCGAGCGCCGCGACGAGCGCAGAGGCGCCGGCGTAGCGACCAGCCTCCGACTCGAAGCCGACGGTGTGAAAGCCGCTCAGCGCCAGGCACAGGCCGAGTTCCCCGAAACCGAAGCCCAGCTCGAAAAACCGCACCTCCCGACCGAAGTGCGTCTGACAATACCTGGCGATGGCCAGGTCGGGCTCGAGGAGAAACTGACCCTGAGCCAGCCTGGAGGTGTAATAGTCGCCGGCCGCACGCTTGTGTTCCGGATCTGCCTCGATCCATTCGCGCAGCTTCGACAGGCCGAACCGATTGAGCTCGTCCAGGCTGAAATGCACGATGGCCTTCGGGACCGGGCTGCGCTCGGGCGTTGTCTGGCGCGAACCGGGCTCGGGCATTGGCAGCATCTTGGGCTGGGAATGGCCGAGTTGCTGGGCGGGCGCTCGCGCAAGGCGCTCGTGGTCCCCAAGGTTCGGGGAGTCGAAGCTGTAGACATGGAGGCCGCGAGCAGCCGACAGGGCCAGCTGATCGTCCCTCTCCCGCACGGCCCGGTTCTGCCCCACGGCGACGGCCGTCCTGATCTTGGCAGAGTAGACCGTTGGCGGTGCGAAGAAGATCTTGGCCAGAACGGGAGCGAGCTCGAGAAACGCGATGAAGGCCCTGATCAAATGCGACATGCTCGTGATAGCCGGCCCGCGCACGGGATCCTGGCGAAGCTCGTCCAGAACCCTGATGCGTATCATCGGATCGTCACGCAGCGGCCGATAGGTTCCGTCACGTCTGAGTTCTGCGGCGTAGTTCGACGAGAGCCCATCCCTTTGGCCGTCGAAAGCACTGACCTCTGCCCGGATCGCCGCTATTTCCTTGCGCTTCGCGGCGATCACTTCGTCGCCGGTGGCATTGCGCTGCCTGAGGAAATCCCTCGCTTTGTCGTCCAGCTCCTGCACTCTCGCCTGGAGCGTCTCGATTTCCTTGCGCAAACCCGCATTGGTCTCCCGGAGATCCTTCACGGTGAGCACCATGTCGTAGCAAACGCTGTTGGGTTCGCATCCAGGCCTGCCGGTGCGATGAGGTTTGTCCTTCAACCCATAGCGCTCAGCATAGATGTCTTCGTTCAGTGCCCGGATGCGCTCTTCATTGCCCCCGATCGTTACCTCGAGTCCTGCGATCCGCGCCCGGCTCTGTGACGCGTTCATGCGGAGCAGATCGTACTCATCCTGTTCGGCAGGCGACCCAGCCCCTCTCTGCACGGCATCGATTTCAGTCTCGAGAAGGGCAATCCGCTTGCCCAAGGCCGCTCGTTGCTCGTCGAGTCCCCTTTCGAACTTCGATAGCTTGTCCCGGTAGGGCCCGTTGTCCGCATAGTTCTCGGCCGTCATCCGTTCACGAATGGCGCTGTCGAAGACGGCGACTTCCGCGAACACGGACAGCGTATAGGCGATGGCAAGCGAGATCGCGAGGCGCAGGGACAGACGCCAGAACGGGCGCGCGAAGGCCAACAACCCCTGAAGAATCGTCGTGCGCCGATTGGGGTCACGGACGTCCTGCATCAACGCGACCGTGAACCAGTCGAATTGGAACAACGCGCGATCGAACATCGTCAGCACGGATGCCACGACGAAAGCGACGAACGCGCGAGCGTACAATTCGGGCAGAAAATAGCCGACCGAGTAGAACGTCAGTGCGAACAGGAGAAAAAAGTTGAGGACCAGCGAAAATCCAAGCTGGGCGGCCCAAATCCGGTCCGTATTCGGACAGTCTTCCAAGGCATCCGGATCGACCCCGGCGATCCTGCAGAACAATCTGTGCAATTCCGCTCCTACGCACCTTGGCCTTGAGCAGCAAGGGCTTTGTCCCAACGTTCTCGTGACGCGTCAAGCTACTGGCGAACGAGACGCCGATCATGGCCCTCGCCCTCGAGATCGACGTCCACTGTTTGGGTTACCGTCGCGAGGCCCACCTCTTACCTGCCGATGAATTCCTTCACGACCGTTATCTGGCCTCTCTAGTTGCCTGGCTTGGTCCCAGTGGCCTTCACCACCTCGGCCCAGGTCGCCATGTCCTTGGCGATGAAGGCCGCGAATTCGGCGGGCGTCATCGGCGACGGCAGCGTCGCCCGCTCGGCGAACTGGCGCAGCACCGCGGGATCGCGCAGCAAGGCGGTGAGATCGGCATTTACCTTGTTCACAATCTCGTCCGGCGTCTTCGCCGGCGCCACCAGCCCGGACCAGCCGGCCGCATCGTAGCCCGGCACGGTCTCGCCGATCGACGGAACCTGGTCGAGCGGCGGCGGCACGCGGGCCGCCGTCGTGACGCCCAGCGCCTTGATGCGCCCGTCGCGCAACGCGCCCAGCGACGAGGCCGTGCTGTCCATCATCAGCTTGACATGGCCGCCCAGCAGGTCGGCCATCGCCGGGCCGGAGCCCTTGTAGGGGATATGCTCGATGTCGATCTTCGCCATAAGCTTGAACAGCTCCATGCTGAGATGCTGGGCCGTGCCGGGACCGGCCGAAGCGTAGGAAATCTTGCCCGGCTCCTTCTTGGCCAGCTCGATCAGCTCGGCCACCGTGCTGGCGGGGAAGCTGGGATGGGCCACGATCACCAGCGGCCCGCGGATGATGTTGGTGATCGGCTTGAAATCGGCCAGCGGCCTGTAGGGCAGGTCGGGATAGAGACTGGGATTGACGCCGAAGGTGCCGCTGGTGGCGACCAGCAGTGTGTAACCGTCGGGCGCCGCCGCCTTGCCGGCCTCGGTGCCCGGAATGCCGCCGCCCCCGCCCTTGTTGTCGACGATGACCTGCTGCTTCCAGATATCCGTCAGCCGCTCCGCCATCAGGCGCGCGAAGATGTCCGCGGCCTGGCCGGGCGGAAATGGCACGATGATGCGCACGGTCTTGGAGGGATATGGCGCCTGGGCGGCGGCCCCCACGGAGATCAGCGGAGCAGCGACGCCGAGTGCCACAGCACCGCGGCGTGTGATGAGCTTCGACATGGCTAACCCTTGGCCTCGACCTTGTCCTGCGTCTTCAGGTCGAAATCGCTGGCGTCATGGCGTTCGTGCAGCTGGGCCTTGGGATCGCCCTGCAGGCGGTTGACGATGCGCCCGCGTTTGACGGCCGGTCGTGCGCCGATGAGGTCGGCCCAGCGCTGGACGTTCTTGTAGTCCTGCACCGACAGGAACTCGCCCGACCCGTACAGCAATCCCTTGGCCAGGCCGCCGTACCACGGCCACACCGCGATATCGGCGATGGTGTAGTCGTCGCCGGCGAGATACGTGCTCTCAGCCAGCCGCCGGTCGAGGACATCGAGCTGGCGCTTGGTTTCCATGGCGAAGCGGTCGATGGCGTACTCGATCTTGGTCGGCGCGTAGGCATAGAAATGGCCGAAGCCACCGCCCAGGTAGGGCGCGCTGCCCATCTGCCAGAACAGCCAGGACAGACATTCTGCACGTCCCGCGACGTCCTTCGGCAGGAGAGCGCCGAACTTTTCGGCGAGATAGAGCAACATGGCGCCCGACTCGAAGATGCGGATGGGCTTGGCGCCGCTGCGGTCCAGCAGGGCCGGGATCTTGGAGTTGGGATTGACCGCCACGAAGCCGCTGCCGAACTGCTCGCCTTCGCCGATGCGGATCAGCCAGGCATCGTACTCCGCGCCCTTGTGGCCAAGCGCCAGCAGCTCCTCGAACATGATGGTGACCTTCTGGCCGTTCGGCGTCCCCAGCGAATAGAGCTGAAAGGGATGACGGCCCACCGGCAATTCCTTGTCCTGGGTGGGGCCTGCGATCGGCCGGTTGATATTGGCAAAGCGTCCCCCGCTCGCCTTGTTCCAGGTCCAGACCTTGGGCGGGGTGTAATCGGATGAGCTGCTCATTCTTCAAGTCCTCTCTTGGTGACGACAGATCGCTCAGAGGCCCAGACGATAGACCCGCGACGCAGTCCCGTGGAACAGATCGGCCTTCTCAGCCGCACTTGCCCCTTGCGCCAGTCGCTTACAAGCGTTCCAGAACACGCCGTAGCCATAGGAGCCCTTGTCGACGGGGAAATTGCTTTCGAACATCGCGCGGCTTGGACCGAATGCCGCGATGCAGGTCTCTATGTAGGGCCGCCATGCCGCCGCGAGCTGCTCCGAACTGGGAGGCAGCTCGCCCTCGTGCACATCGAACCCGAACATCTTCATGCCGAGACCGCCCAGCTTCACATGCACGTTGGGGCAGGCCGCCAGTTCGCGGATGCGCGCGCTCCAGTCGGCAAAGACCGCGTCGCGCTTGCCCGTGTAGCGGCCGAGCCCGATCGGGCCGCCGACATGGTTGAGGACGATCGGCGTTCCGGGAAAGGCCCGCGCCAGGTCGACCAGATCGCCGAGCTGCGGATGGTAGACCCAGGCATCGAAACTGAGACCGAGCGGCGCCAGTTGCGCAAAGCCTTCGCGCAGCCGCTTGTCGAGCAGCAGCCCCTCCGGCCGGACGGCCGTGGCGCCCCACTGGGCCTGATCCGGATCGCTCGAGGCGATATAGCGGATGCCGCGGAACCGGCCGCCGCCCGCCACGATCATCGCCTCCAGCACCTTGGCCACGCGCGCGCCAATCATAAGGTCGGCGTGGCCGACGATGCCGGCGCAGACGCGCGGCGTGCCGTAGCCGCCGCTGGCGCACATGGCCGCGACGCCATTGGCGAACTCGATCTCGCCGACCGGCCGCATCTCTTCGGGGCCGTCGGCGCGATACATCGAGAGCCACTCAAGATAGACGGTGGCCACGACATTGTGCTCGCTGGCGATATCCGCCAGCAGGTCGGGCAGCAGGTACGTGCCGCTCTCCGGCCGGTCGATCAGATGATGGTGCGGATCGACGATCGGAAGGCCGGGTTCGAGGGCCTCCTCGCGGCGCCGGGCGAGCCAGTCCTTCCGCACGACCAGATGCGAACTGATCGGCGTTGCCCCTGTCGTGCTCGTCGATGTCGTCATTGTCCCCTCCCTCGCCGTTTCATCCTGCCCTAACGCTGGAACAGGCCCGTCAAAGTCGCCTTGGCGACGGTATTGAAGTGGAGCTGGAAGCCGATGATCGCGGCGGAGGTGTCGGCTTTGACCTGCAACGCCTCCTGGCCCACGGCGAACAAGGTGAAGATGTAGCGGTGGGGGCCGTGGCCCTCGGGCGGACAGGGCCCGCCATAGCCGGGGGCGCCGAAATCGGTGCGGGTCTGCAACGCGCCCTTCGACAGCAACCCCGCCTTGGGATTCCCCGCATCGAGCGCAAGCTCGGTGGTGCCGGCCGGAATATTGACGACCACCCAGTGCCAGAAGCCGCTGCCGGTCGGCGCGTCGGGATCGAAGCAGCTGACCGCAAAGCTCTTCGTTCCCTCGGGCACGCCCGACCAGGAGAGCTGCGGGGACTTGTTGCCGCCGCCGCAGCCAAAGCCGTAGTCGGCGGAAAGGATGTGATCCATCCGGAGGGTCTCGCCCTCCTTGAAGCTGCTGCTGACGAGCGTGAGTGCCATGGTTTCCTCCGGGAGCGCTGCAATGGGCCGGGGCATAGAGTGGACTGGCCGCGCCGCGCGGCGCAACGGCCTCGTCAACCCCGAGGGGGCCGCGTTCCGCATCTGCCCGTCATGTATCCCGCCGTACCCGGCGCATGAAACCGGCAAGCGGTATCGCCACGAGGGCGGCGAAAGCCATCAGGTAGAAGGCATTGACGTAACCGATCATCGCGGACTGCCGCAGGATCTCGTTCGACAGGGTCTGCAGGCTGCCGGCGCTTTCCAGGCTCCACTGCGGCGGCAGGTCCGGCGTCGACAGGGTCTTGTTGTAGGGCGTGATGAATTCCGTCATCCGCGAATAGTTCGACGCGGTCGAGCGGCTGACGACCAGCACGGCGATCGAGATGAACAGGCTGGAGCCGAAGTTGCGCATCAGGGTGAAGACGGCGGACCCCTCGGTGACCAGGCGCGGCGGCAGGGTCGAGAAGGCCATCACCGTCATCGGCGTGAAGGCGATCGACTGGCCGAGGCCCAGCAGGAAATTGCCCCAGAACACGTCTGTATCGGTGAGGTTGATGTCGAACTGGGCCATCCAGAACCCCGCCCCTGCCTGCAATGCCATGCCGCAGACGATGGCGAACCGCGGCGCGACACGCGTGAGCTGGGCAATGAACAGGAAGGCCGTCCAGTTGCCGACGCCGCGCGCGGCGATCAGCATGGCGATGGCATTGTCGGGATAGCCGCGGAGGTCGTGGAACAGGGTTGGGAACAGCACGATGCTGACGAAATTCAGCATGCCCATGATGAAGGCGAGCAGAATGCCGATGGCGAAATTGCGATCGAGCAGCAGGCGCGGATTGAGGAACGGTTCCGGCACCGTCAGGCAATGCACGACGAAGATCCAGAGCGCCAGCGCGCCCGTGAAGGCGAACAGGATCATCTCCGTCGATTCGAACCAGTCGAGCCGGTGGCCGCGGTCGAGGATCAACTGCGCGGCCGCCATCGCGACGGAGAGCGCGATGAAGCCGATCCAGTCGAATTTCACCGGCATCCGCGCCGTGTGGTCGCGCAGCGCGAACCAGATGCAGACCAGCGCGCAGATCCCGGGCGGGACGATCATGAAGAACGCGGCGCGCCAGTCGTAGGCTTCGGTCACGATGCTGCCCAGGATCGGGCCGAGCACGGGACCGAACACCGCGCCGATGCCCCACATGACGAGCGCGGTGGGCTGAAGATGCTTGGGGAAGGTCGCCAGCAGGATGGCCTGGCCGAGCGGCATGATGGGCGCGCCGAACGCCCCTTGTGCCACGCGGGCGAAGATCAGGGTTTCCAGGCTGTTGGCGATGCCGCACAGCAGCGAGGTGACGGTGAAGCCGAGCACCGTGAAGAACATCAGGTTGCGCCAGCCCAGCCGGCTCGCCAGCCAGCCCGTCATCGGCGTGGCGACGGCAGTCGCGACCAGGTTGAGGGTGATGACCCAGGAAATCTCCTCCTGCGTCGCCGACAGGTTGCCGCGCATCTGCGGCAGCACCAGGTTGGCCAGCGTGATCGTCATGCCGAACAGCATGTTGGCGAGCTGGACCATCAGCAGGATGAGCCACTGCCGTCCACTGATCGTGAAAAGGCCGCCCTTCTCAGCGCTGGCGTTCATTCCCTGGGTGTCATTTTTATTGTCGTTGAGCCGATCATTCGGCAGGACGACATCGAATGACAGGGGAAAACGCGCAGAGCAGGCCTGCATGCTGCGCTGCAGAAGTGACAAGACGCGAGCGCGCGAGATAGGCTCGCCTCGACCGGCAAAATAAGCCAGCGATGGGAGGAACCCGGTGAAGCTTCGCCGCAGGCAGTTCCAGCAACTGGCGGCCGGCGCCCTGGCGCTGCCCGCCGTCCCGAGAGTGGCCACCGCGCAGACCTGGCCGACCCAGCCGGTGCGCATGGTCGTCGGTTTCGCCGCCGGCCAGGCGATCGACATCCTGGCACGCCTGATCGCGCAATCTCTGGCCGAGCAACTCGGCCAGCAGTTCATCGTCGAGAACAAGCCGGGCGCCGGCGGCAACATCGCGACCGAAGGGGTCGCACGCTCAGCCGCCGACGGCTACACGCTGATGGTGATCGGCGCCAACAACCCGATCAACTCGACGCTCTACGCCAACCTCGGCTTCGACCTGTTGAAGGACTTCGCGCCGGTCGCCGGCATCTATCGCGTCTTCCAGGTCATGGAGGTCAATCCCGCCTTTCCGGCGAAGACCGTCCCCGAATTCATCGCCTACGCCAAGGCCCATCCGGGCAAGATCAACTTCGGCTCGGCCGGCACCGGTTCGGTGGCGCATGTCACGGGCGAGTGGTTCAAGATGATGGCCGGGATAGACATGCAGCACGTGCCCTATCGCGGCGCGCCGCTCGCACTGGCCGACCTGCTGAGCGGCCAGGTGCAGGTCATGTTCGACAACCTGCCGTCGTCGATCGAGCATATCAGGGCGGGCCGCCTGCGTGCGCTCGCGGTGTCGACGCCCAGGCCGCTGGAGCTGTTGCCCGGCGTGCCGACGATCGCCGAGTTCCTGCCGGGCTTCGAGACCAGCGCCTTCGCCGGCCTCGGCGCGCCGGCCGGCACGCCGCGCCCGGTCGTCGACAAGCTCAATACCGCCGTCAACGCCGCCCTCGCCGATCCGAAGCTCAAGGCACGCATCCTCGATCTCGGCGGCGTGCCGATGCCGATGACGCCCGACGCGTTCGGCCTTTTCCTCGCCACCGAGACCGAGAAATGGGCCAAGGTGATCCGAGCCGCCAATATCAAGCCCGGCTGACGCCTCTGTCCCGGGAGTCGCTATTCCGCGGCGGCGAGCTGATGGCCGGGCACGCCGGCGATCTCCTGGATCAGCTTCTTCGTGAGCGCCCGGCCGAACGACCCATGTCCCTCGGCAACGATGGTGAACGACCCGGGCCCGCCGATGACATTGTCCTGGAAGTATTTTTCGAGCCCGCCCGGCGGGTTCGTGTGCTCCGGGCGGAACGATTCCTCGATCGGCGTCAGGATCACCAGGGCATTGATGACGATACCCTTCGCGGTGGCTTCGTCGCGGGCGTCGGTGACCGAACGGCCGGAAACGTTGTTGCCGTCGCCGGACACATCGATGACGCGCCGCTCCGAGGCGAACGGCGCGCGCTCGAGCTGGCTCACCGAGAAGTCGATGGCGCTGCTGATCGAGGTGCTGCCGGCGAACGATCGCGGCGTCTCGATCAGCCTGTCGCCAAATCTGCGCGCCGCACCGCCGTCTCCGATCACCATCCAGTCGATGACGACGTTGTGCTGTCCGGCCGTCGCCCATTCGAGGAAGCAGATGGCAATGCGCCGGTTCGGGCCGGAGGTGATGGCCCTCACCACGTCCGGATGCGTGATGGCGGCGGCGGCGCCCTCGCGCTGCAGTCTGAATTTGGGCTCGGTCACGCTACGTGAGACGTCAGCGGCGAGCACCAGCAGCATGTCGACGGGTTCCGCCGCCCGCACACCCGGCGCACCAAGCGGCACCACGAGCGCCAACGCCAGACCGAGCAGCGCAACCGTCCTTCTCGTGACACAGGTCATGTTCACCTTCCCCTTCGCAGGACCAGCATATAGCTTCTGATCCCATGCGGGCGGGCGAAATCGTCTTCACGGGAATGGAGCGCGTGGTCTTCGGCCACCCGGCCGCCAAGGCCGTGGCCGAGGCCGCCGACCGGCTCGGCGCCCGGCGGGTATTCATCCTGGCTGGAAGCACGCTCAACCGCGAGACCGATGCGGTCCGCCGGATCGCCGAGGCGCTCGGGGACCGCTACGCCGGTCTGCATGACGAGATGCCCGCGCACAGCCCGCGCGACGCGGTCATCGCCTGCGCCAACAAGGCACGCGAGGCCGGCTGCGACCTGCTGGTCAGTGTCGGCGGCGGGTCGACGACCGACGGCGGCAAGGCGGTCACCGTTTGCCTGGAACACGACATTCGCGAGCCGGACGGGCTCGAACCCTTCCGCACCGTGGTCGACGAGATCACGGGCAAGCGGCACTTCCCGCAGTACCGCGCGCCGCAGGTGCGGCAGATCTGCGTGCCGACGACGCTGAGCGGCGGCGAATTCAACGCGCGAGCCGGCGTCACCGAACCGCGGCTGCGGCTGAAGCAGGCCTATATCCATCCCGGCCTCATCCCGCTGGTGGTGATCTTCGATCCCGCCATCACCGTGCACACGCCGGAATGGCTGTGGCTCTCGACTGGCATCCGCGCCGTCGATCATGCAGTCGAGACCTTCTGCTCGATCGATGGCAACGCCTACACCGACAGCATCGCGCTGCAGGCGCTGCGCCTGCTCGGTCGCGGCTTGCCGGCGGTGAAGCGCGATCCGGCCGACCTGGCGGCGCGGCTCGACTGCCAGATCGGCGCCTGGAATTCGATGGCCGCCATCGTCACCGGCACGCGCATGGGCGCGAGCCACGCCATTGGACATGTGCTGGGCGGCAGTGCCGGCGTGCCGCACGGCTACACTTCCTGCGTCATGCTGCCTGCCGTGCTGGCGTTCAACGCGGTGGTCAATGCCGATCGCCAGGCCGAGATCAGCACGGCGCTCGGCGCGGCCGGGGAACCAGCGGCGGACGTGCTCGACCGCTTCATCGCCGAGCTCGGCCTGCCCCGGCGGTTGCGCGACGTCGGCGTCAAGCGCGAAGACCTGCAGCGCATCGCCACCAACTGCATGCTCGACGACTGGACTTTCAGCAACCCGCGGCCGATCCACGGGGCGCAGGAGATCGTGCCGATCCTCGAGTCGGTGTACTGAGTCTGAAGCGCTACCCGCGCACCAGCGCCGCGCCGCCGCGCAGCACCGCGGCCGCCTCGTCGACGATGCGCTCGATCACCTCGCGCGCGGTGGGGATGTCGCGCACGAGGTCGACGCTCTCGCCGGCCCACACCACGCGCTGGCCGAAATCGGTTGCCGGGCTCGCCAGGTAGCCTGCCTCGGCCTGCTTCTGCTGCCCGTGCAGCGCGTCCTCCTGGCCATGCCATTGCTCGAAGAAGTCGTTGCGCAGCGCCCGCCCGGGGTAGATCGCGGGCCAGGCGGCGCCGCGGACGATGTCGAAGACCCTGGTCTGCGCCGTCTGGTCGCCGCCGGACGCCACCGCCTTTTCCTTCATGGCCTGGTCCCACAGCGATTCGACCGTGGCGGTGAAGCGCGTGCCCATCGACACGCCGGCGGCTCCCAGCGACAGGGCGGCGGCGAGTCCGCGCCCGTCGGCAATGCCACCGGCGGCGACGACGGGGATCGAGCCCACCGCATCGACGACCGCCGGCACGAGTCCGATCGTGCCGCGCGTCATCCCGGAATGCCCACCGGCGTCACGCCCCTGCGCGATGATGACGTCGGCGCCGGCCGCCGCCGCTTGCTTCGCCTGTTCCAGCGTCTGCACCTGGCAGATGATCCGGCAGCCCGCCTGCTTGATGCGCGTCGCATAAGGCTGCGGATCGCCGAACGACAGCATGACCGCTGCCGGCTTGGCATCCAGCGCCACGTCGAGCGCCGCCGGATTCTTGTCCAGCGCCCACAGGATGAAGCCGATGCCGACGCGAGCATTGCCTGCCTCCGTCAACTCCCGCCGGATTGCCTTCTCGTCGGCATAACCCGACCCCAGCATGCCGAGACCGCCGGCATGGGTGACCGCCGCGGCCAGCTTTCCACCGGCGGCCGACCCCATCGGAGCCAGCAGGATCGGATGCTGGAGGCCCAGCAGGCGCGTCAGGGCGGTCTCTATGGTTGCCATCGTTAAGGCAGCCTCGGCTGATGGAACTTGTAGGGCGGATAGTCCTTGGTGATGTCGGACATGACCTCGATCAGCGCTGGCGCGTCGCTGGCCAGGGCCTCCTTGAGGGCGCCGCGCAGGCCGTCGGCGGTCTCGACCCGCCAGGCGCCGACACCGAAGGCGCGGGCATAGGCCTGGAAGTCCGGGTTGGTCAGGACCGCGCCGGAATGGCGGCCTTCGTACAGCCGCTGCTGGTCGCGCTGCACGTTGCCGTAGGAAGAGTTGTTCACCACCACCGTCACCAGGTTGATGCCGAACTGCTTGGCCGTGGCGAGATCCGAACCGCCGAACAGGAAGCCGCCATCGCCGGTGACCGACACCACCGGACGGCCGGGATTAGCAACCTTGACGCCCAGCGCCGTCGGGAAGCCGTAGCCCAGCGTGCCGGAGAAGCCCGAGGAGATCAGGCGGCGCGGCTGGTGGACGGGATAGCCGTACCAGATGATGTAGCCGAGCTGCGTGACTTCATCGACCACGATGCCGTCGTCGGGCAACACCTCGCGCAGCACCTTCATGAAGGAATACTGAGGATCGGCCTTCTCGATCGCGGCAAGGGCTGCAGCCTTCGCCGCGGCAACGGCGGCGCGCCGCGCGGGATCATCCTTGCTCTTCACCAGCGCCGTGAGCGCGCGCGCGCCGTCCGCCGCATCGGCCACGACCGGCACGTCGACGGTCAGCCGTCGATGCTCGATCGGATCGATGTCGATGCGCGCCGTTTTCAGGCCCGCAGGCGCCGGCGCCCAGCGTGCGATCGGCACGTCCATCCGCGTGCCGATGCCGATCAGCAGGTCGGTCTTGTCCCACAGCTCGAAGCCGCCGACCGTGTTGAGCGACAGCGGATGGCGCGAATCGACCACGCCCTTGCCCATGCGGAACGAGACCACGGGCGCGCCGATCTTTTCTGCGAGCGCGAGGATCTCGGGCCCTGCATCGACCGCGCCGCCGCCGATCCAGATCATCGGCGCCCGGGCGCCATCGACCAGCTTGGCCAGCGCCGCGATCTTGTCGGGATCGGGCACGGGGTTCGCGCGTTTGCCGAGCGGCTCGATCGGTGTCACGTCGGCGGTCGCGGGGAACATGTCCCACGGCATTTCGACCGCCACAGGTCCGGGGCGGCCCGACACCATCGCCTGGAAGGCGCGCGCCATGACCTGCGGCGCCTCGGTCGGATGTTCGATGCGCTCGGCGAATTTCAGCAGCGTCTTCAAGGTGGCGAGCTGGTCGGGCATCTCGTGGAGCTGGCCGCGCCCGCGGCCGATCATGGCGCTCGGCACCTGGCCGGTGATGCACATGATGGGCGTGTTGACGCCCCACGCCGTGGTCAGCGCCCCCATGGCGTTCATCACCCCGGGGCCCGGCACCACCGTGAAGGCCGACGGCTTTCCCGTCGATTGGGTGTAGCCCAGCGCCATGTAGGCGGTGGTCTGCTCGTGCCGGGCGTTGATCACTTTCAGCCGGTTGGCGTTGCGGGCAAAGGCGTCGAACAGGCCGTACATCTGCACGCCCGGCAGTCCGAAGACCGTGTCGATGCCGTGACGCAGGAGCGAATCGACGATGGCGTCACCGCCGGTCATGCGAGTCATGTTTGCGCTTCCTCTCTTTAATATTGGGCCGATCTTGTCACGTTCCGGCCGACGCTCGAACCGAGCGATTCACGCGATCCCTCAGCCAAATCGCTGCGCGAACCACCGACCGGCCGAAGGGACGGGTGAAAGGCCCAACATCCGCGATGGAAAAAAGGGAGACTCAAAAAAGCCGTTGTTTGTGTGGATGATACGACTCATTAATTCGTCAAATCGCTCACCTTGAGGGTGCGATGGGGTCCTTGCAGACGGTTTTGCCATTCAAATTGGCGGCGACTGAAGAAACACTGACGGCGCAGGGCGGGTTGGCGTTGTTCGGCGAATATCTGAGCGCTATGTGCGTTGGCGCCCTGATCGGCCATGAATTGCCGGGTCCCGGCAGCGCGGCGGGGTACGCCGCGCCGGCTCATGTCCTGCCGCTGGTTCTGATGCTCGCGGGCGGCGGGCGAAGTCTGGAAGATTTGCGGGTACTGCGCCGCGACTTGGGGCTTCGCGACCTTCTTCAACTCGACGACATTCCGAGCAGTGACGCCACGGGCGATTGGATGCGGCGGATGGGTCGGACAAATGCGGGGGCGCAGGGAAGCGAAGGTCAGGCGGGCCTGCAACGCGGCAATCGCTGCGTGTTTCGCCGCCTGTTGCGGCAGGACGACCGCCAGAACTACACGCTCGACATCGACGCGACGCAGATCGCCGCCGATAAACGCGAGGCGCATTACACGTACAAGGGCGAGAAAGGCTACATGCCGATGGTCGGCCACATCGCCGAACTGGGCCTCATCGCCGGCCATGAATTTCGCGAGGGCAACGCGGCTCCGGCGGCGCGGAATCTTGAGTTCATGCAAGCCTGCGAAGCCAACATGCCGAAGCAAAAGAAGATCGCCGCCATTCGCGCCGACAGCGCGGCCTATCAGGCATCGATTATCAACTGGTGCGAAGAGAGCGACAAGGTCTTCGCGATCGGCGCGGATCAGGACGTGGCGGTGAAGGCGATGATTGCGGCGATTCCCGAAAGCGGCTGGAAAGCCTACCGCGACGGCGAGATCGCCGAGACCGTGCACTGCATGAACAAGACCGCCAAGGCGTTCCGCCTGATCGTCATGCGGCGTCCACGTGAGCAGGATTTGTTCGAGGAAAAATCGTCATTGGGCTGGCAAAAATGGCGCTATCACGCAATCGCCAGCAATCGCTGCAACGAAGACGCGGCCGCGACGATGGAGTGGTATGGCAAGCGTGGCGATTGCAGCGAAAACCGGATCAAGGATTTGAAGATCGGCTTCGCCATGGAGCGCATGCCTTGCGGGACATTCGAGGCCAACGCCGTGTTCTTTTCCATCGGTGTGCTGACCTACAATCTCTATCTGGGCTTTCGCTCCGAAGCGCTGGGCAGTGGCTGGGAACGCTCGCAAGTGCAAACCGTGCGCTGGCGGCTGTTTCAGACGGCGGGAAAGATCGTGCGCCATGGCCGCCAGGTTTATTTGAAGATCGGCGCCGCCATGCTGGATGTTTTTACGGCGATCCGCGAGTGCTGCGCGCGGATCATCCGGGAAGGAGGTGCTGTTCCCGAGACCTCTTGATAGCTTGGAGCCACCACCACCGCATCTGAGGCCTCACCGGCGAAGCCGCGTCCACGGCGCGCCGCTGCGGCCAAAATCGAAGGGGTAACCGACGCCGCAACGCTCTCGATGAAGCAAAGGCGGTGCGCGAACAGCGGGATAAGGTCTGAAAACAGCTTTCAGATCCATGCGCCTGCTTCACCTTGAAATCCATCGCGGATTTTGGGAATTCCCGTCTGTTTGAAACTCGTGCAAATTCAGGGGCATGACCAACGATCTCGCACTCTCCAGGCCTCACCTTCCGGGTGATCAAACTACGGTTGTAGAGCGTGGCGCGCCGCCGGGCGTTAGCCTCG
>CANJHI010000076.1 GCA_947474005.1 Alphaproteobacteria bacterium | reverse complement strand
TACAGGTTAGATTACCAAGAAAAATTCGTGCTGCGCGAAGCTCGTAGCGATGGTGCCGGCCAGGCCGTTGTCGGCGAAGGACGGTTAACTGATGTCGCAGGGCGAGGAGTTCGAGCTCCAGGGTGAGGCGATTACGAAACCGGAACGAGAGCAGGGAGCCGAGGGCGGACAGAAGCGTAAGCATGCCGATGACGGTATGACTGGAGCGTCAAAAACTCTAAGCTTTCTCCGCTTCTTGGAGTTTTGAGTAAACTCAAGCTGTTCAGAGTTTCCTTAATCTAGTTTGAGATTGGCTTGGGCTGCAATGTGGCTCCATCGGGAGATTTCCTGGCTAACAAAGCGACTGAAATCGGCGCGGCTCTCCAATTCGACGCGGGCCGCCTGCTCGACCCAGAGCCGTTTTATCTCCTCTGTCGCCAGGATGCTCTGAACGACAGCGTGTATGCGATCAAGAATGGGGCCCGGTGTCTTGATCGGCGCAAATAGCCCGAACCATTGACTAATCCTGAAGTCATCAACGCCGCTCTCGCCGAAGGTGGGCACGTCGGGCATCAGCACCTCGCGCCTTCGGCTCGCGATGGCGAGAACGCGAATGGCTCCCCCTACCGCATGACTTGCAAAGAGCCCCACAGGCCCAATCATGGCGCTCACCTGTCCGGCAAGGAGGTCCTGCAAGGCGGGGGCGCCGCCGCGATAGGGGACATGTAGCAGTTGAATCCCGGTGCGGCGCTGGAGCAGTTCGACTGCAAGATGAGGTAGACTGCCCAGACCGCTGGTGCCGATCTCGATGCTGCCGGGCTTCAGCCTTGCCACATCAAGAAAATCGCTCAACGTCGAGCCGCCAAATCTAGATCTGTTTACGGCCAGAGCCAGAGGCGCACGGGCCAGTGCGCTGATGGGCGCGAAGTCGCGACCGAGGTCAAATCCTGCGTTAGGATAGATGTCCGTCGCGTAGGTGTGCCCAGTGTAGCCGACGAGAAGGCTGTAGCCGTCCGGCTCGGCACGTGCGACGGCGGCGGCTGCCAGATTGCCACCTGCCCCTGTCCGATTGTCGACGAGCACCGGTTGTCCCAACAGCACACCGGCTCGGGCGGCAACAGACCTTGCAAAGGTATCGCCATTTCCGCCGGGCGCAAACGGTACGGCCCAGGTCACCGGCGACAAGGGCCAGTTGCTGCCTTCGGCTTTGCGCCCCATCAGCATGACAAAGAAGCCTCCGAGCAGCGCTCGTCTTCTAGTCGCTGCATTGGTCGGATTGCCAATAGTCCGGTCGAGCGGAGCAGCCTTTACTTTGAGCTGACGCATAATAACCTCTTTATCAACTATGCTACTCTTGGACAACCGAATACAAAAAAGCATGATCGCGTACAGGCGAGGCGGAGAATGAGTGAGGCGTATCGGACGATCAGGACTCTCTACCTGTGCGTGTGCAGCCTACACCTCGCGTAACTTCGGGTCACGCTCGATGGAGACGCACTGAGCCCGGGTGAAGCCAAGGCCGCGCCGCTAAAACTACTTGTCCTCGACGAGACGGTCGAGCGTACGGCAGACCAGGGGCATCACGAAATACATGGTGGGCGCTGCGACGGCCCAGGAGATCATCCACGAGAACATCCAGACGTCCCAGCCAGCACGCGGTAGGTGGCAACACCCGACACCAGGAACGTCATGAAAAACGTCGTGCAGATCGGCAGCGCGTATTTGTGATAGCGGGCGGGGAGTTTCTTCACGGCGGCCGGGACAATATGGTACGGGCTTAGGCCTCGTCCATCCCCGCAGCGGAACCCCCTCCCCATGTCCCTCGCTCTCCCGTTCCAGACCGCCAAGCAGCTCGCTTCCGCGGTCCGGAAAAAGAAGATCGGCTGCCTCGAACTGCTCGACCTCTATCTGAAGCGGGTCGAAGCCTACAATCCCGAGCTCAACGCCATCATCGCCACCGACATCGAGGGTGCGCGCAAGCGGGCCAAGGCCGCGGACAAGGCCGTCAAGGCGGGCAAGAAACTGGGTCCTCTGCACGGCGTGCCCATGACCATCAAGGAATCCTTCGACGTCGCGGGCTATCCGACGACCTGGGGCGATCCCGCCTTCAAGGACGCCATCGTCAAGACCGACGCGCTGGTCGTCCAGCGCATGACCGCCGCTGGTGTCACCTTGTTCGGCAAGACCAACATCCCGCTGAACCTGGCCGACTGGCAGAGCTACAATGAGGTCTACGGCTCGACCAACAACCCGTGGGATCTCGGCCGCACGCCGGGGGGCTCGTCGGGCGGCTCCGGCGCGGCGCTGGCCGCGGGCCTCACCGGCATCGACGCGGGCAGCGACATCGGCGCCTCGATCCGCAATCCCGCACACTATTGCGGGGTCTGGGGTCACAAGCCGAGCTGGGGCGTCGTCTCGCCCAAAGGCCATGCGCTGGCTGGTGCGGTGGCCTATGGCGATATCGGCGTGGTGGGACCGTTGGCACGCGGCGCCGAGGATCTCGAGATCGCCATGGAGGCGATGGCCGGGCCCGATGCCCTCGACGGCCGCGGCTGGACGCTCAAACTGCCGCGCTCGAAGAAGACCAAGCTGCGCGACTTCAAGGTCGCCGTGCTGCTGACCGACCCCAACGCCGAGGTCGACGATTCGGTGCAGGAGCAGATTTCCAAGCTCGCGTCGTTCCTGGCAAAGAACAAGGCGAAGGTGAGCGACAAGGCGCGGCCTCGGATCGACACGACCGAGCTGAACGACGTCTACATCCGCCTGCTGCGCGCGGCGACCTCGGCCCGCATGTCCGATGCCGTCTATGAGCAGGCCGTCAAGGACGCGTCCGCCCTGCCGTCGGACGACATGAGCTATTTCGCCCAGATGCAGCGCGGCAATTCATTGGCGCATCGCGATTGGCTACGACTGAACGAGAAGCGCCACAAGATGCGCTGGGCGTGGGACGAGTTCTTCAAGGACTACGACCTGATGCTGTGCCCGGTCGCCGTAACCGCGGCCTTCCCGCACGACCAGACGGGCCTGCGCCACAAGCGGACGATCGTGGTCAACAACAAGAAGGTTCCGGTGGTCGACCAGATCTTCTGGGCCGGTTACTCCGGCGTCACCTGGCTGCCCTCGACGGCGGCCCCGATCGGCCAGACCAAGGAAGGGCTGCCGATCGGCGTGCAGATCATCGGCCCGCAGTACGGCGACTACAGCTGCATCCAGTTCGCCAAGCTGCTGGAGAAGGAATACCGCAGCTTCGAACCGCCGCCGGCCTACAGCTGATTTCAGGAAGCCTCAATGCACAACCACATCGACCTCAAGAAACATATCCGCTCGATCCCTGATTTTCCCAAGCCGGGCATCCTGTTCTACGACATCTCGACCCTTCTGGCGCACGCCAAGGCCTGGCACGCGACCATCGAGCGGATGGCCGACGCGCTTCGGCCCTACAAGCCGGACGTCCTGGCCGGCGTCGAATCGCGCGGCTTTCTCCTCGCCGCGCCGCTCGCCCTGGCTCTCGGCACCGGCTTCGTGATGATGCGCAAGCAGGGCAAGCTGCCCGGAACCACGGTGCGGCATACCTATGCACTCGAGTACGGCACCGACACGATCGAGATACAACAGGATGCGATCGCCAAGGGTGCACGCGTGGTGCTGGTCGACGACCTGCTGGCCACCGGCGGCACCATGGCGGCCGCGGTAAAACTCCTGGAGCAGGTCGGCGGCGTGGTGCCGGCGGCGGCCTGCGTGATCGAACTCACCTTCCTCGAGGGCCGCAAGAAGCTCAACGTGCCGGTGGAAACGCTGCTCAAGTACGACAGCTAAAAGGCCGGCCCGCACCAGCGGGTCCCGCGTTCCGCGCCGCCGCCAAACCGGCTACGATGGCGGCGGGAGGAATAAATGGTTTCAGTTCCAGAGTGCTTTTCCGAGAGCTACGCCGAGGCGCGTCCGAAATTCTGCAGTGCCGCGGCCGCAGCCGGTGGGGCGCTGCGATCCTGGCTCAATCCCAAGGCGCATGGACCCAACGGCGAAGCGCTCTATCTCGACACGGCACGGTTCGGCGCCGACGATGCACCCAACATGCTGGTGCTGATCGCCGGCACGCACGGCGTCGAGGCCCACTGCGGCTCCGGCGCCGAGATCGCCTGGCTGCGAAGCGGCGGACCGTCGAAGCTGCCCAAGGATACCGGCGCGCTGGTGATCCACGCCATCAATCCCTACGGCTTCGCCTGGACGCGCCGGGTGACCGAGGACAATGTCGATCTCAACCGCAACTTCGTCGATCACGACAAGCCCTATCCCAAAAACGACGGCTATCTCGCCATCGCCGACGCGGTGTTGCCGCAGGACTGGTCCGAGGCAAGCAAGACCGAGACCGAGCGCGTGTTCGCCGCCTACGCCCAGAAGCATGGCGCCTACGGCCTGCAGGGCGCGCTCAGCAGCGGCCAATACACCCATCCGGACGGTATCTTCTTCGGCGGCAATACGCCGACCTGGAGCAACCGCACCATCCGCGCCATTGCCCGCCAGGAACTTTCCCGTGCCCGCCGCGTGGGGATCATCGACTTTCACACCGGCCTCGGCCCGTTCGGCCACGGCGAGTTGATCTGCGCCGTGACGCCGGCCGCCAAGTCGTTCCCGCGCGCCAAGGCGTGGTACGGCGACGAACTGACCTCGCCGGAAGGCGGCACGTCGACCTCCGCGGTCGTGGTCGGCATCATGACCGACGCCTTCCCCCAGGAACTGCCCGACGCGGAGGTGACGCCGATCGCCATCGAGTACGGCACCTATTCGGTGCCCGAGGTGCTCGGCGCCGTGCGCGCCGACAACTGGCTGCACCAGCGCGGCGACGTCCGCTCCACCCAGGGTCGCGAGCTCAAGGCCGACATGAAGGAGCGCTTCTTCCCGGCTGGCGACAAATGGCGGGAGATGGTGTGGGCGCGCGCCGACCAGACCATCGGGTGGGCGCTAAAAGGCCTCGGTGCGCCATGAGAAGCCGCGGGTGAGCATCGTCGCACCCGACGAGGAGGCGCCCCGGCTGCGGCTGCGACGGGCCCTGCTGCATGCGCCCCTGTTCGCCGAACTCGACACGAAAAGCCTCGCGGCGGTCGAGCGTGAGCTGCAATTGCTCGCTCTGCCCGGCGGCGCACCGCTGTTCCGCCGCGGTGAGGCGTCCGATGCCGTCTATCTGGTGGCAAGCGGTTGTCTCGGCGTATTCCGGCACGAGGAAGGCGAGATCGAGGAGCCAGTCCTGATGGCCGAGATCACGCCGGGCAACATCGTCGGCGAGATGTCTATCCTGTCCGAAAGCGAGCGCACGCGCAGCGTCGCGGCGCTGCGCGACAGCGAGGTCTGGCGGCTGTCGCGGGCCGATTTCGATACCCTGACGGCGCAGCACCCCGAGGTATTGCCGACGCTCATGCGCTACGTGGCGGCACGCAACGCCGCTCCGCCTGGCAAGCGCCGTCGCCAGCCGCGGACCTTCGCCATCCTGCCATCCGGTCCGGACGTGCCGTCGGCGCGGTTCGCGGTGCTGCTGGCGGGAGCCCTCGGCCGGCTCGGCACTCAAGTCCAGATGCTGGGTTCGGACTCGCAGGCCGAGGAACCCGAATGGTTCGCCCGCTGCGAAATGGAGTCGTCCTTCGTCCTCTATCGTGCCGATGCGACGCTGACGCCATGGACCAAACTCTGCCTGCGCCAGGCCGACTGCCTGGTGGTGGTGCGGAGTGCCGGCACCGACCAGCCGACCAAAGTGCCCTTCGAGATCGAGACGGCGCGGACCGGTGCGGTGTTTCACCGTCGTCGCGAATTGGTGTTGCTGCATGAAGGTCACGATCCCGCGCCCGGTTCGACCGCGGCCATGCTGGCCGGCGGACTGTATGGCCAGCACCACCACGTCCGCCTCGACATCCATTCCGACATCGACCGGCTGGCGCGGCTCCTGACAGGCCATGCCGTGGGCGTTGTCATGGCGGGCGGCGGCGCCCGGGCCTTCACCCATATCGGCGTCGTCAAGGCGTTGCGTGCGTCAGGCGTGCCGATCGACCTGATCGGCGGCACCAGCATGGGCGCCATCGTGGCCGCCGGCGTGGCCGCACGCTGGACCGACGAGGAACTGAGGGAACGCTTCCGCAAGTCGTTCGTCGATACCAATCCGCTCAGCGACTACACCATTCCCGCGATCTCGCTGTTCGCGGGCCGACGGGTCAGCAGATTGTTGCGCACGGCATTCGACGAGCGCGACATCGAGGACCTGATACTCCCCTACTTCTGCATTACCGCCAATCTCACGACTTCCGCCGCTGACGTTCATACGGTCGGCCGACTGTGGCGCTGGCTGCGCGCAAGCGTGTCGATCCCGGGTGTCCTGCCGCCGTTCAACCAGGCCGGAGAAGTTCATGTCGACGGCGGTGTGATCGACAATTTCCCGGTTCGCGCGATGCGGCGCCTGGGCCGCGGCGTCACCATTGGCATCGACATCGATACCGGTGGCGCCCTGGCAGCCGGCGCCGGCGTCATGGAACCATGGTCGCCGTGGGAATTCTTCCGCCGCCTGCTGTGGCGGCGCGACGAAACGCTGCCGATTCCCTCGATCGTGCGCATCCTGCTGCGGTCGGCGCTGGTGGCCAGCACCGCCCGGGCGCTGGAAGATCGCGCCGCCGCCGATCTGCTGATCACGCCGCCGATGAACCACATCGACCTGCTCGACTGGACGAGCTTCGATGCGGCCGTGGATGTCGGCTACCGCACCACGATGGAGGCCCTCGACAAGGCGCGCGCCGTGCCCACCGGCGCCCGCCTTTTCCTGGCCTGATCCGGGGGCGTGGAGGACAAAGACATGAGCGATGCGACCGACCTCGCCGTACTGGCCGACCTCAATCACCACTATGTCCGCTCCGTCGGCGAAGCCGATGTGCGCTGGTTCGATGCCAACCTGGCGGCGGACTTCCACAACACCAATCCCGACGGCACCTTGATCGATCGCGCCCAGTTCCTGGCGCAGATCGGACGCGGCTCGCCCGTCACCGACATCCACGAGCACGATGTGAAGATCAGGCTCCTGGGAGAGTTCGCCATCATTCACGCCCGCACGCGCTACAGGAAGCCCGACGGTACGGCCGGTGCGGGATGGTATACCGACGACTGGCAGCGCCGGCCTGAAGGCTGGCGCTGCGTGTCGGCGCACGTCAGCCGCTCCTGAGTGTCTAGGACAGGAACTTCAGCCCGTTCACGATCTTATCGATCGTCTTGCGCGGGCCGTGGACGCCGATGCCGACGAAATCCAGCGCGTCGGCAGGCGCCGCAGCCACGGCGGCACGGTTATCGGCATCGTTGGCGGTGATGAACATCGGCTCGATGTAGATCGCGGGCACCAGCTCGCGCGACAACACCCGCTGATGCGTGCGCCGGAGCTCTTCGAGCGTGGCGCCGTAGACGAACACCGGTTCGCGGATCAGCGACGCATAGGCGCGGCCATCGCCATCGCGATAGGGCTCGCCCATGATGTGGGGATGGTTGCCGGCGAGGCCACCGGCCAGGAAGGCTGCCACATTGGCCACCTGCCAGGCGACGAGGTCGCGACGCAGGACAAGCACGGTCTTGGTCTCATAGATCATGCCGTCTTATCGACCATCGCCGGCTGCCCGTCTTGAAGGTTTGTGCGACCTAGAGCGACGGCCGCCTGTCGCGCCAGGACGTCGCCTTCTCGTAGGCATCGCCGGCACGCAGGACGGTGGCATCGTCGAACAGCCTGCCCGCGATCTGCAGGGAAAACGGCAGGCCCGCCTGATTGAAGCCGCTGCACACTGAGAGGGCGGGATTGCCGCCGACATTGAACGGCGTCATGAACGACACCTTCGTAAACAGACTGGACGGTGCAACCGGCGCCAGCTTCCCGGCCGGCTCGCTGGTCGGCAGCATCAGCAGGTCCACCGTCGCCATGACGGCCTGCATCGCCCGGGCGAGATCGGTGCGCAGGCGCTGGGCCTGGATGTATTCCTCGGCACGCACGAGACCGCCGGCGATGATGCGGTAGCGCAGGCTGGCGCCGAACAGATCGGGCCGCGTGCGCAGATCCTTGCCATGGATGGTGAACAGCTCGGCCACCGCGATGGTCTTCTTCGTGTCGTCGAACTGTTGCAGCGACGGCAAGGTGACCGGACGCACGGTGGCGCCCAGGCCGCGGAAAACTTCCAGCGCGGCGTCGAAGGCGGCCCTGGTGGCGGGCGTCAGTGGCGATTCGGTTTCCAGCCAGCCCACCGGCACGCCGATCACGAGCCCCTTCACGTTACCGGTCAGCGCCGCCGCATAGTCGGGAACCGGCACGTCGGCCGATGCCGGATCCTCGGGATCATGACCGGCGATGACCTGCATCAGGATCGCCACGTCCTCGGTCGTCCAGGCGAGTGGTCCTGCATGATCGTGCGTAAAACAGTTCGGGATGACGCCGCGCCGGCTGACCAGGCCATAGGTCGGCTTGAGACCGGCGATTCCGCAGGCTGCGGCGGGACCGCGGATCGAGCCGCCGGTATCGCTGCCCAGGGTGGCCGGGGAAAAGCCCGCCGCGACGGCCGCCGCCGAACCGGAGGACGAGCCGGCCGGTGAATGGTCGCGGTTCCATGGATTGCGTGCCGGCGGGAAAAGGATGTCCCAGGACGGCCCACCATGGGCGAATTCCCAGGTGGCGTTCTTGCCCAGCAGCACGCCGCCCGCCGCCGCCATCTTCTCCTGACACCGGGCATCCCGGGTCGGAACGTTGTCAGCCAGCAACCTGGACATCGCCGTCGTGCGGACTCCGGCCGTGTCGTAGATATCTTTCAGGCAATAGGGGATGCCGTGCAGCCGGCCGAGCGGCTTGCCCGCCATGACCGCCGCTTCGGCTGACTTCGCTTCGGTGCGGGCACGCTCGGCGGTCAGCGTCACGAAGCTGTCCAGCTGGGAGTCCAGCCTGCCGATGCGGCCGAGATAGGCCTCGGTCAGTTCCACGGGCGATAACTTGCGCGCGGCGATGAGCTTCGACGCCTCGGTGATGGTGAGGTAGGCCGGGTTCGACATGATCTATTCTTTTACCGGCAAGAACTTCTGCGGCACGAACGTGTGCGCCGGCTCGTCGCCATGCGGCCGTCCCGCAGGCAGGCGCGCGATCATCGCCCGGACATGGCCATAGGCCTCGACCAGCTCCTGGAGGTAGGCGTCCGGCAGGTCGAGGCCGGCCTGGCGGGCGAGATGGACGATTTCGTCTTGTGATGGCGTGTCGGTCATGCTGTCTGGCTGTGCAAGGGCGATGCCAGAAGATTGCTGGAGCGAAGGCGTCATGTCGATGACCGCACCGGATCAGATCCGCTTCGACGAACCGCATGCCGGCCTGCAGCGGCTGGCCGCGCGATTTGGCGGCCATGCCTATGGCCTGCATCGTCACGAGACCTACGCCGTCGGACTGACGCTCAGCGGGGTCCAGGCCTTCCACTATCGCGGGAGACGACAGGCGAGCCGCGCCGGGCAGGTCATGATCCTTCATCCCGACGAGGCGCATGACGGCCACGCCGGCGTGGCCGACGGTTTCACCTACCGCATGCTTTATGTCGACCCTGGCGCAGTTTCGGCCGCGCTCGACGGCGCGAGGCCGCCTTTCGTGCCCGAGGCCGTGGCCGAAGACGCTGCCCTCGCAGCCCTGCTGGGCGAGGCCTTCGCGGACTTTCCATCTGCGCTCGAGCCGCTGGCGATCGATGCCATCGTCGGTCGCCTCGCCGAAGGCCTGGCGTCGCGCGCCGATGGAGGCCAGCGATCGCCTCGCGTCACGACCGCTCACCGGGCGGTAGAACGCGTCCGCGACTTCCTCGTGGCCGAAGCGCCACGCACGATCGCCTCGGAGGAATTGGAAAACGTGAGCGGTCTCGACCGCTTCGCTCTGGCCAGGCACTTCCGCGCCGCCTTCAGCACATCGCCTCACCGGTTCCAGATCGGCCAGCGGCTCGCCCGGGCGCGGACGATGATCGCCCAGGGCCTATCGCTGTCGGAAACCGCCACCGCGACGGGCTTCGCCGACCAGAGCCATCTGACGCGGCATTTCTCGGCGCGCTTCGGCCTGACGCCGGGCCGATGGGCGGCACTGTCACGCAGCGTCGTCTAGTCCTCGAGCGGGTAACGACCCTCGGCGTCGAGCTTGTTAGCCGATAACCAGCCACGACGCAGGCCGGCGAGCGTCGTCGTCATCATCGTGCGCAGACCCGGCGCGACGCAGGCAGGCCCCATCAGAGCGTCCCGTACCAGTCCGAGCAGCGGCTGGTGCGATTGGAAGAACGGCGTCAGCAGATGACTGGCCTGGCGATAGAAGCGGACCGACGAACTGCGCCGGCGGGCGAACTGCGCGAGCGCCGCGGCGAGATCATCGCTGGCCGCCAGCGCCCGCGACAGGACATGGGCGTCGAGCAATCCCAGATTCGCACCCTGCCCGAGCTGGGGACTGGTGCCGTGCGCGGCATCACCGATGAACAGCACCGGACCTGCGTTCCAATGTGGCAGCGTTACCTGCCGGTAGGTGGCGCGGGCGAAGCCGCCGGCCGCGCCAGCGCGCTCGATTAGCGCCGCAGCCTCCGGCCACAGCGTCATTGCGTCTGTCCGCCAGGCCTCGACGTCGATCGGCCGGCCAGGCTGCAACGCAGTGGTTGGCAGACTCCAGAACAGGGTGACCTGGTCCTGCCCGACTGGAAGCAGCCCCATCATGGTCGTGGTCCCGCGGAGACGCTGCTGCAACATGCCGGGAGCAGTGGCGAATTTCCCCTCATCGGGCACGGTTGCCCAGATGCAGCCCCAAGGATAGAGCGGTGCCCGTGCTTGCGGCATGAGCCGTTCACGCAGCCGCGAATGCGCCCCGTCGGCGACAACGACGAGGTCGAACGGACCATGCCGGCCGCCTGCCTTGTCCACCACCGTCGCGCGCCGGCCGTCATGTTCGATGTCGGCGATCTCCACGCCGGTAACCAGACGCGCGGTCGAATGCTTCAATCTCTCATGCAACAGTCCGAACAGGGCGCCGCGATGGATCCCGAGCCCATACGCCGCCTCATGCAGGTCGGCGTACGCCAGGTCGAGTATCACGTGCTTTCGATGGTTCAGCCCGAGAAGGCCGTCGATCCGGGCGCCCAGCCGCTCGACCTGATCGCCAAGGCCGAGGCGACGCAGCACCGAAAGCCCGGTGGGCTGCAGCAACAGCCCCGCCCCGGAAGGCCCGGGCTCGGTGAAGCGCTCGAAGACGGCAACACGGTGTCCGGCGTCGGCAAGAAACGTCGCCGCCGCCTGGCCGGCTACACCACAGCCGACGACGCCGACGTCGAGCGTTCCAACCGCGGTCAAAGGCCGCCGTTGACCACCAGGCATTGGCCGCTGACGTAGTCGCTGTCAGGGCTGCAGAAGAGATAGACCGAGCCTGCAGCCTCTTCCGGCAAACCACCACGGCCGAGCGGGATCATCTGGTTCATGGCCGCGATCCGGCCGCCCTGGACGCCGACCTTGACCTTGCGGCCCTGGACTTCGATCTCGCCGGCTTCGCCCTGGGAAAGCGGCTGGGTCAGCCGCGTCTGGATGTAGCCGAAGGCCACGGCATTCACCGTCACGTCGTAGCGGCCGAACTCCTTGGCCAGCGTCTTGGTGAGACCGACGATGCCAGCCTTGCCAGCCGAATAGTTCGACTGGCCGGCATTGCCGTTGACGCCCGAGGTCGAGGAGATGTTCACGACCTTGCGCACGATGCGCTTGCCGGCCGCCCGCTCCTTCTCCACGGCGTCGCGGAAATGGATCTGGAAGGCGCGCAGGATGCGGAACGGTGCCGTCAGATGGACGTCGAGGATGGCGTACCACTGCTCGTCGCTCATCTTCTGGATGACGCTGTCCCACGTGTAGCCGGCGTTGTTGACCACGACATGGCAGTCGCCGAAGGCATCGACCGCGGTCTTCACGATGCGGTCGCCGAAGTCGGGCTTCGACACATCACCGACGCAGGCCACCGCCTTGCCGCCCAACTTCTCGATCTCGGCGATGACCTCCCTGGCCGGGGCATCGTCGATGTCGTTGATCACCACCTTGGCGCCATCGCGCACCAGGCGCAGCGCGATCTCGCGGCCAATGCCACGACCCGATCCGGTGACGATCGCCACCTTGCCATCCATCTGACCCATCTCGATTCTCCTCTTCTGGGACCGCGGGCCTCCAGGCCCGCAACAGGCGCATGTGAATGCGCCGACATGAGCGGGCCAGGAGGCCCGCGGTCCAATGAACTAGGCGGCCGCCACGGTGGCGTTGCCCTGCAGCGTGTCCTGGCCATTCTGGTTGGTGCACTTGACCTCTAGGTCGATCAGCTTCTCGCCGTTCTCCTCGCGCTTGCCCGTAACCTTGCCGCTGACGGTGATGACGTCGCCCACCCAGGTGATCGAGGTGAAGCGCGTGCCGAGCTTGCGCACCTTGTCGTTCGGCGCATAGCTGGTCACGAGCCGGCCGAGGAAGGCCATCGACAGCATGCCGTGCGCGAAGACGTCCTTGAAGCCGAACTTCTTGGCGAAGTCGAGATCGACATGGATCGGGTTGTGATCGCCCGAGCCGCCGCAATAGAGCGCGAGCTGGTGGCGGCTGACCGGCGGCAGGACGAGCGGCTTCAGCTCGTCGCCGACCTTGACCTGATCGAACTTGGGAATGGTTGTCATCTTTCCCTCCTCACTTCTTCGCAGCGTCTGGGTTGCGCACGACGGTGACGCCCTTGCCTTTGGCAACGAGCTTGCCCGTCTGGTCCTTCATCTCCATCTCCTGGACGACGAACCACAGCGCGCCACCCTTCTTGTCGTAGATGTCGACCACCTTCTCCTGGCAGGTCACCTTGTCGCCGACCACGACGGGCGCGAAATACTCGAAGTGCTGCTCGCCGTGCAGGATCAGCCCGATGTCGACTTTGAGCAGACGCAGCAGTCCGCCCTTGTTGGGATCGTCGGCCTGAAGCGCGCGCAGGAAAGTGAGCGGTGCAGTGATGCCGCGATAGCCCGCAGCCTTGGCCGCCGACTCGTCGCTGTAGATCGCGTCTTCCTCGCCGATGGCCTTGCAGAACAGCCGGATCTTGCCGGCCTCGACGGTGGTGGTGAATGGCTTGAACGTATGGCCGATAAGCTTCTTGTCGAGCTCCATCGCGGCTTCCTCCTGGTCTGATGCAAAGAAAAGCCCTCTCCCCGACCGCGCGTGCCGGAGAGAGGGCCTGTCGTTTGTGACTACTCGTAGCGGCCGACGATGGCCACGCTCGAGATGTTCTCGCGCGGTGCGCCGCCCAGATTGTGCGTCATGCCGATGCGCGGGTTCTTGAGCTGGCGGGGGCCGGCCTTGCCCTGGATCTGCAGGTACATCTCGTAGAGCATGCGCAGGCCCGAAGCGCCGATCGGATGGCCGAAGCATTTCAGGCCGCCGTCGATCTGGCAGGGGATCTTGCCGTCGGCATCGTAGAAGCCGTCGAGCACGTCCCGCCAGCCCTTGCCGGTCTCGGAGATGTGCAGGTCTTCCATGGTCACGAGCTCGGTGACCGAGAAGCAGTCGTGAACCTCGAACATCGAGACTTCGTCGCGCGGGTTCTTGATGCCGGCCTCTTCATAGGCCTTCTTCGAGGCGATGCGCGTGGTGTGGAAATAGCTGCCGTCCCACGAATTGTGGCCCGACTCGGAACCGTTCGAGACCGAGAGTTGCAGCGCCTTGACGCTGACGATGTCGTGCTTGCCGAGCGCCTTGGCGATCTCGGGCGTGGTCACGATAGCCGCGGCCGCACCGTCCGACACGCCGCAGCAGTCGAACAGGCCGAGCGGCGAGGCGATCATCGGCGCGTTCAGGATGGTGTCCATCTCGACGGCCTTCTGCAGATGGGCCTTCGGGTTCTTGGCGCCATTCTGGTGGCTCTTCCAGGAGACGTGGCCAATCGCCTTCTTGAGGTCCTCGCCCGAGACGCCATGGGCCGTCATGTAGGCGGTGGCGAGCTGGGCGAAGTTGCCCGGCGCCGTGCCGCTCGCATTCCACAAGGCCTGCAGCGGGCCGCCGCGGCCGCCGGGAAGGCCGCCGTAGCCGGTGTCCTTCAGCTTCTCGACGCCGAGCGCCAGCGCGAAATCGGCCGCGCCCGACGCCACGGCATAGCAGGCGCCGCGGAAGGCCTCGGTGCCCGAGGCGCACATGTTCTCGACATGCGTGACCGGGATGTTGGGCAGGCGCAGCGTCGTGCTGAGCGGTATGCCCGACTTGCCGACATGGACCTCGTCGATCGCGGTGGAGAACCACGCGGCCTGGAGCTGGTTCTGGTCGATGCCCGCGTCCTTCAGGCATTCCTTGTAGGCTTCGAGCATCAGCTCCTCAGCGCCCGCGTCCCAGCGTTCACCGAACTTCGAGCAACCCATGCCGAGAATAGCGACCTTGTCCTTGATGCCCCGAGCCATGGCAGGCCTCCTGTAGTGGGGTTGGAATTCTACTCGCTTGACTGATGGAAGGCGATTTAGACCGGAGCCGCCTTCCAGAAGTAACGCTTGAAGCCGCCGCGCATCGTGTCGTTGTCGCGGATGCGGAAGGTCATGCGCATCTTGGCGCCGACCTTGACCTGATCTTTATCGCTGTCGGTGAAGTCGGCCATGAAGCGGCCACCCTCGGGGAAGGTGATCATGCCGTAATAACCCGGCGGGTCCGGAGAATAGACCAGCGAGTCGGCGGTGAACGACATCACCGAGCACTCGAGCCCGGCCATCGCATAGGGATCCTGGCTGTCGATGGCGTGGCAGTTGGGATTGACGCAGACCTGGCTGCGCGGGAACTGCACCGTGCCGCAGACCTTGCACTTGCCGCCAACCAATCCATAGATCATGTCGCGCTTGCGCCACAGGACCGAGAGCGCGGTCTTCTTGTCGAACTCCGCGCGCATGCCTTTATCGATCGGCAGCATCTCGTTGAAGGCGAGGAACTTCATGTAGTTCTTCTCTTCCTTGCGCCGCGCCATCCAGCCCGACACGCCCTTGCGCTTGGGCAGCTTGTCCTTCTCGGCCGTGACCTCGAACACCAGCGTGTCGACGCCCTGGCCGAAGGCCACGACCATGATCTTGTCGCCGGCCTTGGCGCTCTCCAGCGCATCGACCAGCATGACCAACGCGTGGGCGGCGCCGGTGTCGCCAAGCGAGGCGCCCAGCAGATCGCGCACCGCGCCCTCGCCGATGCCCGCCATCTTGGCCATCAGCTTGGGCACCGCCGGCATCAGGCTCGGCATGATGAAGTGAGTGATGTCGGAGCCCTTGAGCTTGCACGCAGCCAGGGCCGCCTTGATCGCGGGCGGCACGATCTTCGAGTAGCCCTCGTCACGGATCCAGCGCTCTTCCCAGCCGTAGTCGAATTCCGACTCCTCGCCGCGGAAATGATCGACGAAGTCCATCGACACCGAATGATGCCCGACCAGCTTGGCGATCACGTTCTCGGTGCCGCAGAGCAGCGCCGCGGCGCCGTCGCCGTAGTTGAGTTCGTTGGCAGAGGCGACGCGGGCCATGCGCTTGTCGGCTGCCGTCACCAGAGACGGCGCGCCGTCCTTGGAGGCGTTGAGGCCGGCGATCAGCGCCGAGGTACCTGCCTTCAGCGAGCCGCCGATGTCGGTGGCCGAGAGATTCTGCTCGACGTTGAGCGCCGTGCCGATCACGCCGGCGTTCTGGCGGTCCTTGAAGGGATGCGTCGTCGAGGCGAAGTAGATATTGCGGACGTCCTCGGCCTTGTGGCTGGTCAGGCAGTCGCGCGACGCCTCGACCGCCATGGTGATCGAATCCTCGTCCCAGTTGGCCATCGAGCGCTCGCCCTTGGCGAGGCCGCGCAGGCCGGGAGCGAACCATTTATTGGCGTCATACGCCGCCTGACGGTTGAGGCGCAGTCGCGGCACATAGGCGCCGAAGGCGACGATTCCGACCATTCTTGTCTTTCCTCCGATTGCCCGGCGGGAGCCCGCCGGCTCATGAACGCTTGTTCATTCGCTCTTAGCGCGCCGGCCCGCGCCTTGCGAGCCGGTTTTCGACATGTCTGCCACTACCGCGGAACTATCTTCCGACTTGCGGAACTGCGCCGGGCTGGGCCGGCATCTCGCGCACCAGGTTTCGATAGCCGGCGTCGGGCGGGATGTGGAGATAGCGCTTGCCGTCCTTGCTCTCGACCCAGGGCTGCACAGTGACGACCTTGCGCTGGGCGGCCTGGGTCAAAGCACCTGCAACGGTACCGCCCTCAGCCAGCAACTCAAGATTCTTCAGCGTCGCGTGGACCAGCGTGCGCTTGCCCGCGGCAGCCTCATCGATCGCCTCCTGCGCGCCGATCCAGACCGAGTCGGTCGATTCCGATCCGTCGTGCAGCGCCACCTGATCCTCCGGCGCATCGGCCAGAAAGAACCAGGTGTCGAAGCGCTTGGGCGCGAAGGTGGGCGTGATCCAGTGCGCGAACGGCGTCATGAGCTCGGTCGCCAATTCGAGATCCTCGGCTTCGACCAGGTCGAGGATGCTCGCCTCGTCCTTGGTGAGCTTGGCGCGCCAGCGGTCCTCGATGGGCTTAAGGTCGGCGGCACCGATCAGCGCCTTGTGGCCGCGCTTGCGCGCCAGCAGGACGCCGCACTCCTCGAAGGCCTCGCGCACGCCGGCGATGCGAAACGCCAGTTCCGAATCCGACAGCGTCGCCGGGCCCCCGGAGCGTGCCCGCAGCTTGGCGTTGCCGTCGGCCTCTTCGAGTTTGCCACCGGGGAATACCAGGGCACCGGAGAAGGAATCGATCTGATGATGGCGCACCACCATGAAGACTTCGAGGAGCGAGGACGCTTCGCCGCGCTTAGAAGGCCTCAGCAGCAGGACGGTGGCGGCGGGACGCGGCGGTGCCGGTTCCTTCTTGGGTGTGTCATTCATAAGCTTGGGTATCTCCGTGAGGCGTGGAGTTTCCCACACAACCGGCGACAGAGTCATCGACCGAGTGTATTCTGCACATGTGCGTTTCGCACTGAAGGAGGACACCATGTCCATGACGGCAAACAATTCAGCTCCCCAAAGCCTGGCCGATGGGCTCAAGGCGCTACGCGCCAAGTGGGGATGGATCGTGGCCCTCGGCGTCGTCTTCCTGATCGCGGGCGTCATCGCGCTGGGCAGCGTCGTCGCGGCGACAGAGACGGCGGTACTGGTCGTCGGCATCATGATGCTGATGGGCGGCGTCGCCGAGATCATCGCCGCCTTCGGCGTGAAGAGCTGGGGCAAGTTCCTGTTCTGGCTGCTGCTGGGCGTGCTCTACGTCGCTGCCGGCATCATCGCCATCATGAACCCGCTTCTCGCCGCCACCTACCTCACCCTGATGCTGGGGTTTGCCCTGGTGTTCGGCGGCGTGCTGCGCATCTTCCTGGCCTTCCAGATTAAGAGCGCCGGCGGCGGACAGTGGGGCTGGGTCGTGCTGTCCGGCCTCGTCACCCTGCTGCTCGGCGCCATGATCATTGCCCAGTGGCCGGCGTCGAGCCTGTTCGTGCTTGGCATCTTCCTCGGCATCGACCTGATCTTCATCGGTGCCGGCTGGATCACGATGGGCCTCGCGCTCAAGAAGCGCGCCTAACGGTTTCCCGGGTTACTTCCGGGTCGGGTCTTCGGCAACCTGCACCAGCAGCTTGCCGAAGTTCCTGCCTTTCAGCAGACCCATGAAGGCCTCGGGCGCGTTCTCGATGCCTTTCACGATGTCCTCGCGGTACTTGATCTTGCCTGCCTTGACCGCGGGCGGCACTTCCTTCCAGAAATCGGCCATCTGGCCGAAGTGGTCGGACACGATGAAGCCGGTCACCGTGGCGCGCTTGACCAGCAACAGGCGCCAGTCGGGCCCGGGATTCATCTGCATTTCGTTGTACTGCGAGATCAGGCCGCACAGAGGCACGCGGGCGAAGTCGTTGAGCTGGGGCACGACGGCGGCCTGCACGGCACCGCCGACATTCTCGAAATAGACATCGATGCCTTTTGGTGCGGCAGCCCGCAGTTCCTTGAAGAGGTTGGCGCCGGCGGCGCGATAGTCGACGCAGGCGTCGAAACCCAGCTCCTTGACCACGTAGTCGCACTTGTCCTTGCCGCCGGCGAGGCCGACCGCGCGGCAGCCGTGCAGCTTGGCGAGCTGGCCGACCACCGAGCCGACCGCGCCCGACGCCGCCGAGACCACCACCGTTTCGCCCGCCTTGGGCTTGCCGATCTGCATCAGGCCCCACCAGGCGGTCATGCCCGGCATGCCGAGCACCGAGAGTGCCAGCGACAGCGGCGCGGCATCGGGGTCGAGCTTCATCGACATCGCACCGTCTGAAACGGCGTAGCTCTGCCAGCCTGAATACTCGGCAACGAAATCGCCTTCCTTGAACCTGGAGTTCTTCGACTTCACGACCTGGCCGACGGTGCCGCCGACCATGGCGTCGCCGAGATTGACGTTGGCGGCATAGCCCTTGGTCTCGGCCATGCGACCGCGCATGTAGGGGTCGAGCGACATCCAGATGGTGCGCGAAAGATATTCGCCGTCCTTCGGCTCCGGGATCGGATGCTCGACGACGTCGAAATTGGCATGGGTCGGTTCGCCCTCGGGGCGCGACTTCAGCAATACGCGGCGATTTGTGGCCATGGCATCCTCCGTGCGTTTGAGCCACGCTAGCATGACGAAGAGGGAGATACGATGCGGGCCGCGTTCCTTGCGCTTGTCGTTCTGCTATGGAGTGGTGCCGTGCCCGCTCAATCCCCGTCTGCATCCCCGTCTGCCCAAGCGCCCTCCGCGAACGACCGTGCCCTGATCGACGCCACGCGCCGCAACGATATCGAGGCGGCGCGCCGCCTGATCGCCGCCGGTGCCAGCGTCAACGCACAGGACGAGAACCGTGACAGCGCCTTCCTTCTGGCCGGCGCCGAGGGGCGATTGGAGATCCTGAAACTCACCTTGAAGGCCGACGCCGACCTCGCGAGCACGAACCGCTACGGCGGCACTGCACTGATCCCGGCCTGCCATCACGGCCATGTCGAGACCGTGCGCGAACTGCTGAAGACGGCGATCGACGTGAACCACGTCAATCGCCTCGGCTGGACCGCGCTGCTCGAGACCGTGATCCTGGGCGACGACAGCGCAACCTATGTCCAGATCGCGCGCCTGCTGGTCGCCAACAACGCCGACGTCAATCTCGCCGACAAGCAGGGCTTCACGCCGCTGGCCCACGCCCGCCAGCGCGGCCATCGCGAGATCGTGGCGATCCTCGAAGCCGCTGGCGCCCGCTGAATGACCAAGTCTCGCACCTATGTCTGCCTCCCCGGCGCCTGGATGGGTGCCTGGACGTGGAAATTCGTCGTCGAGCGCCTCGCCACGGCCGGGCACGACGTCCGCGCGCTGCCTTTTCGCGGCGTCGGCGAACGCGCCTCGGAACTGTCGCCCAGCATCGACAACGACGTGCTGCTGGCCGACACGATCGACTATCTCGAAAAGGAAGACCTCCGCGATATCGTGCTGGTCGGCCACAGCTTCGGCAGCCTGATCGCCGGCCTCGTCACCGATCGAGTGCCCGACCGGATCGGTCATCTCGTCATCATCGACGGCGGCATTCCGACCGACGGCCAGTCGATCTTCGGCCGCATTCCGGCGGAGATCGTGGCCAAGCGAAAGAAGCTGGTGAAGATCGTGAACGGCACCCAGGTGCTGCCCTTCGCGCCGGTCGGCAGCCTGATCATCGACGATCCCGATCTCGCCGCCTGGACCCACCGCCACCTCACGCCTCATCCAGTGGCCTGCTACACTAAGCCGATCCGCCTGTTCCATCCCGCCGGCAACGGCCGGCCGATGACCTACATCGCCTGCACCAAGCCGCGCTATCCGGTGTCGGCCGGCATGCACGAGAAGGTGCAGACGATGCCTCATATCCGCTTCAGGCCGATCGAAGCCGGCCACAACTGCATCCTCTCCGCGCCCGATCTCGTGGCCAAGGAACTGCTGGAGATCCCGCGATGAGCGAGCAGATGATGATCCTGGTCGCCGGGCCCTATCGCTCCGGCACCAATGACGATCCCGTCCTGATCCAGCGCAACGTCGATGCCATGGAGGACACGGCGTTGGCCGTCTTCCGGCTCGGTCACCTGCCGGTGCTGGGCGAATGGTTTGCCCTGCCGCTCCTGAAACACGCCGGCTCGAAGAAGATCGGCGATGCAGTGTTCGACGAGATATTCCATCCCATCGCCCGCGAACTGATCGGCAAGTGCGACGCCGTGCTGCGTATCGGCGGATCGTCGACCGGCGCCGACGACATGGTGGCGACCGGCGAACGTCTCGGGAAACGCATCTTCCGCGACCTAGCGGAGATTCCGGAGCGTCCCCGGTGAGCTGGCGCAGCGACCCGCTGGTCATCTCGGTCAATGCGCTGGGCATCACCCAGATCACGGCCTGGGGCACGAGCTATTACTGCCTGGGCGTGCTGGCAAAGCCGATCGCGGCCGATACAGGCTGGAACATCAGCACGATCTTCCTCGGCTTCAGCGTCGCGCTGGTGACGATGGGCCTGATCTCGACCTGGGTCGGGAGGCTGATCGACCGGATCGGCGCCCGCTCCGTGATGTCGATCGGCACCGTCATCGTCTCCGTGGGCCTGCTCGGCCTGTCGCAGATGCGCGACGTCGCCACCTATTTCGTCGCCTGGCTCGTAATCGGCGTCGGCATGCGCTGTTGCCTCTACGATGCAGCGTTTGCGGCCCTCGTGCAGGCGGTGCCGAGCCGCGGGCGCACTGCCATCTCCTACCTCACCCTCTACGGCGCCTACGCCTCGACGGTTTTCTGGGTAATCGGTCATTACCTGAACGAGTCCTACGGCTGGCGCGGGACGCTGCTGATCTTCGCCGCCATCAATCTTGCCGTCTGCCTGCCACTCAACTGGCTCGGCCTCTCGCGCCGCGAGTCCACGACGGAAACCGCGACAGCCAAGACTCCCGAGAGAACGCAGGACGGCCCGGCATTGGAGGGGCGCCGGCGCAAGGTTGGCATTGCCCTGTTCGCCCTCATCATGTCGCTCAATGGCTTCGTGTTCGGCGTCGTCTCGCTGCAGCTCGTGCCGCTGCTCGAGGCGGCGGGCCTGGCCGGTGCAGCGGCGGTGTGGGTCGCCTCGCTCAAAGGCCATGGCCAGTTCGGCGGCCGTCTGGTCGAGATCTTTTTCGGCAAGAACCTAAAAGCCATGACCGTGGCACGCATCGCCATCGGCGTCCTGCCACCGGCGCTGCTGCTGCTCATGCTGGCGCGCGGCGAGTTCTGGCTGCTCGTCACCTTCACCCTGCTGCTGGGCGCCTCGCAGGGCGTGATCACCATCGTGCGCGGCGCCGTGCCGCTCGCCCTGTTCGGCACCCAGGGCTATGGCGCCGTGCTGGGGCTGATCGCGACGCCGATCCTGCTGGTCAACGCCTTCTCGCCGGCGGTGTTCGCCCTGATCGTCGACCAGGTCGGCTGGCAGAATGCGCTGTACGCGCTGCTTGCCTGTTCGATCCTGACCCTGCTCGCCATCGAACTGATGTCGCGCTGGTACGAAGGCGCGCGGACGGGGAAGACGACGCCGACGGCCTAGAACGTCTCCTTGTAGGGCCGGATATCGAGTTCGTGCGTCCAGGCGCTGCGCGGCTGGCGATGGATGTGCCAGTAGTTCTCGACGATCGCCTCGATGCCCAAGAGTCCGTCAGGACCCGCCTTTTCCTTACGATCGGGCATGCGCGACAGCAACCGCTCGCCCTCGATGCCGCCGTCGATGATGACGTGCGCAACATGGAGTCCCTGCGGGCCGAACTCACGCGCCATCGACTGGACCAGGAGGCGCAGCCCACCCTTGGTGGCGTTGAAGGCGGCGAAGCGCGGCCGGCCGCGCAACGAGCCCGAGGCGCCGGTAAAAATCACCGTGCCGCGGCCGAGTGGCGCCAGTCGGCGCGCGGCCTCGCGGGCGAACAGGAAGCCGGCGAAGCAGCCGACACGCCACGAGTCCTCGAAATGCTGGGCCGTCATCTCGCGGAAATCGACGGCCTGGTTGTTGCCCATGTTGAACACCAGCAGGTCGGCCGGCGCGCCTTCGGCATCGGCGGCCATGGCGCGGTCGAACAGGGCGACGACGTCGGCTTCCCTGGTGCCGTCGGTCACGACGGCCGCCGCCGAGCCGCCGGCGGCCCGAATGGCCTCGGCGACCTTCTCGATCTTGGCCGCGGTGCGGCCAGCCACCAGCACATGGTAGCCCTCTTTCGCAAAGCGGCGGCTCAAGCCGGCGCCCACGCCGCGTTCCGCTCCGACGCCCAGCACCACGGCTTTCGGCTTCTTGGCCATCCAGACTCTCCTTGAAACGATGTGAACAGAACTTGCGGTGCAGAGGGCGCTTTCGCTACGGTCCGCCCGCATGAAATTAGCTCCGTACCCCATGATCGAACTCGACACCGCCGCCCCGCTCGACCTGCACCGCGCCACGGTGAAACCCGAGTGGATCGACTGGAACGGCCACATGAACGTGGGCTACTACGTCGTGGCCTTCGATCAGGCGACCGACACGATGTGCAAGCAGTTCGGCTGCGGCTTCGAGTACACGCGCGACAAGATCGGCATGACTTTCGTGCTCGAGGCGCACGTCACCTACGACCGCGAGGTCAAGGAGGGCGATGCGCTCAGGATCACCACGCAGATCCTCGACCACGACGCCAAGCGCATCCACTACATCCACGCCATGTATCACGCCGACGAAGGCTACCTCGCCGCCACCAACGAGCTGATGCTGATGAACATCGACTATGCGAGCCGGCGCTCGGCGCCATGGCCCGGCTTCGCGATGGAGCGCATCGAGAAGATGGCGGCGGCGCACGCCACGTTGCCGGTGCCGAAACAGGCCGGCCGGCTTATCGGCCTGCCCAAGAAGAAATAGGTTCCCCTCAATGCTCGATTCGCTGCCCTACGAGTTGCCCGACCTCGTCACGCGTGCCCCGCTCGATACCCACCGCTCGACCGTGCTGCCTGAATGGGTCGACTGGAACGGCCACATGAACGTGGCCTTCTATGTCACCGCCTTCGACCAGGCCTCCGGCGCCTTCATGCGCAACATGGGGCTGGGCCGGCGCTACGTCGACGGCAAGCTCGGCATGACCTTCGTGCTCGAAACCCACGTCACCTACGATCGCGAGATGAAGGAAGGCGCGCCGATGCGCTTCACCACCCAGCTCCTCGAGCGCGACGCCAAGAAGGTCCATCTGTTCCACGAGATGCATCACGCCGACCTGGGCTACCTGGCCTCGACCAACGAGACCATCGTGATGAACATCGACTACGCCACGCGCCGCTCCGCACCCTGGCCGCTGCCGGTGGGTGAGCGGCTGGAAACCCTGTGGGCGTCGCACCGCCTGCTGCCCAAGCCAGCCAAGGCCGGCCGGGTCATGGGCCTCGCAAAAAAATAGCGCCGCCCAGGCCGATTTTTGGCACAGCTCGTTGTGCCACGACGTGTCCCGCTGCCTGTGCCAAAAATCGCGATCAACGCTCTGATCTAAAAGAACAATCCCGCCTTGACGAACTGTGCCACCAAGGCCGGCCGCTCCTCGTCATCGGATTTCTCTACCCCGGACCCCCAAAGGGGTGCCGAAACGGCATGAAAAAGCCCGCCCGATTTCTCCCGCGGGCGTCTCCCATCGTAGCAAAAAATTAAGCAAAAACCTGTCGAACCTGCAAATGCAGGCAGTGCATGCACGCGCTAGCGAGAGCAGGTCCCGCGAGTATGGAATCACACAGCCCTCACCCTGCGGAGGCTGCGAAGCAGCCGTCTCGATCGGGCGGAGTAGTCTCCGCCCTGGGGTGGGCTACGTGCACCCCACCTGTTGCCCATCCTTCGAGACGCACGCCTTTGGCGTGCTCCTTGTATCAAGGTACGGCCGCGCCGGCGTAGAGTAGCGGGTGCGGTCTCGGTGGAGAGCCCGGTGGCTCCTGGGGTCTTCAAGCCCGTTCCTGAGCTCGGTGCCTCCACCGTTG
>CANJHI010000075.1 GCA_947474005.1 Alphaproteobacteria bacterium | reverse complement strand
TGGGGTCGCCGCTTTCGAAGCGGCATTGCCGGCCTACGATCTGCTGCTCAGCGATGTCGTCATGCCCGGACCGCTCAGCGGCAAACTCCTGGCGGCCGAGGTTGCCCGACGTTGGCCGGCGACGAAAATCGTGTTCATGTCGGGCTTCACCGAAATTTCCAGTGTGCGCCACGAACGACTCGACGAGGGTGCCATCCTGCTCAGCAAGCCGTTCCGCAAGGTCGACCTTGCCCGGATGATCCGTCATGCCCTCGATACCGCCGGCTCTCCGGTCAGCTTAACGTCCAGCAACGCCTGATACGCCACGGATGATGTCGATCAGCCGCAGAGGATTATCGGGCAGCGCGTCGCCGCGCCAGGCGACGTGCTGGTCGGGGCGGGAGAGCACGAGTTTCTCACGATAGGGCGGCTGGGGCGCCAGATCTAGCACCGCCATCGGCACGCCGCGCAAGGCGGCGGCTTCGACCAGGCCCGTCACCTCGGTCGCTCGGTCGAAGCGCAGCAGGGTGAAGCCGGCGCCCATCGCGTCGTAGAGCGAGCGCCCCTCTTCCAGCCAGAGATGCGGCGTGCGGCAGCCCGGCACCGTCGACGGTGTGAACCGGTCCATCGTGTAATCAGGCGCCGGCTCGCCGTCGTAGGCCACGATCGGCGAGCGGTCGTAGAACGAGCCGAAGTTGAGCCCGCCGCAGCAGAATTGCGGCGTGTGCATCTCCAGGAGTTGGCGGCCCAGGGTGGCGCGCACTGTATCGCCCACGGCGCCCTCGACCTCGATGTCGGCCGGCACTTCGGCACGGGCGCGGGCGAGCGCCAGCGCGGTGCCCATGGCATATTTCGACACCTGCTCGGTGATCGGCCAGCGTTCGGCCTCGTGCGCCGCCAGGATCGCGGGATCGGCCCACCCGGCAATGACTCCCGCCAGCATCCAGGCAAGGTTGGTCGCATCGGCGATGCCGGCGTTCATGCCGTAGCCGGCGAAGGGCGCCCAGATATGGGCGGCGTCGCCGCAGACGAAGGCGCGGCGGTCTCGGAAGCGGTCGGCCAGCAGGCGGCGGCCAATCCAGTTCTCGCGGCCGATGAGTTCATACTCGAACGAGCCATCGACGCCCAGGATGTGGCGCAGGCAGGCGTCGCCGTCGATCGCCTCGAAGTCGGCCTCGTCGGGCCGCAGATAATTGTGGACCAGCCAGGTCTCGCGCCCGTCGACGGCGAACATGTTGGCGCTGCGGCGCGGATTCATGACCTGCGTCGACCAGGCGGGGGCGGCCTGCATGCGCGCGGCCAGGCCCGGGGCGCGGATGTAGCTCGACTGGGTGCGGCCGATCACGGCGTCGCCGGTCATGCGCGCACCGATCTGATGGCGCACCATCGAAGAGGCGCCGTCGCAGCCCACCAGATACGCGCATTCGATCAGGCGCCTGCCGCCACCTGCAAGATCTTCCGTTTTAGCCGTGATGCCGCCGTCGTCCTGCGTAAAACCCAGCACGCGCATCAGATTGAGGAAGTGCACACGGGGATGCGCCGCCGCCTCCGCCGCCAGCAGGGGATCGAGGTAGATCTGGTTGATGCGGTGCGGCGGTTCGGGCGTCGGCCACCCGCCGTCGGGGCCGCTCTTGTCGGTGTAGCGGTCACGCCGGCAGGGAATGTGGATGCGCGCGAACTCGGTGCCCACGGCCGTGGTGCGGAAGGCAACGTCATTGGCGTGGTCTGCCGGCAGTCCGGCGTTGCGCACGCGCTCGACGACGCCGAGGCGGCGGAAGATCTCCATGGTGCGCGCGGCGACGTGGTTGCATTTGACGCCTGGCAGGTGGCCCGACGGATTCTGCTCGGCCACGATCACGTCGATGCCGCGCGACGCCAGGTCGAGCGCCAGGGTCGAGCCGACCGGCCCGCCGCCGACGATCAGCACGGACGTGCGCAGAGTGGGCATCATCTCCGGCTAGCGGTCGAAGGCCTGCGCCAGGGCACGATGCGTGGCTCGCGCGCCCTCGCCCGCGACATCGGCCGCGGCACGCTGCCAGTGGGCGGGATTGGGCGCCTCGTAGCTGAGGTAGCCCGTATAATTCTTGGCGGCGAGCAATTGAAACAGATCGGTCCAGCGCACGACGCCCTGCCCGGGTGGCAGGCGATCGACCGGCGGCGGACCGTTGGGCGGTGCGTCCGGCACGTCGCTGAACTGGACATAGAAGATTTGCGCCTCGGGCACGTCGGAGAAGCCGCCGCCGGGCCGGCCGCCGCGCTGGAGGTGATAGGCATCGAGCAGCAGGCCGACGCTCTTTTCGCCCGCTTTGGCGATGAGGTCGAGCAGGATGTCGAGGCTCTTCACGACCGGGTGCTGGAATTGGTACTCGAGGGCCAGCCTCAGCTTGAACTCGGTGGCGATGACACCGGCGCGGCGGATGTTGGCGACCACTTCGTCGAGGCTTGCAGTGCCCGGGCCGATGGCGCTCATCAATGTCGGACAGTCGAGTGCCACGGCGGCCTGACAGCTCTCGCGGAACACCCCGAACAGCCGTTCCTGCTCTTCGCCTTTGGTGGAAAAGATCCAGCCGGGCTCCACGCCGACGCAGGCAACCGGCAGGCCGCTCTTCCTTACGAGCGCAAGCGCATCCGGATGGCGCACGAAGTCGACGCGGCGCAGTTCGACCGCGTCGAAGCCGCCGGCCTTGGCGGCAGCGAGCGCGCCCTCGAGGTTTGTGGTGTCCACCGTCCAGGTGTGGAGAGCGAGCCCGCGGAATTTATGGGTCTGGGTCATGGCGCGGAGTATAAGACGGACATTCCCGGAGGAAACATCATGAAAATCGGAGTCTTCGCCACCTTCATGTCGCCGCTGGCGACGCCGCAGATGATCCGCGACTTCGGCCGCCGCGCCGAGGGCATCGGCCTCGACTCGATCTGGATGGGCGAGCACGTGGCGCTGTTCGACAAGAACACCTACGGCTATCCCGGCTCGAAGGACGGCCGCATTCCCGTGCCCGACGGCGGCGGCATGCTCGACGTCACGGCGACCTTCGGCTTCCTGGCGGCAGCCACCACCAAGCTCCGCCTCGGCACCGGCGTCGCGCTCGTGCCGCAGCGCAACCCGATCTACACCGCCAAGGAGATGTGCACGCTCGACTGGCTGACCGATGGCCGCGTCGACTTCGGCATCGGCGTCGGCTGGAACAAGGAAGAGGTCGAGGCCTGCGGCTATCGCTGGGAGGATCGCGGCGCGCGCTGCGACGAGTTCCTGGAAGTGATGCGGCGCCTGTGGACCGAGCCGGTCGTCGACTTCGCCGGCAAGTGGGTGAAGTTCGAGACCCTGCGGCTCGATCCCAAGCCGATCCAGAAGCCACACGTGCCCATCATCGTCGGCGGCTATGCCGACGCCGCCTTCCGCCGCGCCGTGCGCTTCGGCGCCGGCTGGTACGGTTTCAATCTCGATCCCGAGCGCACCAAGGGCATGCTGGCCAAGCTCGACTCGGCGTTCGAGAAGGCCGGCCGCAAGCGCGGCAAGGATTTCGAGATCGTCATCACGCCGCCGATGACGGCCGGCCCCGAGACGCTCGACGCCTATGCCGAGCTCGGCGTCGACCGGCTGGTGATGATGCTGGGCAGCCAGCGCCCCGAGAAGATTCCCGCGCGCCTGGGCGAGATCGAGACGCTGGTGAAGAAGGCGGCGTAGACGGTGAAGATTTTCCCGTCGTCCCGACCGAAGCGCGTAGCGCGTAGTGGAGGGACCTTCGTTCTACGATAAGCTGTCACCGCCAAAGAGAAGGCCCCTCGGCTACGCTCGGGGCGACGGGGGGCGTCGTTACGCTTTAAATGCCAGCAAGCCCGAGGCGATAGACGCGGTTTGCGGTGCCGCTGAAGATCGCCTTCTTCTCGTCGACTGAAGCTCCAGCGGTCATGCGCTTAAAAGCGTTCCAGAGGGCGGACGGGCCGATGCCCATCTTGTCGACGGGGTAGTTGCTCTCGACCATGCAGCGATCGGCGCCGAACAGTTCTATGCAAGTTTTGACGTAAGGCCCCCAGTAGCCGGCGAGCCCTTCCGACGACGGTGGCGCCGGCAGCTTCATGTAGTCGTAGGCGGCCAGCCGCATCATCACGCCGCCCAGCTTCACCGAGACGTTGGGACAGGAGGCCAGCTCCTTCATCCCCGCCTTCCAGATCGCGAACACTTCGTCCTTCTTGCCGCCGTAGGGGCCGTAGCCTAGCGGCCCGCCCATGTGGCACATGACGATATTGGCCGCCGGGAATGCACGGGCGAGGTCGACCACCTCGGCGAGTTGCGGGTGGAAGACCCACGCGTCGAGCGACAGGCCGAGCGCCGCCAGCCGGGCCATGCCGGCGCGGAAGCTCGGCGTGAGGTAAAGGCCCGGACCGTCATAAGTATGGCTGTTGCCGATGATCGGATCGGCGTCCCAGGCCGCCGAATGGCGCACGCCACGGAAGCGGCCGCCGCCCGCCGCGATCTCGGCCTCCAGAACCGCCGCGACACGGTCGCCCAGGGTCAGGTCGGCAAAGCCGACGATGCCGGCGGCAACTTTCGTTGAGCCATATCGCCCGCTCGCACTCATGGCCGCCACGCCGGCCACGAACTCGACTTCGCCCACCGGCTTCATCTCGTCGGGTCCGTGGGCGCGATACATCGACCTGCATTCCTCGAACACCGTCGCCACGACATTGTGGCCGGTGCCGATGTCGGCCAGCAGCTCGTCCAGCAGATAGCGATAGCCCGGGAAGTCCCACAGGTGATGGTGGGTGTCGACGATCGGCAGGTCGGGCTCGAGAACCGGTTCCGGAGGCGCCTTGGCCAACCAGGCCTCGTCGGGCTTGAAGATGCGGCCGAATCGCGTCGGCTCGCCGGGCTTGTGGCTGGCCAGCATCGAGCCGAGTGACGAGGCGCCTTTCGTTTCCGTCATGTCCGTCATCCCTCGGCGATCAGCCGCGCCAGGGCAGCCGGCTCGCTCAACATGGGGTAATGGCCGGTATCCAGCTCGTGCCACCTGGCCTTCAGCCGCTCGGCGGCTCGACGCTGGTGCGCGACGGGCGGGTTCGAGCTGCGCTTGCACCAGATCACCGAGGCGTTCCACGCCTGATCCCAGAAACGATCCAGCCTGACCGGCGCCTGCATGGCGGCGATCGGATGCGGCGTACAGCGCTCCAGTGCCCAGGTCTTCACCTTGGGTTCGAGATCGGCGAACAGGCGCGTCTCGAAATCCTGGCGAGAGGGGCCGGTGCCCAGTTCGGTGTTCACCGCGGTCGGACGCTTCACGATATCGGGCAGGGCCTCGCCGTCGAGCAGCGCCAGCGCATCGGCAAACACGACCCGCGCCACGCGCTCGCGCGCCAGTTCCGCCGCGCGCGCCATCACCATGCCGCCGGTGCTGGTGCCAGCCAGCACGACGTCCTTCAGATCCTGGTAGAACAGCAGCTCGGCGATTTCGGCAGCATGCGTCTCGGTGTCGATGCCGGCACGAAGCTCGCCCTTGCGCTCGGCGCAGCCGTCGAGCGTCGGCGTCAGCACGAGATGGCCCTTGGCCTGTAGCTGCTCGGCGACGGGCTTCCAGATCCAGCCACCCTGGTAGGCGCCGTGGATCAGCACGAATGTGGTCATTGCCCGGTCCCTTTCTTCACGTCGACACCCGCCATCTGCTCGAAGACCTTCACAATCGCCGCGCCGTCCTGCTTATTGAGGCCGCGGGCGCGCGCCATCTGGTAGACCTGCTGCGTGACGTTCGCGAGCAGCAACGGCACGCCCAGTCGCTTGGCGAAGGCGGTCTCCAGCTCCTGGTCCTTGTAGGAAATATCGATCGTACCGCCCGGCTCGAAATCGCCGCTCAGGATTCGCGGCACGCGCAGCTCCCATGCGGCACTGGCGCCGGTCGAGACGCGCACCACGTCGTAAATCATCTGCGGATCGAGTCCCGCCTTGACGCCCAGCACCAGCGCCTCGGCCACCGCCACGGTGTTGACCTGAACCAGCATGTTGTTGACCAGCTTCATGGCAAGCCCGTTGCCCAGCGGCCCGACATGGAACGTGCGGTTGCCCATGACGCCGAACAGATCTTCGCACTTGGCGACCACGTCGGCGGCACCGCCCACGATCACCGACAGCTCGCCCGATTGCGCGCGGCCCGTGCCGCCGCTCACCGGCGCATCGAGCATGGCGATGCCCTGCGACGCCAATTTGTCGGCAATGGCGCGCGCCGCGAAGGGATCGATGGTCGCCATGCACAGCACGATGTGTCCCGGCTTGGCGGTCTTGATGATGCCGCGCTCGCCCAGGATGACCGATTCGGCCTGCTCGGTGGTCTCGACAATGACGATGGTGCGCTCCACCGCCGCCGCTACGGCTTCGGCCGTGCCGGCGAGTTCGGCGCCCTTGGCCCGGAGCGGCGCGGTTTTCGTCTGGTCGATGTCGTGGACCACCAGCGCGAAGCCCGCTTTTGCGAGATTGAGTGCCATCGGCCCGCCCATGGCGCCGAGCCCGATGAATCCGACCTTGCCGGCCATGCGTTCTCTCCTTGGTCGCTTGCTTGGACACCGCCCCTACACGCCGCCCGTCACGTCGATGGTGAGGCCGGTGACGAAATCCGATTCGGAGGAGGCCAGGAAGCAGATGACGTTGGCCTGGTCGACCGCCTCGGCGACGCGGCGCATGGGCGTGCGGTCGATCTCCTCGGCCTGCGACGCCTGGGAACGCTTCTCCCAATGCGGCCGGATGCGTTCGGTGAGCGTCACGCTGGGCGCGATGGCATTGACGTTGATGCCTTCGGGACCAAGCTCATGCGCGAGCTTGCGGGTGAAGGCGATGATGCCACCCTTGGCCGCGGCATAGGCGCTCGAACTGTTCCAGCTGAGGCCGCGCCCGGCGATCGAGGCCAGGTTGACGATCTTGCCGCGGCGTTGCCGCTTCATCACCGGGATGACGGCGTGAGTGAACAGAAAGGTGCCGTCGAGGTTGAAGGCAATCAGCTTCTGCCAGTCGGCGAAAGCCAGCTGCTCGGTCGTCGCCTGCGGATTGGCGATCACCGTGCTGCCGCCCACCGCATTGACCAGGATGTCGATCTGGCCGTGATCGCGCGCCACCTCGGCCACGACCTTGTCGACCTGGGCGGCATCAAGCGCATCGACCAGCCTGCCCTCGACCTTGCCGCCGTGGGCGGCCGTCCGGCGCAACGCCGGCACCGCCTCGTCGAGGCGCTCCTGATGATTGTCGACGCAGATCACGGTTGCGCCCTCGCGCGCCATGATCTGCGCGGTCGCGCGGCCGATGCCGTTCGCCGCCGCGGTGATCAACGCCACCTTGTTCACAAAGCGCATGGTTCCCTCGCCCGATCTCTTCTTGGTTGCAGGGATTGTGCGGCCCCGGCCGGGGGAGTCAATCAGGCCGCCGCCTGTCGTTTCGCTGGCCGCCGTGCCACGATCCCGGGCCACGATCCCGCGCCACGATCGCGGGCGAAAACACTGTCGGGGAAACGAGGAGAGCAGGCATGCAACCGGGAAAGAGACTGATCGGCAAGGTGGCGCTCGTGACGGGCGGCGCCTCCGGCATCGGCGCGGCAACGGCCAGGCTGTTCGCCCTGCATGGCGCTTCCGTCGTGCTCACCGACAGCAACGCCGCCCTCGGCAAGACGGTCGAGAAGGAGATCGTCTCTTCAGGCGGGACGGCGACCTTCGCGACCCAGGACGTGCGCCGCGAGGCGCGCTGGGCCGAGATCGTGGCCGATGCCGAGAAGGCCTACGGCCGCCTCGACATCCTGTGCAACATCGCCGGCATCTCGGGGCGCGATCCCACGCTCAACATCCAGACCAGCCTGACGGCGGGACCGCGCCTGGCCGATCAGACCCTGGAGCAGTGGAACTGGGTCATGGAGATCAACGCCACCGGCGTCTTCCTCGGCACCAAGGCCGCGGTGCCGGCGATGCTGCGGGCCGGCGGCGGCTCGATCATCAACATCTCTTCGATCTGCGGCATCATCGGCTCGCATGCCAACGCCGCCTATCACGCCTCCAAGGGCGCGGTGCGCATCTTCTCCAAGGCCGCGGCGATCCAGTACGCGCCGGACAAGATCCGCGTGAACTCGGTCCATCCGGGCTTCGTCGACACGCCGATGACCGTGCCGGGCCATTCCAATCCCGACGTCGCCCGCAAGCGCCTGGAGGCGACGCCGCTCGGCCGCTTCGGCACGCCCGACGACATCGCGGCGGGCTGCCTCTACCTCGCCTCCGACGATGCCGCCTGGGTCACCGGCAGCGAACTCGTGATCGACGGCGGCATGACCGCCAACTAGCGGACGGCTAAAGTCTTTCCAACCAAATCAGAATCAATTTCTCCTCCCCCGTAAAACGGGGGAGGAAGAATTCTGAATGCCTTGTTAGCGAGCGTTAGCTGATCGGATCGAGCACGACGACGGGGATCTCGCGCGAGCCCGCCTTGACCTGATAGTCGGCATAGGGCGGCCAGAAGCCGACGCCCACCTTCCACAGCCGGGCGCGCTCCTCGCCTGATGCGATGCGGGCGCGGGCCTTCATCTTCGCCGTGCCGACCTGGATCTCGACCTCCGGATTGGCCAGGAGATTGCGGTACCAGCCGGGATGCTCCGGCGCGCCGCCCTTGGAGGCGACGACGAAGTAGCCCTGGCCGGCTCCCTTGTCGTCGCTACGCCCGTAGAACAGCGGGAACAGGAACTTCTGGCCCGACTTGCGTCCCTTGGTGATCAGCAGCAGCGACGGAACGTTCAGTTCCGGCAGGTTGGGCAGCGTGATCTTGTACATATGCCCATCGGTGCCGCCGCTCGAGAGATAACGGTCGACATGATCCTTCATCCACTGCGGAAGATTGGGCGCGATATTGATATCGGTCATTGTTCTGTCTCCTATGCCGGCAGGCGTGTCGACTGCCACGTTACCATTTGCCAGCGGTCATCGCGCCTGGTGTAGACGTCGGTGAAGCGGACACCAAAGGCATTTGGCGTGCCGTTCGACACGACCTCGATATGCGCGATGCCCGTCAGGACCACCGTATCGCCGAGGTCCTGCGCCTTCACGTCAGAGGGCTTGACGCCGGTGTAGACAGTCGTGCCCGAGACCATGCCTTGAATCAGACTCCTCTTGGTATCGAGGCGTGCCGAGGAGTGCGTGTAGATCAGATCGTCGGCCAGCAGGGACTCCAAAGTCTCGACATCCTTCGCCACCATCGCCCGCATGCGTTTCCGGTCGAGATCGATGATTGCCCTTTCATTGCCTGCCATGATGGCTTCTCCTCTCAATTGAAGTTGAGCTTCAGTCCCGGCGTCGGCCAGGTCATGGTCGCGAGCTGGCCCTTGTCCGACAGGGTGATGTAGGCCGTGCGCATGTCGGGTCCGCCGAAGCAGATGTTGGTCGGATAGATGTCGGGCATCTTCACTTCGCGCACGATGGCGCCCGCCGGCGAGAACTCGGTGATCATGCCGGTGTTGAGCGTGGCCACCGTGATGTTGCCGTTCTCCAGCACCGCGAGACTGTCGAAGCGCGCGTTGCTGCCGACGGCACCGACGACGCGGCCGCTGTGATGGGCGTTGCCGGTTGGCTTGCGCAGCGTGCCCGGACCTTCAATGTCGAAGGCCCACAGCCGCGCGCTTTCGGTGTCGGCGACGTAGAGGATCTTGCCGTCGGGCGACAGGCTGCAGCCGTTGGGGCTGAGGAACGGATGGACGAGGCACTTGATCGTCGAGCCGTCCGGCTTGGCGTAGTAGACGCCGCCGTGGTCGCGCTGGCGGGCGTAACGCTTGCCGAGATCGGTGAAGTAGAAGCCACCGGCCTTGTCGAACACCAGGTCGTTGGGCGCCGACAGTCTGTGGCCGTCGCACTCGATGTAGAGCTCGGTCATCTTGCCGCTGGTGCGGTCGAGGCGCTGGATGAAGCCGTGCTTGTAGTCGGGATGCGGCGCCACACCCATCGAGTTGCCTTCGACATAGCGGCTGCCGCCGTTGTTGCAGAGATAGAGCGCGCCGTCGGGTCCGACCGCGAGGCCGTTGGGGCCGCCGCCGGTCGCCGAGAACAGCGACACCTCGCCGTCAGGCGAGACACGCGAGCAGCGATTGTTGCGGATCTCCGTCAGGATCACCGAACCGTCAGGCATGACCACCGGACCTTCGGGAAAGCCGAGACCAGTCGCCAGAATACGAACCTCACTCATCGCGTTCCCCCGCTCTCTTTGCCGCGCTTACGGAAAGCCTCATCCGCGCTACAGTAATTGCGTGTCAGCATAGCACCTCAGGGAACCCGCCGATGTCTCCGCCTGTGCAACCAGTTTTGAGTGACGAAAGGCTGCCGGGCTCGGCCGACGTCGTGGTGATCGGAGCGGGCATCGCCGGCAGCGCCGCCGCCTATGCCCTGGCCAAGAAGGGGCTCTCGGTCGCCCTGCTCGACAAGGGCCGGGTCGGCGGCGAGCAGAGCAGCCGCAACTGGGGCTGGTGCCGCCAGCAGCACCGCGACCTGCGCGAACTGCCGCTGGCCATGAAGAGCCTGGAAATCTGGGGCGATCTCGGCCGCGAACTGGGCGTCGAAACAGGCTTTCGCCGCACCGGCCTGCTCTACGTCACCACTCGGCCGGCCGACCTCGCCCAATGGGAAGAGTGGACGCTGCGCGCACGGGACTATCAGATGCACAGCCGCATACTGAGCGGCGCCGAGGCCAAGGCAATGACGCCCGGCAGCATCGTCGACTGGATCGGCGGCGTGCATTCGCCGACCGACGGCCGTGCCGAGCCGGCGCTGGCCGGCCCCGCCATCGCCGAGGGCGCGCGGCGGCTGGGGGCCACGATCCATCAGGACTGCGCGGCGCGCGGGCTCGAGATGGAGGCTGGCAAGGTCTCGGGCGTCGTCACCGAGAGGGGCACGATCCGCACCCGGGCCGTGCTGTGCGCGGGCGGTGCCTGGAGTTCGCTGTTCTGCCGCTGGCACGGCATTCGGCTCGCACAGGCCAGCGTGCGCTCGACATCGTTCGCGACGGTCGCCGCGCCCGCGGTGACCGATGGTGGCCTGTCGATGCCCGACGTCACCATCCGCCGCCGCCTCGACGGCGGCTACACCGTGGGCCTGGGCGGGCGTGGCTTGGTCGAGCTGTCGCCACAGGGCCTGCTCTATGCGCGCCAGTTCTGGCCGACCTTCAAGAAGCGCCGCGCGGGGTTGAAATTCTCCATCGGCCGTTCGTTCTTCGAGGGACCAGAAGCCTTGTCGCGCTGGGCGCTCGACCGCGTGTCCCCCTTCGAGCGGCAGCGCACGCTCGATCCGGCGCCCGATCCGGCGCTGGTCAAACTGGGACTGACACGGCTCGCTGAATATTATCCGGCGCTGGTCGGCCTGAAGCCGGCGCAGGCGTGGGGCGGCCTCATCGATTCGACACCCGACGGCATACCGGTGATTTCGGCAGTCGACTCGCTGCCCGGTCTGCATCTTTCGACAGGGTACAGCGGCCATGGCTTCGGTATCGGGCCGGCAGCGGGACAGCTCGCCGCCGACCTGATCGCCGGCGATCCGCCGATCGTCGATCCTTATCCCTTCCGCTACAGCCGCCTCGTCGACGGCACCGACCTCGGCGCGCCGGGCATGATGTAGGACTTCAGATCCGCTGATCCATCTCCATCGCCGGTTCCGGCACATCGACGCAGCCGATGATACGCGCCGGCACGCCGGCCGCCGTGCAGCCGGCCGGGACGGGTTCGAGCACCACGCTGCCCGCCGCGATCTTGGCGCAGGCGCCGATCTCGATGTTGCCCAGCACCTTGGCGCCGGCGCCCAGCAGCACGCCACGACGCACCTTGGGATGACGATCACCGCGTTCCTTGCCGGTGCCGCCCAGGGTCACGCCGTGCAGCATGGAAACGCCGTCTTCCACCACGGCGGTCTCGCCGATCACCACGCCGGTGCCATGGTCGATGAAGATGCTCTTTCCGATCACCGCACCGGGATGGATGTCGAGACCGAACAGGGCGCTCGCCCGGCTCTGCAGAAAATGGGCGAGCGACTGGCGGCCTTGCAGCCACAGCCAATGGGCGGTGCGATAGGTCTGCAGCGCGTGATAGCCCTTGAACCAGAGCAACGGGTCGAGAAGGCTGGTGCAGGCAGGATCGCGATCCGCCACCGCCACGATGTCGGCACGTGCGGCAACGGTGATGGAAGGATCGGCGGCAAAGGCCTCGTCGAAGGTCTGGCGGATCAGGGCGGCCGGCACCTCGGTCGTCCCGGCGAGCCGGGCGAGATGATAGCTGAGCGCGCTCTCGAACTTCGGCTGACTGAGGATGGTGGCGTGCAGGGTTCCCGCCAGCACCGGCTCGGCTGCGGCGGCAGCCTGGGCGGCCTCACGGATTCGCGCCCAAACAGGGTCGACAGCCCTCAAATCAGCAGATCTGGGCTCGGTCGGATTCTTGAGTAATACGCTATCCATGGCGTTCTCCTCCGGTCCGTCGCCCTGCCCCGCAGGATCCCCGGACCGATCGATACGCCTCCCGGTGAAAAGTCTACGTCGAACGCCCCATCCGTTCAATTCAAGGGGGGGGGGCAATTCGACGGTCTCAGCGGGCGGCGCGGGCTTCCAGTTCCTTGATCAGCGGCTCAACGGTGCCGCCATTGTTCTGAATGTAGGAATTGAAATCCGAACGTCTAGTCATGACCATGCTGACGCCCTCGACTTTGACGTCGGTAACGACCGGCCCCTGGCTGCCGTTGCGCACTTCCCATTCGAGCTTGATCGGCTGGCCGGTGCTCTGGTTGAGGCGGCTGTCGACGATCGAGACGCCGTTGGGGCGCGTGGTCACCTTGCCGACGGTAAGCGTCTGGCCGGCATAGGCGCCGAACCGCTCGCTGTAGGCACGCGCCTCGGCGGTTTCCACCGCCGCGAGGAAACGGGTGCGCTGGGCTTCCGTGGTCTGGTTCCAGTGCGTCCCCAGGGCCGAACGCCCCATGGCGTTCATGTCGAAGTTCGTTTGAAGGACCTTCTTGATGGCGTTCTGGCGATCGGCTCCGGTCTTGGTCTTGATGATATCGATGACCTCCCCGGCGACCGTCTCGATCAGCTTGGCCGGGTCGGCAGCGGACGCGGGCTGAACGAAAAGAGCGACCGCGGCGCTGGCGGCAAGGCACAGTACGACACGACGTATGGCGAGCAGCGGCACTGTTCGTTTCCTAAAAAAATGAATGCGGTCGAGGGGTTCTAGCGCACCAGCGCGATGTTGTCGCGGCGCTCGAGTTCACTCTTGGTGTCGGTCTTTTCGCGCTTTTGGCGGATCAGGTCGGCGCGGTTCTGGGTGTAGGCACTGCGCAGGGCGGCATAGTAGTCGACGCTGTTTTTCTCCAGATCGTCGAGCGCGAAGATCGTACGCGACCGGTAGTCGACCACGTTCATGCCGTAGCGCGCGGCCTGGTAGACGGTCCAGTCGATCGCCAGGTTGAAGGTCAGGATACGGAACGGGTCGACCAGATAGTCGATCATCATGCCGGTGCCGTCGCGGGCGTTGGACGGACCGATGAGCGGCAGCATCAGATAGAAACCGCCATTTTCCGGCTCGGCGCCGGCATAGAGGCCGATGGTCTTGCCGGCGTCTTCCTTGGTCCGTTCGAGGCCGAGCATCGTGGCGACGTCGAACAGGCCAGCGACGCCGATGGTCGAATTCACGAGAAAGCGCGCCATGGTGGTGGCGGCGCGGTTGGGATTGCCCTGGAATACTTCGTTGATGGCCGTCACCGGCTCGCCGAGATTGTCGAGCAGGTTGCGCACGCTCTTCTGCGCCGGCTCCGGCACCCAATCGCGATAGATGACCGCAACGGGGCGCAGCGCGATGATATCGACGACGCGGTTGAGCGAAAACAGGATGCGGTTGGGCGTCTCGATCGGATCCCATACTTCGGTGGCGCCGGTGTCACCTGATGCACAACCACTCACCAGCGCAGCGGCGGCGGTCATGGCGACGAGCGCACGGCGGGCTTTCCGCATCATCATCATTCCAGGCAGATACTCGACCATCTACGCAAACCCCGGGGCCATCCCGCCAGCCCAGAGAGACCGGGCCAAAACACATGAAGCGGCGTTGGGTCGCCGCATTCTTAATGCAGTGTTGCACACGAACGCCGCAGTTAGAAGTGAATGTCGTTCACAAGCGATGCAGCGGCCTCTCAATTTAGCCTTGCATGTATAAAGATATGCTTATATATGCCCTTATATGGATCATCTTCTCAGCCTCCTGAGGGCAGCGGCCGAAGACACCAGGCTCCGTATCCTGGCGCTCGCGGCCCGCGAAGACCTCACCGTCAGCGACTATGTCCATGTGCTGGGCCAGAGCCAGCCGCGGGTGTCTCGCCATCTGAAACTGGTCGTCGAGGCGGGCCTGCTGGAACGGTTCCGCGAAGGCCAGTTCACCCGCTTCCGCCTGGTTACTTCGGGAGACGATGCGGCACTGGTCCGTGAGTTCGTGCGCCGGCTCGATCCCAAGCACGCCAGAATTTCCGCCGACCGGGCGCGGCTGGATGCCCTGCAACAGCGCCGCCAGAACGCGGCAGCCCGCTTCTTCCGCGACAATGCCCAGCGCTGGGACGAATTGCGCGCGCTGCATGTGGCCGATCGCGAGATCGAGCGCGCGCTTGCCCATCACCTGCCGCTGGGCGCGCGCCGGCTGCTCGACATCGGCACCGGCACCGGCCGTCTGCTCGAAGTGCTGGCGCCCAAGGTCGAACAGGCGGTGGGCGTCGACCAGAGCCGCGAAATGCTGGCGCTGGCCCGCGCCAACCTCGCCCGTGCCGGCCTCGACAATGTCGAGATCCGCCAGGGCGACATGTATGCCCTGCCGTTCGAGGCCGACAGCTTCGATGTCGTGACCATCCATCATGTCCTGCATTACGCCGACGATCCGTCGGCGGCGCTGGCCGAGGCCGCCCGCGTCGTGCGTCCGGGCGGCACCGTTCTGGTGGTCGACTTCTCGCCGCACGACATGGTCGAGCTGAAGCGCGAGCATGCCCACGTCCATCTCGGCTTCGCCGACAATCAGGTCCAGGGCTGGCTGAAGAGCGCCGGCCTCGCCGCGCTCGAACCCATCCACTTTCCCGGTCGCCGGCTGATGACCGGCATTTGGCGCGGCGAGCGCGAGAGCGTCCGACGCCCCGGCCAGGCACCCGTCCTTTCGCACGGAGTTTCACGATGAGTCCCGATACCGGTCCGATCGGCAATCCCCTGAGTTCCACGGGGAGCACGTCGGCGACGGAGTTTCCCGCCCGCGCGCCGCAGGGGCTCAGGGTCTCGTTCGAATTCTCGCCGCCCAAGACCGAAGCCGCCGAGCGCACCCTGTGGGAAACGGTAACCCGCCTGACGCCGCTTCAGCCGACGTTCTTTTCCGTGACCTACGGCGCCGGTGGCTCGACGCGCCAGCGCACGCACGAGACGGTCGCGCGGCTCAAGTCCGAGACCGGCATCGACGCCGCCGCCCACCTCACCTGCGTCGCCGCAACCCAGGGCGAGATCGACGACGTGGCGCGCGCCTATTGGGATGCCGGCATCCGTCACATCGTGGCGCTGCGTGGCGATCCGCCATCCGGCATGGGCGGTAAGTACAGTCCCCACCCCGGCGGCTACGAAAATGCCGCCGCGCTGGTCGCCGGCCTGAAGAAGATCGGCGACTTCCAGATCAGCATCGCAGGCTATCCCGAGAAGCACCCCGATTCGGCCGACGCCAAGGCAGATCTCGAGAACCTGAAGCGCAAGGTCGATGCCGGTGCCGACCGCTGCATCACCCAGTTCTTCTTCGACGCCGACGACTTCCTGCGCTTCCGCGACCACGCGGCGGCAGCGGGCGTTCATGTGCCGATCGTGCCGGGTGTGATGCCGGTGTCGAACTTCCAGGGCATCAAGAAGATGGCAGGCCTGTGCGGCTCCAAGGTGCCGACCTGGCTCGCCGAGATGTTCCAGGGGCTCGACGACGACGTCGAGACGCGGCGCATGATCGCCGCCACCGTGGCCGGTGACCTCTGTCGCCGCCTGCAGTCCGAGGGCGTGGACCAGTTCCATTTTTATACCCTGAACCGCGCCGACCTTACCTTTGCCACCTGCCATCTGCTGGGATTACGTCCGCGATGACCGCCCCCCTTACTCGGGCTGAAAAAGCCGACCAACTGCGCGAGATCGGCGCCGAGCGCATCCTGGTGAAGGACGGGCCCTACGGCTCGATGATCCAGAGCTATAGGCTCGACGAGGAAGGTTTCCGCGCCGGGCGCACGTTCAACCACGACCAGAAGGGCAACAACGACCTGCTCAACCTGACGCGGCCCGAGATCGTGGGCGAGATCTGCAATGCCTATCTCGACGCCGGCGCCGACATCGTGGCCACCAACACCTTCAACTCCAACGCCATCAGCCTCTCCGACTACGGCATCACCGGCATGGCGCGCGAGATCAACATCGCCGCGGCCAGACTCACGCGCGCCTGCGCCGACGCCGCGACCGCGCGCGATCCGGCCAAGCCGCGCTTCGTGGCCGGCGCGCTCGGCCCGACCAACAAGACCCTGTCGGTGTCGCCCAACGTCAACGATCCGGGCTATCGCGCCGTCACCTTCGACGAGGTGAAGGACATGTATCGCGAACAGATCGACGGGCTGCTCGACGGCGGCGTCGACTTTATCCTGATCGAGACCGTGTTCGACACGCTGAATGCCAAGGCCGCCCTCGTGGCGGCCGACGAGGCGGGCGAGGCGAGGGCTGAGGAACTGCCGGTGATGGTGTCGATGACGCTCACCGATCTTGCCGGCCGCAATCTCTCGGGCCAGACGGTCGAGGCCTTCTGGCATTCGGTGCGGCACGCCAAGCCGCTCACCATGGGGCTGAACTGCAGCTTCGGCGCCACCGAGCTGCACCCTTACGTGAGCGCGCTCAATCCGCAGGTCGAGGGCATGCTCTGCGTCTATCCCAACGCCGGCCTGCCCAACGAGCTCGGCGCCTACGACGAGCCGCCGGAAATGACGGCCAAGCTGGTCAAGGGCTGGGCCCAGAACGGCTGGCTGAACGTGGTCGGCGGCTGCTGCGGCACGACGCCGGCCCACATCAAGGCGATCGCCGAAGCGGTGAAGGACGTAAAACCCCGGCAATGGCATGCGCTGCCGCCGGCGCTGCGTCTGTCGGGTATGGAAGCAGCGAGTTTTTTCTGATGGCCGACGATCAAAATCTCGAGCAACCGACTGGACCGCGCGCGACCTTCATCAACATCGGCGAGCGCACCAACGTCACCGGCTCGGCCAGGTTCAAGAAGCTGGTCCTGGAAGGCGACTTCACGGCCGCCGTCGAGGTGGCACGCCAGCAGGTCGACAGCGGCGCCCAGATCATCGACGTCAACATGGACGAGGGCCTGCTCGATTCCGAGAAGGCGATGGACACGTTCCTGAAGCTGATCGCGGTCGAGCCCGACATCGCCAGGGTGCCGATCATGATCGACAGCTCCAAGTGGAGCATCATCGAGGCCGGCCTGAAATGCGTCGCCGGCAAGCCGATCGTGAACTCGATCTCCATGAAGGAGGGCGTCGAGCCCTTCATCGAGCATGCCCGCAAGGTGCGCCGCTACGGCGCCGCCGTCGTCGTCATGGCGTTCGACGAGAAGGGCCAGGCCGACACCAAGGAGCGCAAGGTCGAGATCTGCGCCCGCGCCTACGACATCCTGGTCAACCAGGTCGGCTTCCCGCCCGAGGACATCATCTTCGATCCCAACGTCTTCGCGGTCGCGACCGGCATCGAGGAGCACAACAACTACGGGGTCGACTTCATCGAGGCGACGCGTGAGATCAAGCAGCGCTGCCCGCACGTCAAGATTTCGGGCGGCGTCTCGAACCTCTCCTTCGCCTTCCGCGGCAACGAGCCGGTGCGCAAGGCGATGCATTCGGTGTTCCTCTACCACGCCATCCAGGCGGGCATGGACATGGGCATCGTCAATGCCGGCCAGCTCGAAGTCTACGACCAGATCCCGGCCGAGCTGCGCGACGCCTGCGAGGATGTGATCCTGAACCGCCGGCCCGATTCGACGGACCGGCTGCTCGAGCTCGCGCCCAAGTACAAGGGCACCGGCGAAGCAGCCGAAGTCCAGGACGCCGAATGGCGGAGCTGGCCGGTCGACAAGCGGCTGGAGCATGCGCTGGTGAAGGGCCTCGACCAGTGGGTCGTGGCCGATACCGAGGAGGCGCGCCTGCAGATCGCGCGGCCGATTGAGGTGATCGAGGGCCCGCTGATGGCCGGCATGAACGTGGTCGGCGATCTGTTCGGCGCCGGCAAGATGTTCCTGCCGCAGGTGGTGAAGAGCGCGCGCGTGATGAAGAAGGCTGTCGCGCACCTGCTGCCCTATATCGAGGCGCAGAAGACCGCAGGCTCCCGGCCCAAGGGCAAGATCGTCATGGCGACGGTCAAGGGCGACGTTCACGACATCGGCAAGAACATCGTGGGCGTCGTGCTCCAGTGCAACAATTTCGAGGTCATCGATCTCGGCGTCATGGTGCCGTTCCAGGACATCCTGAAGACCGCCAACGACAACAAGGCCGACATCATCGGCCTCTCGGGCCTGATCACGCCCTCGCTCGACGAGATGGTGACGGTGGCCGAGGAGATGACCCGCCAGGGCTTCCACCTGCCGCTGCTGATCGGCGGCGCCACGACATCCAAGGTCCACACCGCGCTCAGGATCGCGCCGCGCTACAAGGGCACGACCGTGCATGTGCTCGACGCCTCGCGCGCCGTCGGCGTCTGTTCGGCCCTGGTCTCGGAATCGGGCTCGCAGGCCGCGGATTTCGCGATCAAGGTCGCGGCGGAGTACGAGGCCATCCGCGTCGAGCGCGCCGGCGGCACCAAGGAAAAGGTCGTCGCGCTGGAAGCCGCCCGCATCAACGACTTCAGGATCGACTGGTCGGCCTACACGCCGCCCAAGCCCGCGATCACCGGCACGCGCGTCTTCGCCGAGTATCCGCTGCACGAGCTGGTCGAGCGCATCGACTGGACGCCGTTCTTCCGCGCCTGGGAACTGGCCGGCAACTACCCGGCGATCCTCGAGGATCCCGTGGTCGGCGACAGCGCCAGGAAGCTCTATGCCGACGCGCGCAAGATGCTGGATCACATCGTGCGCGAGAAGTGGCTCACGGCAAAAGGCGTCGTCACCTTCTGGCCGTGCCGCCGCGACGGCGACGATGTCGTGCTCTACAGTGACGACACGCGGACCAAGGAGGTCTCGCGCCTCTATTTCCTGCGCCAGCAGATCGAGAAGCGGGCGCCGCGCGCCAACATGTGCCTGGCCGATTTCATCTCGCCCGAGGCCGACTGGATCGGCGGCTTCGCCGTCACCACCGGTCACGGCATCGAGGAGCATCTCGCGCGCTTCAAGGCCGACCACGACGACTATTCCGACATCTTGCTGAAGGCGCTGGCCGACCGCCTGGCCGAGGCCTTTGCCGAACGCCTGCACGAGCGCGTGCGCAAGACGCTGTGGGGCTACGCCCCCGACGAGGCGCTGACCAACGACGAGCTGACGCGCGAGAAATACCGCGGCATCCGCCCGGCACCGGGCTATCCCGCCTGCCCCGACCACAGCCAGAAGCCCGAACTCTTCCGCCTGCTGAATGCCGGCCAGAATGCCGGCATCACGCTGACCGAAAGCTTCGCGATGATGCCGACGTCGGCGGTGTCGGGCTACTACTTCGCCCATCCCGAGGCGGCATACTTCGGCGTCGCCCGCATCGGCCGCGACCAGCTCGAAGACTACGCCAAGCGCCGCGGTGTCTCGCTCGAGCAGGCAGAGAAGTGGCTGCGCCCCAACCTTGGCTACTGAGTCATCCGGACCGCGGGCCTGGAGGCCCGCTCATGATCTGAAGCGGGCCTGGAGGCCCGCGGTCCAATGCTGATCTACGCCCTCGTCCTCGTCGTCGGTTTCATCGCCGGCACGGTGAGCGGCATCGTCGGCACCGGCGCCACCATCATCCTGCTGCCGATCCTGGTCCTGGCGTTCGGCCCGCGCGAAGCCATCCCGATCATGGCTGTCGTCGCCCTGATGTCGAATTTCGCCAAGATCACCTCGTGGTGGAAGGAGATCGACTGGCGGGCCTGTGCCGCCTACGCACTGGGTGGTATTCCCGCCGCGGCGGTGGGCGCGCGAACCCTGCTGATCCTGCCCGAGAAGGCCGTCGACATCGCGCTCGGCGTCTTCTTCCTGGCGATGATCCCCGGCCGCCGCTGGCTGGCCGCCCGCAACTTCAAGTTCGGTTTCTGGCACCTGGCCATCGCCGGCGCCGTCATCGGGTTCCTGACCGGCATCGTGGTCTCGACCGGCCCGCTCAGCGTGCCGGCCTTTGCCGCCTACGGCCTGGTCAAGGGTGCCTTCATCGCCACCGAAGCCGCGGGCTCGCTCGCCCTCTACATCAGCAAGGCCGTGACCTTCCGCCAATTCGGTGCGCTGCCAACCGACATCGTGATCAAGGGCCTGATCTCGGGCTCGTCGGTGATGGCCGGCACCTACACTGCACGCTTGATCGTGGATAGGTTGAGTGTCGCCACTTTTCAGCGCCTGCTCGACATCGTAATGGCTTTGTCCGGACTGGCGCTCCTTTGGGCGGCCATTCGCTAATGGAGTGTTTGATCTTGATGAAGAAAATCGCAATCGCGGCCGCCCTCGCCTTGACTGTCGGTGGCTGCATGCAGCAGTCGACCCCGCAGCAGCTCAATACCACCAACGCCAATTCCCGCATTTATATCGGCTCTCTCACCTGCAACATCGCAGGCGGCACGGGCTATGTCCTGGGCTCGAGCAAGAGCATGGAGTGTGTCTTCCTGAGCAAGGACGGCGCACAGAGCGCTGAGTACACCGGCACGATCGACAAGGTCGGCGTCGACATCGGCTACACCAAGGCGATCCACACGATCTGGCGCGTCTATTCGCTGGGCTCGGATCGCGCGGCGACGACGCTCAGTGGCACCTACGTCGGCGAGCAGACCACCGCGGCGGCCGGCAGCCAGGCCGGCGGCAACTGGCTCTATGGCGGCCCCAATGCCGAGATCGGCATGATCGCCTCGGGCATCGTCCAGAACGCGGGCTACAACCTCGCCATGGGCATCGGCGCGATGACGCTGAAGCTCAAGTAGCAGCCCTCGAGCAGGCCTCTACGCCGCTCCCGTCGCCGGCTACAACGCGCAGCCGGCGACGGTGATGCGGTGCGCTCGGACTCGTCGGTCATGGCCGGCGCCTATTTGGCGCGACCTGCTTTGGGCCGCCATGCGGTAGCGGGCCGCCGACAGGCGCCGCGGATCGCGCTACACTGCCAGCTGCTTTCGGCACCACGGAGGATCGCATGCTGGCCAATACGACCCGGACTCTGACCGAGGCGCAGCGCGAACAATGGGCGGTTGACGGCTACCTTCAAATCGAAGGGGCATTGAGTCCGGCGGAAGTCGACTTCTTCTCCGACCAGCTCGACCACGTGCGCACGCAGCCGGGCTACGAGCCGGCAGCGACCGAGCTGCAGCGCGGCCACTACGCCTGGAAGTTGCCTGACCAGAACAAGGACGCGTTCATGGACCGGCGCGACCTGCTTCCCTACCATCAGGCGTTCATCGACCTGATCGACCGGCCGGCCATCTTCGACCTGATCCTCGATCTGATGGGCCCGTACATCCAGTTCTCGATGAGTCAGGCGATCATCCGCGCGTCGACCGACATGTTTCCCGGCTACATCCATACGGACGGCGGGGAAGCTCAGAAAAGTATCCGCGTCACCGAGACCAGCCGGCCGCTCGCCGTGAAGGTGATGTACCTGCTGACCGACGTTACGGCGCCGGACAGCGGCAACTTCACGATTTTCCCCGGCAGCCACCTCCGGCCGTTCCCCGAGCGCGCCGAGCGCATTCCCGGCCCGAAGTCGCCGGGCACGGTGCCTCTGCTCGGCAAGGCGGGCGATGCCTATGTCTTCCCGCACGCGATCTGGCATGGCCCGTCGCCCAACCACTCCGGCAAGGCACGCAAGACCATCCTGTACAATTACTGCCAGATGTTCATGAAGCCCTACGATTTCGGCGGACCGGTGAAGGCGCTGTTCGAACGCTGCACGCCGCGCCAACGCCGACTGCTCGGTGACCTCGGCCACGACTTTCGCCCCGGCGATTTCTTCTATGCGCCCCTCGACCAGGAAGCGCTGATGACTGGCCGCGCCTGATCCCGCGTCAAGCGCTGGCGGCCTCGAGCTTGCAGCCGGCGACGGTGATGCGGTGCATCAGGCGGCGCTCGCCGTGATAGTCGTTGGCGGCGTAGTGCCAGGTGGCGCGGTTGTCCCAGAAGGCGATCGAGCCCTCGCGCCAGCGGAAGCGGCAGGTGAATTCCGGCCGCGCCGCGTGGCGGTAGAGATGATCGAGCAGCGGCTTGCTGTCCTCGACGGACCAATCCTCGAAATGCAGCGTGAAGGCCGGATTGACGTAGAGCGCCTTGCGGCCGCTCAGCGGATGGCTGATCACGACCGGATGAAGGACGTCGCCGCCGACCTTGTCCTGGTTTTCGTAGCGGCTGCCACCCTCGGGATTCTTGTCGTTGACGCCGCCCTTGCCGAAGATGTGGGCCGAGCCGTGGACGGCCCGCATGCCCTCGAGCGTGCGCTGCAAGCCGGGCGAGAGCGTCTCGAAGGCGCGATACATGTTGGCAAATAGCGTGTCGCCACCCTCCTCCGGCAGCTCGCGCGCCAGCAGGATGGAGCCCATCGCCGGTTCCTGGTCGTAGCTGTGGTCGGTGTGCCAGCCGCCGCCGATATTGGTCTTCTGCTCGGGCTCCTTGCGCACCTCGGCGATCTCCGGGTGGCCCGGCACGGCCTTGAAGAAGCGATTGACGTCGACCGGCGCCCAACGCCGCGCGAACTCGAGATGCTGGTCGGGCGTCAGCTCCTGTTCGCGAAAGAAGATCACGCCGTGCTCGGTGAAGGCACGCTGCACCTCGTCCCATTGACGATTGCTCATCGTCTTGAGATCGAGGCCGAGAATTTCGGCGCCGCAACCGCCGGTGAGCTTCTGTACCTGAACCGTTTCGTAAGTCATGGCTTCACCCCCCTATCGAAGCTTGGCGTCCCGAAGTCTAGCGTACCGAAGTCTAGCGCGCCTGGACGCCCAAAAGCAGCAACGCAATCGACAACGTGACCACGCTCGCCGCCGTCGAGATCACGACGGCATTGGTCGCCCGGGCGACGCCGACACCGTACATCTGGGCAACCAGATAGACATTGGCGCCGGCCGGCAGGGCGGCGTTCAGCGTCGCCACGGTGAGCCACAGCGGATCGAGCTGGAAGACGTAACGCCCCAGCGTCCACACCAGCAGCGGCAGCGCCGCCAGCTTGAACACCGTGGCGACCGCCGCCGACTGCCAGTGGCCGCGGAGGCCGACGTGGGCCAGCGACGCGCCGACCATGATCAGGCCGCAGGGCGGCGCCGCCAGCGCGAGCGCCTGCAGGATGCGGTCGATCACCGCGGGCGTGGCAAGGCCGGGCACCAGACGGGTGAGCTCACCCCAGGCGAGCCCGGCGAAGATCGCCGGGATGACGGGATGCTTCAGCATGTTGAGCGCCGCGCCACCCAGCCGGCCGAGCAGCCGGCGGCGGACGCCACCTCTGGCATCCATTTCCATCAGGAAGGACGAGAAGGTGAGCAGGATCAGCGAATGCACGCTGATGATCATCAGGAGCGGCACCAGCCCCTTCTCGCCGAAGGCATAGGTGATGAAGGGGATGCCGATGCCGACGCCGTTGGAGAAGACCCCGCTCAGCGCCAGCATGGTGCGGTCGCCCACGCCCATGCCGGCGGCGCGGCCCAGCAACATCAGCACGGCATAGAGCAGAAACACGGCGCCGAAGAAGGCCAGCAGGATATCGGGCTCAAGCGCCTCGATCCGCACCTTGGCCATCGACCGGAAGAGCAGCGCCGGGAACAGCGCGTAGAAGGTGACGCCGGTCAGGCCGCGCAACCCCTCGGCGCTGAGCAGCGGCGTGCGGCCGATCACCCAGCCGATCAGCACCATGCCGAATACCGGCACGATGATGTCGACGATCGCGCTCATGTCCCCCTCCGGCCCTCCGGGCCACCTCCCCCTACGGGGGAGGGAAACATCAGGCCGCCATCGCGAGGTTGCTGTAGCGCGTCAGGTGGTGCTGCTGGTTGCCGAACATCAGGTCGATCATTGTCAGCCGCTTGAAGTAGTGGCTGACCGAGAGCTCGTCGGTGACGCCCATGCCGCCGTGCATCTGCACCGCGCTCTGGCCGCAGAACTTGCCCGACTTGCCGATCTGCACCTTGGCGCC
>CANJHI010000074.1 GCA_947474005.1 Alphaproteobacteria bacterium | reverse complement strand
GTTCGCCCTATGCCGCGCTCCGTGCCCAGCTCTACGCGGTGGCCGACGCTTTCGCCGCTCCTGCCGGCCGCAGCGTCGCGGCCATGGTGGCCGCCGCGCAGTCCGAAACCGAACTCGCCAAGGCCTTCCGCAACGAATTCATCGCCCGCAACCGCGACGCCACGCGCCTGCTGCTGGAACGCTGCATCGAGGACGGGTTGATCGCGCCGCCCGCCGACATGGCGCTCGTCCTCGACCTCGTCTTCGGCCCGCTCTTCTACCGCCTGCTGATGGGCCACGCGCCGATCACGCGCGGCTTCGTCGACCGGCTGCTCGACACGGTCATCCCCGCGTCCGCCTGAACGCAGCCTCGGTCTCGCGGACCATCGCGGCGACCAATTCGCCCGCCGGCATCTCGCGCGCCAGCGTCGGCGCCTGACCGCTCCACAGCGACGTGAAGTCGGTCGAGCCCTTGGCCTCGGCGGGACCGCGCAAGGGTTGTGTCGCTTCGGCGGCGAGCGGAAAGGCCGGCGCATCGGCGCTCATCGGTCCGATCTCGCGGATGATGCGGTTTACGATCCCGCGCGCCGCGCGACCGGTGAACACGTTGGTGAGCGTCGTGCTGTTGTCGTTGGCCTGCTTCAGCGCCGCCCGATGCAGCGGCGTCGTCTTGGCCTCCGGCGTCAGCATGAAGGCCGTGCCAATCTGCGCGCCGGCCGCACCCAGCGCCAGCGCCGCGGCTATGCCGCGCCCGTCGCCGATGCCGCCGGCGGCGATCACCGGCACCTTCACCGCGTCCACGACCTGCGGCACCAGTGCCATCGTGCCGGCCTGGCGCGAGATATCGTCGACCAGGAACATGCCGCGATGGCCGCCGGCCTCGGCGCCTTGGGCGATCACCGCATCGACGCCCTCACCTTCCAGCCAGCGCGCCTCCTCAGCCGTCGTGGCCGAGCTGATGACAAGGATCTTCGCCGCCTTCAGGCGCTTCACCAGGGAGCGGTCGGGCAGGCCGAAATGGAAGCTGGCCACTTTCGGCATGAACTCCAGCAGGAGATCGCAAAACGAGGCGTCGAACGCGGCACGCGACGGCCCCCTGGCATCGGCCGCAATGCCGAGTTCGCCATAGTATGGCGCGAGCTTCTGCCGCCAACGCGTGTCGCGCCCGGCATCAGCCGGCGGCGACTTGTGGGCGAAGAAGTTGATGTTGAACGGCCGGCCGGTGCCCTGCTTCACCATCTGAAGTTCCTGGCGGGTGCCCTCCGGCGTCAGCATCGCGGCGGCGATGGAGCCCAGCGCGCCCGCCTCGGAGGTCGCGATCGCCATCTGCGGCGAGGTCACGCCGGCCATCGGCGCCTGCAGGATGGGATGTTCTATCCCGAACAGGTCGAGCAGACGACGGTCCTGCCATTTCATGCCGCTTCTCCTTCGCGCTTCGCCCCGACACTAACCGCCAGCTTTCCCCGCCAATAGCTGATTCTCCTCGGCCGTCCCCTCTGATAATTTGTGCGGCGTCACCTGCCTGGGAGAAGTCCGATGATGCGCGGCAGCACGACCGTCTTCACCATGAAGAACATCCTGGAGAGCCTCGCCTACTATCGCGACAAGATCGGCTTCGATGTCGCCTTCGAGTGCGGCACGCCGACCTTCTATGCCGGCCTGTGCTCGGGCGAGGTCACGCTCCATCTGATTTCGGCCGCCCAGGCGCGGCGCCAAGGTGCTCAAGGAACCCAAGGATTACGACCACGGCCTGCGCGACGTCGCCGACCTCGACGGCAACATGATCTTCTTCGGCATGGAATCGAAGAAGGCGCAATGAGGTGCTGCCGCCTCTCCGAATTGTGACTTCCCCGGATTGGCCTTCGAGATCATTGCACATAGCGGTCTTTGCCAGGGACGAGGCCGAGCGTTGGAGGTTCGGATGGCGTTGAGACTTCTGCTGATTGCGCTGTTGCTGATGCCATTGGCCGCCTGTGGCCCGCCCCAGCCCTGCCCGTGGGACTGCACGCGTCAAAGGGGCAACTGACGCGACATCGGCATACTTGCAAACTGACGGCTTCTCCCGGACGGTGCGGCGATTGAAGGAGAAGCGTTCATGGACCTCTGGCAATACGACGCGACCGACCTGGCGCGCCTCATCCGCACCGGACAGGCCTCGGCCCGTGAAGCCGTCGATTCGGTGCTGGCCCGCCTGCACAAGGTCAATCCGGCGATCAATGCCGTGGTGCGCGTGCTCGAAGACGACGCCCGCGCCCAGGCCGAGACCGCCGATGCCGCCCGCGCCCGCGGCCACGCGCTGCCGCCGCTGCATGGCGTGCCGGTCACGACCAAGATCAACGTCGACCAGGCGGGCTTGCCGACCGACAACGGCGTCATCCCGCTGAAGGACCTGATCGCCAAGGAAGACAGCCCCGTTGTCGCCAACCTAAAACATGCCGGCGCCATCATCGTCGGCCGCACCAATGCGCCGGCCTTCTCCATGCGCATCTTCACCGACAACGCGCTGCACGGCCGCACGCTCAACCCGCGCGATCCCTCGGTGACGCCGGGCGGCTCGAGCGGCGGTGCGGGGGCCGCCGTCGCCACCGGCATCGGCCCGATCGCGCACGGCAACGACATCGGCGGCTCGGTGCGCATCCCCGCCTACTGCAACGGCGTCGTCGGCCTGCGCACGGGCTTTGCCCGCATTCCGTCCTTCAATCCCTCCGCCGCGGCAACAGGACGTCCGATCGGCGCCGTGCTGATGGCGGTGCAGGGTCCGCATACGCGCACGGTGCGCGACGCACGCTTGGCCCTCGAGGTAATGGCGCGCGGCGACCGGCGTGACTGGCGCTGGAACGACGTGCCGATGCGGGGCTCGCCGCCGGCACGGCCGATCAAGGTCGCGATCGTGCCCGAGGTGCCGGGCGGCAAGAACCATCCGGCGCAGGTCGCGGCGGTGCGCCAGGCTGGCAAGCATCTGCAGGCCGCGGGCTACGTCGTCGAGGAGGTGCTGCCGCCCGACATCGAGCGCGGCGTCGAACTCTGGCATGAGATCTGTGTCACCGACGTGATCGGCGGCCTCTGGCCGACAATGCAGAAGATGGGCGACCCCGACGGCATCGCCGCCATGCGGGGCTGGCTCGACATTCACAAGGCGGTCGACCTCGCGACCTATGTCGCCGCCCTCACCGAACGCGAAAGCCTGCTGTTCCGCTGGATGACCTTCTTCCAGCAGTGGCCGCTGCTGATCCTGCCCACGCTCGCCGATCTGCCGCCCAAGCAGGTGGCCGACATCACCCGCGACGGCCAGGCGCAGGTGCTGGAAGCGATGCGCCCCGCCCTGCTCGCCCCGCTGCTCGGCCTGCCCGGCCTCGCCGTTCCGGTCGGCAGCCACGGCAAGCTGCGCACCGGCGTCCAGATCATGTCGATGCGCAACCGCGAGGACCTCTGCCTCGACGCCGGCGAGGTGATCGAGGCGGCCGAGGGAATCGTGACGCCGATCGATCCGGCCAAGGCGTAGGCCGCTCGCGCCTACTGCTTGACCTCGCGGAAAATGCACTTCTCGACGCCCTCGCCCGACACTACAGCGCGTTGCGACCATTGCCACAAGGGCTTCCAGTAGGCGTCGAGGATATCGGCGGCGGCCTTCTTGTCGTCGACGATGTAGCCAAACTCCTGGAGATTCACCGGGTACATGTTGTCCGAGCCGATGTAGAAGACCCGGTCGTCGACCATCCAGAGTTTCGAATGGTTGGAGATCGTCTTGCCGCTCGGCCAGGTTGCGTCGGGACCAAAGCGGAAAGGCGCGAGATGCACGCGCTCGCACAGCAGCGCATTGACCGGATCGGGTCCCCTGCGGATCTCGTAGCGCGACAGCGGGTCCTTCGCCTCGACCCGCCGCTGGACGGCGTCGCGCAGATGACGCGCGAGCGCTTCCAGAGTAACGCCATTTGAATAGGTGCTGCCGCTGTTGCCTGCGGCGCCCAGGTTGGACAGCACGATGTAGATGTGGCCGTCGCGGCGACGCAGGAAATCGACGAGCCGATCGATCGTGCTGTCGGGAAACAGCGTGTCGGCACGCCCGAAACTGAAGCCGAGATCCTGCTGCACGATACGGATACTGTGCTGGGCGGCCCCCAACATGAGGTCGCGCGCGAGCTCACTTTGATTGGCGAAATCCTTGGTGATCCCGGCACCGAGCCGGCCGACCGCCAGGATCGGCACGCCGCCTGCAGCACGTGACGGCGAGATCGGCGCTGGGGCCACCGGACATTCATTTGCCGGCACGCTCTGCCCGCTGGCGAAATTCGCCAGGGATATCGACGCCTTCTTGCCGACGCTGGCACAGACATATTGCCAGAGTCGGTCGGCGAAGCGCGACGCGCTGGCCGCAGCGGGTCCGCGCACGCGCATCGACAGATCGTGCACAGGATTGTCGACCAGATAGTCAGGCGACCACATGTTGTGGCCGCCGACCATCGCCTCGCGGCCATCGACGGTGACGATCTTGGCGTGGTTCCAGGAGTAGCTGTCGCAATCCTCGGTAACGGCGCAGGAACGCATTGCCGCGACGCTCACCGTGAGCCGGGCCCCCGGAATGTCGCGCAGTTCGGAGGTCAGTTCCGAGAGAAACGCCGAAGCGTTGGCCTCATCCGGCGGATACTGGCCGACGATGATGCGGACCGAGACCGGCCGGCGGCTCCGTGCGAGGTCGTTCAGGGCATCGCGCAAGGCACCGAGAAAGCGGGTGTCGGGCGCCGGCTGCAGCAGGTTGATGTCGACGCTCTGCCGTGCCGCAGCAACGAGATCGTGGACATCGACCAGCAGTGCATCGGAATGACCGAAGCACACCTTGCGGTCTGCGCCACGTGGACTGCCCGGCAAAGGCCAGATGGTGCCGCAAACGCCGCCGCCAGCACAGTCGGTGTCGGTGCTGCAGGAGGGCAGCAGAATATCGCGGTCGCAGTCTTTGCAATCCAGTGGGTAGTACGGCAGATCGCTGGCCGGACGCCCCCAGCGGTTCGGACTCTGGATGAGCCAGTCGCGGCCGAGAACATTGCCTCTGGTGAGATCGTAGGTAATGCCGGCATAGGCGCCGCTCGGATCGCTCTTGGCGAGTTCGGCCTGCAATTGTTCGAGCAACGGTACCGGCGAGGATTCATCCGGCACTTGGATGCCGCGCGCACGCACCAGGCTCGCGACCGACGTCATTGCGGTGGGCGTGCCGTAGAAGCGTTCGGCTTGATGCCGGGAAATGGCGACGTTGGGCAGTGCGCCGCCGCACGAGCCCAGGACACCGAGGAGAATCAGGCAGCCTGCTCGGCTGGCCATGCGGGCGAAGGCGAGAGACATGGACAGAGACTTAATCCCCTCCCAAACTACAGAGCAACGTCAAACGCAATCGTCCTCCCGAGGTTCCATCGACATGAGCAGCAAAGCATCGCATTCGATCGGCTGGATCGGCCTCGGCCGTATGGGTGAGGCGATGGCCTCCCGCCTGGTCAAGGCCGGCCACGGCGTCTCGGTCTGGAACCGCACGGCGTCGAAGGCTGATCCACTGGCCCAGATCGGCGCCGAGGTCGTCACGGACAAGATGGCGATGGCCCACTGCGCCACCGTCTTCACCATGGTTTCGACCACTGACGACCTGAAGGACATCCTGTTCGGCAAGGGCGGTGTGCTGTCGGGCAACGCGCGACCCAAGCGCGTCGTCGACATGTCGTCGATCTCCGACTCCGGCTCGGCCGAGATCCGCAAGAGCCTGACCGAGGCAGGCGTCGCCTATCTGAGCGCGCCGGTCTCCGGCAACGCCAAGGTCGCCAAGGCGGGCAAGCTGCTGGTCGTGGCCTCAGGCCCCAGGGCCGAATACGACGCCGTCGAGCCGCTGCTCTCCGCCCTCGGCCGCTCGGCGATGTACGTTGGCGAGGGCGAGCTCTCGCGCATCTGGAAGATCGCGCACAACACCATGTTCGGCGTCATCATCCAGTCGTTGTGCGAGATCACCCTGCTGGCCGAGAAGGCCGGCATACCGCGCCATGTGTTCCTGGAATCGATCAACCAGAGCGTGCTGGGCTCGATGTACACGAGGTACAAGACGCCGGCGCTGGTGAATCTCGACTTCACCACCACCTTCACGCCCAAGCTGCTGCTGAAGGACATGGAACTGGGCATGGGCGCCGCCAAATCCTTCGGCGTGATGATGCCGACCGCGTCGGTTACGCGCGACTCGATACTGTCGCTGTCGCATCAGCATCCCGGCGATGTCGATTTCTCCGTGCTGCTGGTCGAGCTCGCGCGCGCCGCCGGCATGACGCTCAAATCCGAGAACGTCGAGGTAAGCGACGGGCTGAAATAGCCATGTCGAAGTTGCTGCTGAAATCCGGCATCGTCGTCACCCAGGACCCGACGCTGGGCGCCTTGCCCAGCGGCGACGTGCTGATCGAGGACGGGCGCATCGCCGCCATCGCGCCGTCGATCGCGGCCGGTGACGCCGAGACGGTCGATTGCGCCGGTCATTTCGTGCTGCCGGGCCTGGTCAATGCCCACATGCACACTTGGCAAACGGCGCTGCGCTCGGTGGCGGCCAACTGGACCCTGCTGGAATACTTTCGTCATGTGCACGCGGGCCTCGCCACGGTGTTCACGCCCGACGATATCCATGTCGCGACGCTGGCAGGGGCGCTCAACCAGCTCGACCACGGCGTCACCACCCTGGTCGACTGGTGCCACAACAACCCGACCCCGGCGCACACCGACGCGGGAATCGCGGGCCTCAAGGAGAGCGGCATCCGCGCCGCCTTCTTCCATGGCTCGCCCAAACCCGATCCCAAGCCTGGGGAGCCGCATTTCTCCGAGGTCCCTCACCCGCGCCAGGAGATCGAGCGCCTGCTGAAGGGGCCACTCGCCGATCGCAGTGCGCTGGTCACGCTCGGCATGGCGGTGCTCGGCCCGCACTATTCCACGCTGGAAGTCAGCGCCCACGATTTCGCTCTCGCCCGCGAGCTGGGCATGGTTGCGTCGATGCACCAGGGTGGCGGCGAGGCCAAGACCCCGGGCGGCTGGGAGACCTTGATGGCGCGCGGCCTGGTCGGCCCACACATCAACATCGTGCACGGCAACAACCTCACCGATGCGCAGCTAAAAGCCTTCGTCGAGCTGGGCGTCAGTTTCTCGATCACACCGGAGAACGAGATGGCGCAAGGCCACGGCCATCCCATCACCGGCCGTCTGCGCGCGCTGGGCGCGGGCCCCTCGGTCGGCGTCGACCTCGAATCGGCGATCAGCGGCGACATGTTCACGGTGGCCCGCATGGCACTGGCCTCGCAGCGCGCCCTCGACAATGCCGCGGAACGGACCAGGAGCGGCGGCATTCCCGCGACCTCGACCGTGCCGGCCGCCGAGGCATTCGACTGGATCACCACCCGGGGAGCCGCGATGCTGGGCATGGCCGATCGCATCGGCAGCCTGACGCCGGGCAAGCAGGCAGATATTGCGGTAATGTCGCTGGGACCGCTCGCCATGTGGCCGGTGCACGATCCGGTCGCCTCGGTGGTAATGCAGGGTTCGGGGGCGCGGATGCGCGACGTGCTGGTTGCTGGCCGCTTCGCCAAGCGCGATGGTAGGCTCGCATGGCCCGATATCGCGAGCCTGCGCGCCAGACTGGCGGCGTCGGGCGAGCGGATTCTGTCAGGACTAAAAGTAAAAAGCGTCAGCCGCGAAATAGCGGCGACATAATGGGAGGCTATCCATGACACGTCTGATTGCACTCGTGCTCACCGGGGCACTCGCAGTGGCGCTCGCCGCCCTGCCCGCTTCGGCGCAGAACTATCCCGACAAGCCGATCCACATCATCGTGCCCTTCACGGCAGGCAGCGCCACCGACGTCGTGGCGCGCGCGCTGGCCGCGGTCATGACCAAGAACCTGGGCCAGACCGTCATCGTCGACAACAAGCCGGGCGCCGGCGGCACGATCGGCGCGGGCCAGGTCGCGAAGGCTGCCCCCGACGGATACACGCTGCTCGCCAACTCCTCGGCGCACACGGTCAATGCCGCGATCTATCCCAACATGACGTATGACACGGTGAAGGATCTGCCTGCGATCAGCCTGCTCGCAGTGCAGCCCAACATCATGGTCGCCTCGCCGTCGAAGGGCTGGAAAACCGCGGCCGACTATGTGAAGGCTGCGAAAGAGCAGCCGGGCAAGCTCACCTATGCGACCGCCGGCACCGGCAGCGGCACCCACATGAACGCCGAGAAATTCAAGCTCGCCGCCGGCATCGACACGGTGCACATCCCTTATAAAGGCACGCCCGAGGCGCTCAGCGACACGATGAACGGTCGCACCGACATCTATTTCTGCCCGGTGATCGCCGCCCTTCCGATGATCCGCGACAACCGCGTGGTGGCACTGGCCAACGGCAGCCCCAAGCGCTCGTCGGTGCTGCCCGACCTTCCGACCACGGAGGAACAGGGCTTCAAGGACAGCGGCTACAATTTCTGGGTCGGCCTGTTCGCGCCGGCCGGCACGCCGTCGGCGCTGATCGAACGGCTCAATGCCGAGGTGAGGAAGGCGCTCGAGTCACCCGAGGTCAAGGAACGGCTGGCGGCGCTCGGTACCGACGCCTCGCCAACGACGGCGGCCGAATTCGACAAGATCGTCGCGCGCGAGGTCAAGGAAAACGCAGAGTTGGCCAAGAAGGCCGACATCAAGTTGCAGTAGGAGAAGCAGTGCCCGAAGTATTGTTGCAGACCACCGTCGTCGGCTCCTACCCGCAGCCCGACTGGCTGGTGAACCGCGAGATGCTGTCGAAGGTCGTTCCACGCACGCGCCTGAAAGAGATCTGGCGCGTGCCCGAGGCCTATCTGCAGCAGGCGCAGGACGACGCCACCCTGCTCGCCATCCGTGACATGGAACGCGCCGGCATCGACATCATCACCGATGGCGAGATGCGCCGCGAAAGCTATTCCAACCATTTCGCCACGGCGCTGGACGGCATCGACCAGGAGAACCCCGGCTACGTGATGACGCGGTCGGGCCAGAAGACGCCGGTGCCGCGAGTCGTCGGCAAGCTCCGGCGTACGCGGCCCGTGGAACTGCGCGACATGCAGTTCCTGCGCGCCAACACCGATCGTCCGGCCAAGATCACCCTGCCCGGCCCCTTCACCATGGGCCAGCAGGTCAAGGACGAGTTCTACAAGGACGCCGAGGCGATGTGCATGGACTATGCCGCGGCGGTGAACGAGGAAGCGCGCGACCTGGTCAAGGCCGGCGCCGACGTAATCCAGCTCGATGAGCCGTGGCTGCGCAACAATCCCGAAGAGGCCAGCCGCTACGCCGTAAAAGTGATCAACCGCGCGCTGGAAGGCATCACCGTGCCCACGGTGGTCCATCTCTGCTTCGGCTATGCCGCCGTCGTGCCGGGCCTCAGCAAGCCCACGGGATATTCGTTCCTGCCGCAGCTCGCCGACACCATCGCCCAGCAGATCTCCATCGAATCGGCGCAGCCCAAGATCGACCTCGGCGTACTGAAGGACCTCGCACCGAAGAAGGTCATGCTGGGCGTCATCGACCTCAACGATCCCGAGATCGAGACGCCGGAGAAGATCGCCGAACGCATCCGCGCCGGCCTGAAATACATGTCGCCCGACAAGCTGCTGCCGGCACCCGATTGCGGCATGAAATACCTGCCGCGCGCGACCGCCTTCGGAAAGCTGAAGTCACTGGCAGCAGGCGCGGCGATCGTGCGCAAAGAACTGTCATAAGGGACCGCGGGCCTCCAGGCCCGCTCAAATCATCGCCACGAGGCGGGCCTGGAGGCCCGCGGTCCCTTATGAGGACTAGCGGGCGATCACGCTGCCGTTGGGCCAGGCCGTCACCGACTTCTCGGTGTTGCCGCGCGTTGCCTTGGCTGTCCATTGGCCGTCCGGGCCGCGGCGCAGATCGTGGACGTCCTTGTAGCCCAGCGTCTGGAGGCGGACCTTCGTGTCGGCGGCGCCCGGCGCGTTTGCCGGATTGGTCTTGGTCTGCGCAGCCGCCGAGCTGGCAATTGCCATCAGGGCGGCGGCGAGGACGTAGCGTGTCATGACGCCAGTTTGCCCTTCAGAACATGGCCGAAGTAAGCCCCGGTCGCCTCGCCGTTCTCGAACGCCACGGCGCCGTTCACCAGCGTCGCCCTGATGCCCTCGGCCTTCTGCACCAGGCGGCGGGCGCCACCGGGCAGGTCTTTTTCGACCGTCGGCAGGCTGGGCCGGATGCCGTTCTCCTCGAACAGCACCACGTCCGCCCTGTAGCCTTCGCGGATCAGACCGCGATCGTCGAGTTCCCAGGCCTTGGCGTTGTCGTGGGTGAGCTTCTTGACCGCTTGCTCGAGCGTGAAGGCGCCGCGCTTGCGCACCCAGTAGCTGAGCAGATGCGTCTGCAGCGACGAGCCCATCTCCTGGCACACATGAGCGCCGGAATCCGAGAAGGTGGCGAGCGTGCGATCGTGCTTCAGGATGCCGAGCACGTCGTCCGGCGACTCGTTGACCAGCGGCTGGACATAGACCTGGTTCTCGTTGGCCAGCGACAGGTCGATCATGACCTCGACCGGATGCTGTCCGCGCGCCCTGGCAAGCTGCTCGACCGTCGGATCGTCCCAGTCGACGCCTTTCATCGCGAACAGGTTGGAATAGTCGGGCTTGCGCGGATCCGTGGTTGCGGCCCCTCCTCCCTGGAAGACGTTGTCGCGCGGCTTCATCCGGCCCTCGGCCGCCACCAGCTCGCGCCGCACCTCGGGATCGGCCAGCTGGCGCTTTTGCTCGTCCATCGGCAGGTCGCGGACCTTGCGCCACGCCGGTAGCACGTCGAACGGCAGATAGGACTTCAGCGAGAAAATGGCGTTGATCGAACGTGTCGTGCCCTGGCCGAACATGCGGCCACCGGCGGCGACCGTGTCGTCGATATAGCGCGTCTGGTAAGCCCAACCTGTCGGATCGTCGCCCTGCTTGGTCGCCAGCACGCCGAACATGATCGGCCGCTTGTAAGTGAGAGCGACTTCACGCAGGCGCGCAAGGAAGGCGCGGTGCGCCGCACCACTGGCGATATCAGGGCCGACCTGGAAGATACCGGCATCGAGTTCGGCCATCGCGGCAATGATGCGATCGATCTCCTCCCACTCGGCGATGCGGCTCGCAACAGGCGTGTCGTCGGGCGTCACATGCGTCGAGGCGCGCGAACTGGAAAAGCCCATAGCGCCGGCGCGCAACGCTTCCTGCACCGACGCGGCCATGCGCAACATGTCGTCCTCGGTCGCCTTCTCCGAGAGCGCGCGCTTCCCCATGACATACATGCGCAGCGCCGAATGGCCGATGTACATGCCGTAGTTGATCGCCTTGGGCAGCCGCTCGACGGTGGCGAGGTATTCCGGGAAGGTCTCCCAAGTCCAGTCGAGGCCGGCGGCCATCGCCTCCGTTGGAATGTCTTCGACCGCCGACAGGCAGCGCGCATACCAGTCGCGATCCTCCGGCTTGCACGGCGCCAGCGCGAAGCCGCAGTTGCTCATGATCACCGACGTGACGCCGTGCCAGCACGAGCAGGTACCCAGCGGATCCCACGCCACCTGCGCATCCATATGTGTGTGGCCGTCGATGAAGCCCGGCGAGACGATCAAGCCGTCGGCATCAATGGTGCGGGCAGCGACGGAGGTGACGCGGCCGATCTCGACGATCTTGCCGTCGGCGATGCCGACGTCGGCCGTGAAACGGGCCTTGCCCGAGCCGTCGACGACCGTGCCGCCGCGGATCACCAGATCGAGGGCCATCAGAGGCGATCCTTCTGTTCGACGATCTTCCAGTAGGTGTCCTTGGCCGAGATCTTTCCGCCGCGGAACGTATAGATGTCGCAGCCCTGGTAGTTGAGGTCCTCACCGTCTGCACCTTTGCCCTTTACGGTCCAGACCGAGATCGCGCGGTTGCCGGCAAAAATGTACTCCTTGTGGTCCCAGCGCATGTCCGGGATCACCTTGAAGCGGTCGGCGAGCGTCTTGCGGATTTCCGCCTTGCCGCGAAGCGTGCGACCGACCGGCTCCGGGCCGCGCGCCAGCCAGAAGGTGGCATCGTCGGTGAAGCAGGCGACGATGCGGTCGACGTCGCGGCTGTTGAAGGCCGCGGAAATCGACTTCATGAGTTCCGGTGTGGCGACGTCGGCGTTTGCGGCTGTGATGTCCGGCATACGAAACCTCCCGTGCGAACCTTGCAAAACGATTGCAGGCTTCACTGCCGTCGGCAACGCCGAAAGCCCACCCTGTCCGACGACGAGGCGGGCGATCGGCGCTCCAGTAATACGCTCGGTTACTCAGTGGCGACGCGGCCGCTGGCGTCGACGGTGACGCCTACGCGGGCACCACCGCGCGTCGCCTGGCCACGCCAATTGCCATCCGGACCACGCGTCAGGCCCCGCACGTTGCTGTAGCCCTCGGCCTCGATGCGGGCGCGAGCCACGGCCGACCCTTCGGCGTTGGCCGCTGGGAGGTTGGCGATGTCCGGAGTCGCAACCGACGGCGGCGTCACACCCGGCGTGGTCACGCCACCCGAGGTAGTGCCCGGCGGCATGATGGTGGCGCCGCCGATGCCCGGCGTGCCTGGCACACTGGGAGTCGTCACGGTGCCGGGATTGACCGGCGGGGTCGTTACGCTGCCGGGACCGACCGATGGCGAGGTCACAGTCTGGGCGCTGGTGGCGCCGGCGGCGGCGGCCACGAGGGCCAGGGTCAACACCTTACGCTTTATCATTCGTCTTTCCTCCTCCGGTTGGGGGTGGACGGAGAACGCGCCCCGCGGTTCGCAGTTCCGCAGTGCTTTCTTGCATTGGCCACATCGGCCTGCAGGCGTGCTAGCGTGTCTCCAACAAAAAGGGGAAACGCGCGGTGTACGATTACATTATCGTGGGCGGCGGCTCGGCCGGCTCGGTCATGGCCCATCGGCTCTCGGCCAGGAGCAGCAACAAGGTCCTGCTGTGCGAAGCAGGCCAGGACACGCCGCCGGGCAAGGAGCCGCCGGAAATCGCCGACAGCTATTCCGGCACGGCCTATTTCGACCCGCGCTTCCATTGGACCGAGCTCAAAGTCCATACCCAGGTCGTCAGTCACAACAATCCGCAGGAGAACCGGCCGCCGCTGCGCAAGTACGAGCAGGCCCGCGTGCTGGGCGGCGGCTCGTCGATCAACGGCCAGATGGCCAATCGCGGCGCGCCCACCGACTATGACGATTGGCAGGCGCGAGGTGCCGCCGGCTGGGGCTGGAACGACGTGCTGCCCTACTTCAAGAAGGTCGAGCGCGACCTCGACTTCGACGGACCGCTGCACGGCAAGGAGGGCCGCATACCGGTCCGCCGCATTCCGCGCGAGCACTGGAGCGGCCACGCCCAGGCGGTCGGCAAGGCGTTCGAGGAAAAGGGCTTCAAGTTCCTGCCCGACCAGAACGGCGAGTTCGTCGAAGGCTACTTCCCCGTCACCCATTCCAACGCCGAGGAACGGCGGGTGTCGGCGGCGATGGGCTATCTCGACACCGAGACGCGCAAGCGCCCCAACCTCACGATCTCGACCGACACCCAGGTCATGTCGCTGCTGTTCGAGGGCACGCGCTGCATCGGCGTGACGGCGATGATCGGCGGCAAGGAGCAGGAGTTCCGTGGCCGCGAGATCATCCTGTCCAGCGGCGCCATACACTCGCCCGCTCATCTGATGCGGGCCGGCATCGGGCCGGTGGGTCAGCTCGCCGAACTCGGCATTCCCGTCGTCTCTGGCTTGCCCGGCGTCGGCCAGCGGTTGATGGACCATCCCTCGATTGCGCTGTCCTCCTTCATCAAGCGCAGCGCGCGCCTGCGCGAACATACGCGGCGGCACATCCACGTCGGCCTGCGCTATTCGTCGAACCTGCCCGGCGTTCCCAAGGGCGACATGTTCGTGGCCGTGGCCAGCAAATCGGCCTGGCACGCGGTGGGCGAGCAGATCGGCTCGCTGCTCACCTTCATCAACAAGACCTACTCCGAGACCGGCCAGGTCAAGCTCGCCTCGCGCGACTGGCGACGCGAGCCGGTCGTCGAGTTCAACCTGCTTTCCGACAAGCGCGACCTCGACCGGCTGATGAGCGGTTTTAAGCTGATGGCCGCGGTGCAGATGACTGATGCGCTCAGGAAGGTGACGGACGTTCCCTTCCCCGCCTCCTACAGCGACCGGGTGCGCGAGATCGGCGTGGTCAACACCAAGAACAAGTGGTTGACCAAGGCGGTGGCCACCCTGCTCGACGGGCCGGCGGCACTCCGGCGCTACATGATCGACAATTTCGTGGTCGAGGGATTTACCTTCGACCAGGTGATGAACGACGACGAAGCGCTCGAAGCATTCGTGCGCAAGGCCGCGATCGGCGTCTGGCATGCCTCCTGTACCTGCCGCATGGGGCGCGACGACGATCCGATGGCGGTGGTCGACACGCAGGGCCGCGTGCGCGGCGTCCAGGGCCTGCGCGTCGTCGATGCCTCGGTCTTCCCCGTGGTGCCCTGCGCCAACACCAATTTCCCCACGCTGATGACGGCCGAGAAGATCTCGGAAGCGGTGTTGGCTGGACAATGAAGTTCAAACCGGACCGCGGGCCTCCAGGCCCACTCATGAGGCGGGCCTGGCGGCCCGCGGTCCGCTCGAGGAGCAAACCATGACTGTAATCCTGGGCAGCGGCGAGCATCGCTATCGCGTGGTCGAGAACTGGGCAAAATTGCCTGATGGCTGGGAGTTCCGCGACGTCGCGGCCGTGGCCGTCGACAGCAAGGACCACGTCTATGTCTTCAACCGTGGCCAGCATCCGATGATGGTGTTCGACCGCGACGGCAACTTCCTGCGTTCCTGGGGCGAAGGCCTGTTCAACCGCGCCCACGGCATCCATATCGACAGCGACGACACGCTCTACTGCACCGATGACGGCGACCACACCGTCCGCAAGATCAGCACCGATGGCAAGGTGCTGCTGACCATCGGCGTGCCCAACCAGCCCGCTCCCTTCCTGAGCGGCAAGCCGTTCAACCGCTGCACCCACACCGCGCTCTCACCCAAGGGCGAGATCTACGTCTCCGACGGTTACGGCAATTCGCGGGTCCACAAATATTCGCCCGACGGCAAGCATCTGATGTGCTGGGGCACCACCGGCACCGATCCCGGCGAATTCAATATCGCGCACAACATCGCCACCGACGAGGATGGCTGGGTCTACGTCGCCGACCGCGAGAACCATCGCGTGCAGGTGTTCGACGGCAATGGCAAGTACGAGGCGCAGTGGAACAACATGCACCGCCCTTGCGCGCTCTATTGCTGCGGCGGCAAGAATCCGCAATTCATCATCGGCGAGCTGGGACCGGGCATGCCGGTCAATACCAAGCACACGAACCTGGGACCGCGGCTCAGCATCGTAGACAAGAAGGGCAAGACGATCGCCCGGCTGGGTGGCGAGCATGGCCCGGGCCAGGAGACCGGCCGCTTCCTGTCGCCGCACGGCCTTGCAGTCGATTCGAAGGGTGACATCTACGTCGGCGAGGTGAGCTACACCAACTGGCCCAGCACCCATCCCGGCGTTCCGGTGCCGAAATACCTGCGCTCACTGCAGAAGCTGGAAAAGGTCGCCTGATGGACCCTGCCGGCCGTCTGCATCTGATCGGGTCGATCCCGCTCGACAACAGCGAGCAGGTGTTCCGTGCGCTGGCGGCGGAACTCGGCCCGTTCTTGAGCCGCATGCCCGACGGCGAGACCGGCGAACGCTCGCGCTGGGTCTATTTCCAGCGCCAGATGCTGCTCGACCATCCGGCCATGGAGATCGATCCCACGGTGCCGCCCTACAAGTTCATCCAGTGGGATGGCAAAGTGGTGCGCGAGGTCGAGCAGGTGCGCTTCAAGCCGAGTGTCGATCCCGCCACGGTGGTGTTCGAGACCGGCTACGACAAGGCAGCGCTCGCGTCCTACAGCATCTTCAAGCGGCTGCGCGAGGCCGGCGCCATTCCTCTGCATGTACGTTTCCAGGTCTGCCTGCCGACACCGCAGGCCAGCGGCTATCTCTATGTGAGCGGCCCGGCGCGCGAGACCTACTTCGGAGTCTACGAGCGCGCCCTGAAGGCGGCGCTGGTCAACATCGTGAAGGCGATCCCCGCCGATGATCTCTCGATCCAATGGGACGTCTGCCAGGAGGTGCTGGCCTTCGAGAACTATTTCAAGGACCGGCCGGCCCACTACAAAACGCAGATCTTCGAGATGCTCGGCCGGCTGGGCGATGCCGTGCCCGCAGGCGTCGAGATGGGTTTTCACCTCTGCTACGGCTCGCCGCGCGACGAACATCTGGTGCAGCCCAAGGATGCCGCCATCCTCGTTGAGATGATGAACGGCATCGCAGCGGCCGCGAAACGGCGCATCGACTTCCTGCACATTCCTGTTCCCAAGGGCCGTACCGATGAGGCCTACTACGCCCCGCTCGAAGGCTGGAAACAGCCGCCAAATCCCAAGGGGGGAACCAGGCTCTATCTCGGGCTGCTGCACTACGACGATGACGCCGGCGACAAAGCCCGCATCGCCGTAGCACGGCAGTTCGCGGACGATTTCGGCCTGTCGGCCGAATGCGGCTGGGGCCGCACCGAGCCCGGGCGCCTGCCCGGGCTTCTGAAATCTCATCGTGTTGCTGCGGAGGCATTCTAATGGTTGAACGCGTACTCGTGGTCGGACCCAAGGACACCATCTCCATGGTCGACGACCTCGCGCCCAAGGGCTTCGAGATCGTGAAGGCGCTGCACAACTCGCCGGAGATGAAGGCAGCCCTGCCGGGCACCGACTACTTCGTTGGCTTCGTGCAGCAATACGTCAACCCGCAGCTCTTCAAGGACGCGCCGAAGCTGAAGCTGATCCAGCTGCTGAGCGCCGGCTACGACCGCGCCGATCTGAAGGCCGCACGCGCCAGCAAGGTTCCGTTTTGCAACAACGGCGGGGCCAACTCCGTCGCCGTCTCCGAGCATGCCCTGTTGCTGATGCTGGCGGTATCGCGCCGCCTGATTACCCAGCACGCCAACGTCACGGCCGGCCGCTGGCACGGCAACGCCCCGCCGACCGTCCACGAGGTCCGCAACAAGGTCCTGGGCATTGTGGGCCTGGGCACGATCGGCAAGAAGGTGGCGCGGCTGGCACAGGCCTTCGGCATGATCGTCCACTACTACGACATCGCCCGCCTGAAGGAAGAGCAGGAGGATGCGCTCGGGGTGCGTTTCCGGCTGCTGCCCGAGATCCTGCGCCATTCCGACATCGTCTCGTTGCATGTGCCGCTGAACGATTCGACACATCACCTGCTGGGTGCCGCCGAGCTCGCGGCCATGAAGTCGTCGGCGATCATCGTGAACACATCGCGCGGCCCGGTGATCGACGAAAAGGCGATGACCGCGGCACTGAGTGCCGGCAAGCTGTTCGGCGCCGGCCTCGACGTCTTCGACGAGGAGCCGACGCCGCCTGACAATCCCCTCCTGAAGCTCGACAATGTCGTGCTAACCGCCCATCTCGCCGGCCCGACCTGGGAGAGCAACATCACCCGCCTGCGCAACGGCTTCGACAACGTCCAGCGTGTGGCGCGTGGCGAGCCGGCGCTCTGGGTGGTTCCCGAACTTCTTTAGGAGACGATCCATGCGTCAACCGACCCGCCGCGGCCTCCTCGGGGCCGCGCTCGCGGCACCAGCCCTCGTGCGTTCGGCGTCGGCCCAGAGCGATTGGCCCAAGGCGCCTATCCGCTGGGTCGTGGCATTCGCCGCCGGCGGCGCCGCCGACACCGTCGCGCGCAATCTCGCCGTGCGGCTGACCGAAATGCTGGGCCAGCAGGTCATCATCGAGAACCGGACGGGCGGCAACGCCGTCGTGGCGGCGAACGTCGTCCTGCAATCCCCGCGTGACGGCTACACTTTCCTGGTCGATGCCGCCAACCAGATCACCAATCCCTACCTGATCAAGGATGTGCCATTCGATTACGAGGCGACCTGGCTGCCGGTGACGCAGCTGTCGATCTTTCCCCAGGTCGTGGCCGTGAAGCACGACTTTCCCGCCAAGACCATCCAGGAATACATCGCGATGGCCAAGGCCAAGCCCGGCACCGTCAGCTACGGCACGCCGCCCGCGGCCGGCATGGGCCATCTCGCGGGCGAGGCGCTGCAGAGCCTAGCCGGCATCAAGCTGATCCATGTCCCCTATCGCGGCGGCGCCGACGCTGCCCGCGACATCGGCGCGAGCGCGGTCGACTCCGTCATCATCACGACCTCGTCGATTCGCCCGCCCGTGGCGGCAGGTCGCGCCCGCGTGCTGGCCGTGACCAGCCTGAAGCGCGCGGCCACGCTGCCCGACGTGCCGACACTCGCCGAGAGCGGTCTTCCCGGCTTCGACATGAACGACTGGAACGGCCTGTTTGCCGCAGCCGGCACGCCGGCGCCGCTGATCGCCCGCATGCAGGCAGCCGTCGCCGAAGCCTGCAAGGACGCGAAAGTGAGGGAGCGTCTTGATCCCTCCGGTGCCGAACTGGTCGCCAACACGCCCGCCGAGTTCGCTGCCTGGATCAAGGGCCAGCGGACCCTGCTCGGCAAGCTCATCAACGAGGCAGGCATCAAGCTCAATTGAGCCTCGGCTGATCAACGCGTGAGCATTGGGGCGGCCTCGCTGCCTCAATTGGTGCATTGCAGCATTTCCTCTTGTATCGCCACATTTGGCGCCTAATTATCGCGTGTGCGTCGCAGCATAGCGACGTTCGGGAGGATGCCCACTTATCCGCGTCTTGCGCAGAGGGACCCATGCCCGATTCCGGTTACGTGACGGAAGACTTGCAGGAACCGCGCGGCGATCTCGCTTCGCGCGTGCTCGCCATGCCGACCGACACCAATCCGAAAGGTGACATCTTCGGGGGCTGGATCATGTCGTTGATGGACATGGCCGGCAAAATGTCCGCCACCACCGTCGCCAACGGCCGCGTGGTCACCGTCGCGGTGGACCGCATCGTGTTTCGCGAACCCGTGAGAGTGGGCGACGTCGTGTGCTGCTACACCGAGACCCTGCGCACTGGCCGATCGTCGGTGACGCTATCGATCGAGGTCTGGGCGATGCGACAGGGTCAGGGTGTCCGGGTCAAGGTGACCGACGCCGTCTTCACCTTTGTCGCGGTCGACGACGATGGCCGTCCACGAGCCATCGCCACAGCCTAGGCCGTTTGCAGCGGCGCCCTATAAGTCTCCTTGAAGGCGAGGAGCGCCGAGAAGGAGATTGCGGCGGCTGCCATGATCATGAAGGCCGGGCTGTAGTCTTTGCCCGTGCGGCTGACCAGCCCCGTTGCCGCCAGCGGGCTGAGGCCGCCCACCAGCCCCAGGGTCACATTGTAGCCGTGCGCGATCGCGGTGCAGCGTACCGCGACGAGCGCGGCCTCGACCATGATGGCCGGTTGCGTGCCGACGAAGGTGCCGACGGCCAGAACGAAGCCCAGCTGTCCCAGGAGCGCGACCGCGGGATCGGCATGGTGCATCAGCCAGAAGAACGGCAGGGCGCCGACGAACCCGAGCACTATGGCGCCCACGAGAAAGGTCGGGATCGCCATTGCCGCCACCGAGAAGGTGAGCGCGGCGCGGCGGCCGAACCGGTCGCCGATATAGCCGATCAGCGCACCGCCCACCGGGCGCATGAGGAAGCCGACGGCAAAGATACCGAAGGCCGCCAGCACCGCGCCACCGGATCCGCGCCCGGGAAGAACGCACGGCCGATGCCGGCAGCGAAGTAGCTATAGATCGCGAAGTCATACCATTCGAGCACATTGCCGATGGCGCCGACCGCAATGGTCCGTGTCGTGCTCGTCGTACTCGATGACATTCCCCGCCCCTTACCTGATCCCGCCGCGACGCCCGGAGCCGAACAAGCGCCTCCATAGGGCAAGACCGATCGCGCCCGCGATCACTGGTCCGAGCATGACGATGAAGAGGCGCACCGGGTCGACGAGTTGAAAGACAAGTCCAAACCCGTCCAGCCCCACGATGTTGGGATCCTGCTGCGGCCGTATGACGACGAACCGCACCAGCCAGGACTGGCCTGTGGGGTCCTCGGTCACCAGAAGCCAGGTGGCCATGCCGATGCCAACGATCCAGAGAATAGACAGAACAGCCCCGACAGACCTCATCGCCCCCACTCCCCCCGTTCGCGCGGGCAGAGGCTATCACATCGCCATCGCGCACCGAGGAACTCGTTCACGCATTCGGGAGAGGCCCTTGGCATAGGTGCCACGACGGCTCACCGCCGCACCGGTCAGGTGGATCGTCGGGGCGGCACAGCGGAACTCCGTCAGCGGATGGAGAAGCGGTCGGGCGGGACGAACAGGTTCCACCATATGACCTCCATGGTCGCCGACATCGATTGCTGCTATCGGATTGTGACAGGGGTCGACCGAACGATCGATAGCGACGGAGTCTTGCCTTGGATGCGATTTTTCCGAACCATGTCACCTATGAGTTCGTCACCTTGTTCGTCGTCCTCGACCCGATTGCGAGCCTGCCCGTCTTCGTCGCCGTTACCTCCGGACTTACCCGACGACAATCTCTCCTGGTCGGCTTCTACGCGCTCGGCATCTCTTTCCTGGTGTTGCTGTTCTTCATCGTCGCCGGACAGCACCTGCTCAACGCGCTGAAGATCCCGATGGCCTCGTTCCAGCTCGCCGGATCTCTCGTCCTCCTGCTGTTCGGTCTGAAAATGGTGCTGGGCAAGATATCGGAGGAAGCGGATGCCGCGGCGACATCCGGCGGCCTGCTCGAGCGTGCGGTCTATCCCCTGGCAGTGCCTGGCATCGCCGGCGCCGGTGCGATGCTGACGGTGGTCCTGCTCACCGACAACAACACCCGCTCGGTCGCCGAGCAGGCGACGACCACAGGCATTCTGCTCATCTGCCTGGTCATCTTCTTCGTCCTGTTCTCGCTGGCGGGAGCGATCTTTCGCGTGCTTGGCCAGCCCGGTGTCGAGATCGTCAGTCGCGTCTTCGGGCTGATCCTGGCCAGCATCGCCATCACCAGCCTCGTCATCGCGATCAAGATGAGTTTTGGAATACCCTTGGGTTAGTCGAGGCCGACTGGCGTTCGCCTCATCCGACCAAGCGCCAGACACGCCCCGCCATGGCGATTGCGCGCCCGAACAGCAAGCCCGAACACGCCATGGCAACCATGGTCGCATAGTATCGCCAGATCTTGCCGTTCGGCCCGATCGCCGCACCTGCGATATCGACAAGGGCCGCCGTCAGCACCAGAACCGCGATCCAGATGACGGTGCGCCTGCCGGCGGGTCGCACCACCAGCCAGAACTCATCGACTTCCAATTTCATGGTCAGGCCACGCGCACCGCCGATGACCAAGCCTCCCCCCAGGGCGGCCCAGAAGGGCCACACCGGTTGCTTCATCCTGGCTTCCATGAACACCAACAGGAGGCCTGCGATCATCGCGAGCCACGGCGACCAGAACAGTCGCCTGAGCCTGACCGTCCTGCGCCGGCTCTCCCATAAAGCAAAGTACAGGCAAGCCGCTGCGCTCGGCAGGAGAAAGACATGCAACAGATTGAGCTTGTAGGCGAACATTCGAGCTTGAAGCCGGTCGTGGACGGGGATGCCAGTCGTTCCACCGAACTTGCACCGCCGTCAACTCTTGAATGTGGGAGCCGGTTGAGGGAGCTCCGGCCACGTGGCACCATGCGACACAAGGAGAAGATGTACCTCGCAAACCTCGACTTCGTGTCCGCAGTTTCCTCCGGGCGCACCAACCTGCTTAAGGCATTCCTCCTCCTGGGGCTTCTTCTGGCATCGCCGGCGTTCGCGCAGGCGCCTCCCGGTTCAGGACGAGCGCCGGTGCCCAACGTGCGTGCACCGGTGCCGCAAGCGGCCCCTGCGGCGGCAGCACCTGCCAGCACTGTCGCTCAGCCCCGTTCCCCCACGCCTTCGGAAAACGAACGACAGCTGCAGGGCGCGGCAGGCGTGGGACGCGTCGTCGACGGCGACACCCTGAGACTAGAGGGACGGACCTATCGCCTGTGGGGCATCGATGCACCCGAACTCATCCAGGTGTGTCAGCGCGACGGCCAGGGGTACGCCTGCGGTCGCGAGGCTGCCGCCTACCTCCGCATGCTGCTCGTTCCCGAGCCGGTGCTCGGCGAGAACGCCCCTCCAGCAACGGCTCCCCAGCTCGTCTGCACACCGCGCACCAGCGATCAATACGGCCGGACCGCGGCGCTCTGCCGGCTGGGCGACAAGGACCTCGGTGCCGAGATGGTCCGCGCCGGCTGGGCCCTGGTGTTCACGCGACACAGCAGCGACTACGCGCCGGAGGAAGACGAGGCGCGCGAGGCGCGGCGTGGCCTGTGGTCCGGCACCTTCGACATGCCATGGGATTGGCGCGCGAAGCGGCTGGGTGAATGAGGGGCGGGCCTGCTGCGCCAGTCAAAGCCGCGTGGCAAATGTCGTGTTCCCAACCCGATGAACATTCTCGAAATGGGGAGGCACGAGGCGCTCCTTGGCAATCCGGTAGTTGCCGTCATGCAACGGCTCGTAGACCCGTTCGTCGGTGTTATCGAGGACGACGATCCCGCCGTGTTTGACGAAGGGCGTCCAGCTTTCAAAGGCTTCGCGCGCGCCGTCGGGTGAATGATCGGCATCGAGCAGCAGGAGATCGATTGGCTTCTGCCAGCTCGCCGCGATCTGGCGCGAAGTCCCCTTGCAGACGGTGACGGTGCCTTCGAGCTTGAAGTGCTTGATCTGCGATCGAAAGACCTGCTCGAGCGTCTGGCCGCGAAACTTCCTGAGGACATCCACGTAATGGGGAACCGAGGCTGGATCGCCGGAGCAATCGAACGGATCGACGCAATAGACTTGCCCGCTGCCCTGCAGACGCCGCGCGCCGGCCATCAGAAACGTGCTGCGCCCCATGAAGACGCCAACCTCGACGATGGTCGGGTGAGGCGCCAGGTCATAGGCGGCAGCAGCGACAGCCCGCGCCGCCTCGCCCGCTCGCCAGCCCGGGATGTTTGCCGAAAGCTCGACCAGCCAGTCGAGCGCTGCATCGCTTGATGCCATGTTCCGACCTTCGGATAATGGCGGAGGGGAAGGACCTGCCAGCAAACTCTCTCTGCGTAGCGGTGCGGGGTGCTGCGGAGCCCTGCGCGGGTGCAATTTTCACCTCGGCGTCCGATATCTTTCGGCCGCCAGGTATTTGTTCCGCCCCAGCAGCTCCTGGTCCACCGTCCCCGTCACGTAGGCCAGGATGCGCGCCCAATCCATAACCGCCCCCTGCCCTGTCCTGCCCCCGGCGACGGCGTCGTGGGCCGTCTGGAAATTGTACGGGAATACCACCGGCACCGTTATGCTGGTCCTACATAACACCGGCGTTCCGGCCGTTTCAGTTTTTTGACCAAACGGGGTCTGCCACAAACTGCTGCTACGTCTCAACACCCGCAAGCAAGATGTGCTGCGCTTCCTCTCCGACCCCAACGTACCGTTCACCAACAATCTAGCCGAGCAGGATGCGAGGATGATGAAACTCCGCCAGAAAATCTCCGGTGGCTTACGCTCCGAGGACGGCGCGACGGACTTTGCAACAATCCGATCGCTTCTCTGACCGCGAGGAAGCAGGCGTGGAGCTTGCTCGATACCTTGATGAGAAATCGCGTCAGCCTGATTCGACGATTACGATTGGCCTGAGCTTGGTCGAGGTAGCTGGGCAGTTACGGAATAAGAAACTCGGATTCCAGACCGGCCAGCCACGCCTCGAAGCTCCGCAGCACCTTCACTAATGCGTCCGACATGACGACCTCCCGATGCCTTTGTTTGTTTTCATGGTGGTGACCTCAAGGATGGCCCGCAAGTCACCACGCCTTCACCCGAGCGGCAGCACGTCCTTGATGATGCGCTGGGCGATCTCGTCCTTGCCCATCACGACCAGCTCGGCGCCGAGGCCGCGGAGATAGGCCACCTCGGCGTCGCTGTGCGCGCGGGCCATGACGCGGATCGAAGGATTGGCCGCGCGCGCGCGTTCGATCAGGTTGCCGGCCTCGAACGGATCGGGGATGGCGGAGATCAGCCATTTGGCGGCGGGCAAATTGAGCTGCTCCAGTATCGCCTCTTCACCCGCGACGCCGCTAATGGCCGCGATCCCACGCGCCTTCAGCGCCTCGACGCCGGCCTCGTCGTTCTCGATCACCAGCAGCGGCACGTGGGCGGCTTTCAGCGCCTCGGCGATGCGACTGCCGACGCGGCCGTGGCCGACCAGGACGGCGTGGCCCGTCGGCGCCGCGGCCGTCTCGCCCGCGGCGGGCGGGGCG
>CANJHI010000073.1 GCA_947474005.1 Alphaproteobacteria bacterium | reverse complement strand
TGGTCGCAGGCCGGCGCTGCAGTGGCATTCGCCAAGGAGAAGCTGGGCGGCAATCTCAAGGGCAAGAAGATCGCCTATCTTTTCTATGACAATCCGGCGGGCAAGGAGCCGCTGCCCATCCTCGAGGACCTCGCCAAGCAGGAAGGCTTCGAGATGCGGACCTTTGCCGTGCCGGCGCCCGGTGTCGAGATGGGCGCACAGGTGCTGGATATCACCGGCCGCTTCAAGCCGGACTTCGTCATCACCCATCTGTTCGGACGTGCCCCTTCGGTCTCGATCAAGGAGCTGAAGGGTAAGGGCTATCCGCTCAGCAAGGTGATCGCCTTCGTGTGGGGCAGTGCCGAGGCCGACATCATCGCGGCCGGCGGCATGGGCGTCGCGGAAGGCTACAACACCATCCAGTTCGCCGGCGTCGGCAAGGAGTTCCAAGTCCTGAAGGACATCGAAGCCATGTACAAGGCGCAAGGCAAGGCCGCGCCCAAGGAAATGGACTCGACCGTCTACTACAACCGCGGTGTCCTCATCGCGGCCTTGCATGTCGAGGCGACGCGCAATGCCATCAAGGCCAAGGGTGGCGCGACGCCCACCTCGGAGGAGGTCAAGAACGGCATGGAAGCAATCAAGGGCTTCACCCTGGGCGGCCTGGTGCCGCCGATGGAGATCACCGCGGCCGACCACGAGGGCGGCGGCTGGGTCCAGATCTGGACGGTCAAGGGCGGCAAGCTCGTCAAGGACAAGGACTGGTTCCAGGGTTATCGCGAGATCATCAAGAAACACCTCGCGGCGGAAGCCTCGAAATCCTGAACGAAAGAACGGGCGGGCGGCGGGAAACCGCCGCCCGACATCCAATGCTGTCGATCAACAACATCGAAGTCGTCTACGATCGCGTGATCCTCGTCCTGAAGGGGGTGTCGATCGACGTGCGCGAAGGCGCCATCACGACCCTGCTGGGGGCCAACGGTGCCGGCAAGACGACGACGCTGAAGGCGATCTCGGGCGTGCTGCACAGCGAGCGCGGCGAGGTCACCAAGGGCACGATCCAGATCGGCGACCGGCGCATCGACGGCATGCGTGCCCACGACGTCACACGGCTCGGCCTCGCCCAGGTATTCGAGGGCCGGCGCGTATTCGAACACCTGACAACGGAGGAGAACCTGATCGCCGGCGGCCACGTCCAGAAGGCCGCCAGTTCGGTGAAGCAGGGCATCGAGATGGTCTACACATACTTCCCGCGGCTTCGCGAGCGGCGGCACCAGCAGTCCGGCTACCTGTCGGGCGGTGAACAGCAGATGCTGGCGATCGGCCGGGCATTGATGAGCCAACCCAAGGTCGTTCTGCTGGACGAGCCGTCGCTCGGTCTGGCGCCCATGCTGGTCGAGGAAATCTTCGGCATCGTCAGCCGCCTGGTGCAGCAGGAGAAACTCTCGGTTCTCCTGGTCGAGCAGAACGCGAACATGGCGCTTGCCGTGGCCGATCACGGCTATGTCATGGAAAACGGCCGCATCGTGCTCGAGGGGCCGGCCGACAAACTGCGCGACAATTCCGACATCAAGGAATTCTACCTCGGCCTCAATGAGGGCGGGGCGCGCAAATCCTACCGCGACACGAAGCATTACAAGCGACGCAAGCGCTGGCTATCCTAGCCTGGACAGGCATCTGCCCTGATGCCTTGATCGCAGGACAGGAGACGAGACATGGATGACATCGAGCGACTGCAGGGCATGATCGGGGCGGCGAAGCGGATCGTGGCCTTCACCGGTGCGGGCATTTCGACCGAATCGGGAATTCCCGATTTCCGTTCTCCAGGCGGCATCTGGACGAAGTACAAGCCGATCTACTTCGACGATTTCATGTCGTCCGACGAAATGCGCCGGGAGTCGTGGCGCCGCAAGTTCGCGACCGATGAAACGATGCTCAAGGCCGAACCCAATGCCGGTCACCGGGCGCTGGCCAAGCTGATAGAGCAGGGCCGCATGAGCGCCATCATCACCCAGAACGTCGACGGCCTGCATCAGCGCTCGGGCGTTCCGGATGCCAAGGTGATCGAACTGCACGGCAACGCGACTTACGCGAGCTGCCTCGACTGTGGCCACCGCCATGGCCTCGATCCGATTCGCCGAGCGTTTCTCGATGGCGGCAAGCTGCCGCTTTGCGACAAATGCGAGGGCATCGTGAAGACAGCCACCATCTCATTCGGGCAGGCGATGCCCGAGATCCAGATGGCGCGTGCCCAGGACGAGACACTGGCCTGCGATCTCTTCATCGTGCTCGGCAGCTCCCTCGTCGTCTATCCAGCGGCCGGATTTCCCGGCGTGGCCAAGCGCAAGGGCGCGAAATTGGTCATCGTCAATCGAGATCCGACCGACCAGGACGATGGTGCGGATCTCGTCATTCATGCCGAGATCGGCCCGACCATGAGCCGCGCGATCGGCGTCAATTGACGGGTCATCGTTGCGACGCGCGACTGGACGCGGTTTAATCGTCGCAAGCCAGGGAGGGTCGCCATGTTGATCAATCGCAGGGCCGTAGTGCTCGGCGGCCTCGGCGGGGGCTTGGCCGGTGGACTGCCGGCCAATGCCCAGGACATAACGTTTTTTCGCATCGGCACCGGCGGTACGGCCGGGACGTATTTTCCGATCGGCGGCCTGATCGCCAATGCCATTTCGAACCCGCCGGGATCGCGCGCCTGCGCCGATGGAGGGTCGTGCGGCGTTCCGGGCCTGGTGGCGACGACGGTCGCCTCCAACGGGTCGGTCGCCAATGTCGCCGCAATCGCCAGCGGCAGCATGCAGTCGGCCTTCATCCAGTCGGACGTAGCATTCTGGGGATATACCGGTACTGGAATCTACGAAGGCCGGGCGAAAGTCGATTCTCTGCGCGCCATCGCCAACCTCTATCCGGAGAGCTTCCAGCTGGTGGCCAGCAAGGGCGCCGGCATCAAGACGATCAAGGATCTCAAGGGCAAGCGCGTGTCGCTGGACGAGCCCGGTTCGGGAACGCTCGTCGACGCACGGCTCATTTTCGCCGCCTACGGCCTCACCGAGAAAGACGTCAAGGCCGAGTACCTGAAGCCGCAGCAGGCCGCCGACAAGCTCAAGGACGGCACCCTCGATGCCTTCTTCAACGTCAGCGGCTGGCCGCAGGGAGCGATCTCCGACTTGGCCGCCACGACCGGGATTGATCTCGTGCCGATCGATGGCCCGGAAGCCGAAGCCTTGATCAAGAAGTACAGCTTCTTCGGCACGGACGAGATTCCCGATGGCGCCTACAAGAATGTTGCCGGCGTAAAGACGGTCAGTGTGAACGCGATTTGGGTGACCTCTTCGAAATTGCCCGATCTGCTGATCTACGCCGTTACGGCGGCGCTCTGGAATTCCAGCACGCGCAAGCTGCTCGACTCGGGGCATGCCAAGGGCAGGGTGATCAAGCTGGACACGGCGCTGGACGGCCTGGGAATTCCGCTGCATGCCGGTGCCGAGAAATTCTACAAGGAAAAAGGCCTGATCAAGTAAGGGTCGGGCAGGGAGAGACAGGCAAATGCGGCTGAAGGGTAAGATCTGCGTCGTCACGGCGGCGGGGCAGGGGATCGGTGCGGCCACGGCCCGCGCTTTCGCCAGGGAAGGCGCCACAGTCTGGGCAACCGACTTGGATGCAGCGAAGCTGGAGACGCTCGCCGGTGTTCCCGGCATCAAGTCCCAAAAGCTCGACGTGCTCGACAAGAGCGCGATCACCGCACTCGCCGGGCAGACCGGGGCCATCGACGTCCTGTTCAATTGTGCCGGCTTCGTCCATCACGGATCCATCCTGGAGGCCACGGACGAGCAATGGCGGTTTGCCTTCGATCTCAACGTGCGCAGCATGTTCTGGACCATCCAGGCTTTTCTGCCAGGGATGCTCGGTAAGGGTGGTGGCTCGATCGTCAACATGTCGTCCGCCGCCTCGTCGGTTAAGGGGGCGGCGCTAAGGTTCGTCTATGGAACGACCAAGGCAGCCGTGGTCGGCCTCACCAAGTCGGTTGCCGTGGACTATGTGAGCAAGGGCATCCGCTGCAATGCTATCTGCCCTGGTACGGTCCAGACGCCGTCGTTGGACGAGCGGATCGGGGCGCTGGGCGGGGGAGCGGATGCCAAGCAGTTCTTCCTGCAGCGACAGCCCGCCGGCCGCTTCGGCTCGGCCGAGGAGATCGCGGCACTCGCGGTCTACCTTGCCAGCGACGAAGCGGGATTCACCACCGGCACCGTGAACGTCGTCGACGGGGGCTGGAGCGTCTGACCATGGAGATGTCCGCCATCGCGGCGCTGGCACCGGTCATCCCGGTGCTGACGATCGAGCGGCAGGCTGACGCCGTGCCCTTGGCGCGGGCGCTCGTTCGTGGAGGCCTCCGGGTCCTCGAGATCACCCTCAGGACCGGGGGGGCGCTGGAAGCGCTGCGGGCCATCGCCAGCGAAGTTCCCGATGCCGTGGTCGGCGCAGGGACGGTGCTGAATGCACGTCAACTCGATCAGGCCCGGCAAGCCGGCGCCCGGTTTGTCGTCAGCCCGGGCTGCACGCCCGCCCTCGCGACCGCGGCGTCGGCCTCGGGCCTGGCGCTTCTGCCCGGCGTCCAGACCGTGTCGGAGGCCATGGCGCTCGTCGAAAGGGGGTTCACCCTGCTGAAGTTCTTCCCGGCCGAAACCGCGGGTGGCCTGGACTGGCTGAAGGCGGTCGCGGCCCCACTGGCTGGGCTGCGCTTCTGCCCGACAGGCGGGATCGGTCCCGGCAACGCCGCGTCCTACCTGTCGCTTGCCAACGTGGCCTGCGTCGGCGGTTCCTGGGTGGCGCCGAAGGATGCGGTGGCTGCCGAGGACTGGCCACAGATCGAGCGGCTTGCCGCCGCAGCCGCGACGCTCAAACGACCCTAGCGCTGGTGCGGGAAAGATGCTTCAAGGTAGGTTAAGGAGTTCGGTCTGACCCTATGAAGAAAATAGCGTTTCTAGCGGTTTTACTGGCTTTGGCTGTCGCCGAGTCGGCCCGGGCGGACGCCGTTCTGGTTCTGAATTCCGAAGAAGCCTCCTACAGCATCTTGAGCCGCAGCGGCCGGGTCGAACTGGCCCGTCTGCCGGTTGGCCGCGAGCCGCATCACCTCCTGCTGACACCCGACGGCAAGGACGTGCTGGTCGGCTCGACGGCCACCAACGAACTCCTGGTGCTCGACGCAAAGACGGGCGAGCGGCGCCGTGTCGTGCGCGACATCATCGACCCCTATCACATGGGCTTCAGCCCGAACGGCAAGTGGTTCGTCACCGCAGCCTACCGGCTCGACCATGTCGATATCTACCGCGCCGACGACTTCAAGCTTGCCGGCCGCATCTTCATCGATGGCCTGCCCAGCCACATGACGTTCGACGCCGACTCCAAGACGGTGTTCGTCACGCTTCAACAGACCGGACGGGTCGTGGCCTTTGACCTGCAGACCCAGGCGATCAAATGGAACGTCAAGGTCGGCGAGGCACCGGCGGGTATCTTGATGTTGCCCGATGACAAGCGTCTGCTCGTGGCCCTGACTGGAGCAGACGGACTGGTTGTCCTCGATCCGAAGGACGGCTCGACGACCGGTACCCTGCAAACCGGCAAGGGCGCGCACAATTTCTGGCCGAAAGGCGATGGTCGTCACTACTTCCTGAGCAATCGCGTTGAAGGCACGGTCTCGCTGATCGATACCCAGGACATGAAAGTCGTCGGAACCGTCCGCGTTCCCGGCGGCCCGGACTGCATGGACATCACGCCCGATGGCAAGGAATTGTGGGTGACCCAGCGGTTCCTGCGCCGCATTGCGGTGGTGGATATCGAGCAGATGAAAGTGGTCGCCTCGATTCCCGTCGGCAAGTCGCCGCACGGCGTTCTCATGCTCAAGTCTGGCGCGGCGGGGACCGCCGGGGCACCGGTGCGTGCGGCGTCGACGGCGAGCGAACAAAAATAGCGAGCGCACCGATGCGCCAGCTCATCGACATTTGGATCGGTGCCCAGACCTGGATCTTCGAGAGCTTCGTAAGCCCGGTCCTCTTCCGGTTCGGCCTGATGGAATGGTTTGAGCCGGCCTTCAATGCCGTGGAGATCGTAATGCTCGGGGTCGTGCAGATCCTGGTCATCGCCGTCGGCATGCGGTTCTTCGAACGCCGCTGGCCCCTGGAGAAGTGGCCGAACGACAATCTCGTCGCCGTGGATCGCGTCTATACGGTGCTGAACAAGCTCGGCATCGTCCCGCTCGCCGTCTTCATGGTGACCTATCCCATCTCCAACGAGATCGAGCATCTTGTGCGGGCCTGGGGGTATGCGCCACCGCGGCTCGAGCGCATGTTGCCGTGGCTGCACGACAGCGCGCTGGCGTCGTTCCTCGTCTATTTCATCCTCTATGATTTCGCCGCCTACTGGCTGCACCGGGCGCAGCACAGGTTCGGCTGGTGGTGGGCTCTGCACAGCCTGCACCACAGCCAGCGCCAGGTGACAGTCTGGAGCGACGACCGCAACCACATCGTCGACGATCTGTTGATGACGTTGGCGCTGGTGGTTTTTGCCCAGTTCGTGGGCGTCCAGCCTGACGATTACATCATGATCCTCATGATCGGCCGCCTCGTCGAAAGCTGGTCGCATGCCAATGTCGACGTGAGCTTCGGTCGGGTCGGCGAGAGGCTGCTCGTGGGTCCTCGATTCCATCGCCTCCATCACGCCATGGCCGGCCCCGACGAACGCCACATCCACGATCACAATTTCGCGCCGGTGTTCCCGATCTGGGACATCATGTTCGGCACGGCAATCTACGACGGTAAGCACCGCCCCACCGGCGTCGACGATCCCGAAGTCGAGGTCGACAATGGTCGCGGCTGGCTCACCCAGCAGGTCACGGTCCTGGGTCGGTTGGCGCGGGCCTTGATGCCCCGTCGCTTCAGGCGCGCGACAGCGCTTTGAGCACCTCGGCCCGCAGGGGCATGGGCGCCACCGCGCCATAGCCCGTCGTCGACAGGGCTGCCGCGACATTGGCGTAGCGGCCCGCGGTCTCGGGATCGTCGCCGGCCAGCAGGCGGGCGAGAAAGGCGCCATCGAACGTGTCGCCCGCACCCGTGGCATCGACCGCCTCGACACGATGTGCAGACAGGCGGAAGCGGTCTTGGGCGCTAGCCACCAATGCCCCTTCGGGGCCCATCTTCAGGGCCACCAGGGGTGCTCCGAGCTTGAGGTAATAGTCGGCGATAGCATCCGGTTCCTGCATTCCGGTGAGTTGCTGGGAATCGTCGAGACTGGGCAGGGCCACGTCGCAGCAGGCGATGGTGGCGTCGATGACCTTGCGGGCGACGTCGAGGTCCCAGAGGCGCAGCCGCAGGTTGGTGTCGTAGGAGACCTTCACGCCGGCTTTGCGGGCGGCTGCGATCGCCGCGTCGCATGTCTGTCGCGCGCTCTCGCTGATCGCCTGGCCGATCGCGGAGAGGTGGAAGAACTTGGCACCGGCGATGTAGTCGGCGGCCAGCGTCTCTGGCGTCATCAGAGAGGCGGCGGAGTTCTTGCGCAGGTAGTCGAACTTATGACCGGCCGCGCTGTGCGTCACGAAGCTGACGCCGGTCGGCGCTGAGGGATGGCGGGTGACGCGGGAGGCATCGACACCTTCCGATTTCCAGAGCTCGAGGAAGGCATCGCCCATCCAGTCCTGGCCGACGCTGGTGAGGTAGCCCGTCGTGGTGCCCTGGCGTGCCGCCGCGATCGCGACGTTCTGCGAATCGCCGCCAAAGCCCTGCAGCCAGGTGCGGCCGTCGCCTTCCTTCGGGCGGTTGAATTCGATCAGGGGTTCGCCGAGGCAGACGATGGCAGGGGAGTTGGTCATGGCTGGAGATTTGTCACGGCGCCGGGCGAACCTCAAGCGAGGCGCTGGACTTCCAGGACGCCTTCTCCCAGGGTTGCGGCAACAAAATTGGAGGAACGGGATGGCCGCCGACAAGAAGGGCAAAGGCAAGCGCCGGCTGCGCAGCCGCGAATGGTTCGACGCACCGGGTGATCCGACGATGGCGGCGCTCTATCTCGAGCGCTACATGAATTTCGGCCTGACGCTCGCCGAACTGCGCAGCGGCCGGCCGATCATCGGCATCGCCCAGACCGGCAGCGACCTCTCGCCCTGCAACCGCCACCATCTCGAACTGGCGAGCCGCGTGCGCGACGGCATCCGCGATGCCGGCGGCATCCCGATCGAATTCCCGGTCCATCCCATCCAGGAGACGGGCAAGCGGCCGACCGCGGCGCTCGACCGCAACCTCGCCTACCTGAGCCTGGTCGAGTGCCTGTACGGCTACTTCTTCGACGGCGTCGTGCTGACTACCGGCTGCGACAAGACCACCCCGGCCATGATCATGGGGGCGGCGACGGTCAATATTCCGGCGATCGTCCTTTCCGGTGGCCCGATGCTAGACGGCCACTTCGCCGGCGGCCTCGCGGGCTCCGGCACCATCGTCTGGTACGCCCGCCAGGAACTGGCGGCCGGCCGGATCGACATGGAGCAGTTCGTCGAGATGGTGGCTTCCAGCGCCCCCAGCGTCGGTCATTGCAACACCATGGGCACGGCGCTCTCCATGAACAGCATGGCCGAGGCGCTCGGCATGTCGCTCACCGGCTGCGCCGCCATTCCCGGACCTTACCGGGAGCGCGGCCAGATCGCCTACGAGACCGGCAAGCGCATCGTCGACATGGTGTGGGAGGACCTGAAGCCATCCGACATCCTGACACGCAAGGCGTTCGAGAATGCCATCGCTGCGGCGAGTGCGCTGGGTGCCTCGACCAACTGCCCGCCGCACATCAACGCCATCGCCCGCCATATCGGCGTAAAGCTGGTCAACGGCGATTGGGACAAGATCGGCTACGACATCCCGTTGCTGGTGAACTGCATGCCGGCCGGCAAGTATCTCGGCGAGGCCTTTCATCGCGCGGGCGGCGTGCCGACTGTGATGGCCGAACTTCTTCGAAAGAAGAAGATCCATGGCGATGCGCTCACCGTCACCGGCAAGACCATGGCGCAGAATCTTAGGCGCGCCACGCCGGCCGACGGCGAGGTTATCAAGACCTATGACAAGCCGATGCTCGGGACGGCAGGCTTCGCCGTTCTGTCCGGCAACCTGTTCGATTCCGCAATCATGAAGACGTCGGTGATCTCGCCTGAATTCCGCCAGAAGTACCTGGAGCGCAAGGGTGACAAGGACGCCTTCGAGGGCACGGCGATCGTGTTCGAAGGTCCGGAGGATTATCATCACCGGATCAACGATCCCAAGCTGCCGATCGACGAGAACAGCATCCTGTTCATCCGCAACGCCGGCCCCGTGGGCTATCCCGGTGCCGCGGAAGTCGTGAACATGCTGCCGCCAGACCGGCTGGTAAAGGGCGGCATCCTGCTGCTGCCCTGCGTTGGCGACGGCCGGCAGAGCGGCACCTCGGCCAGCCCGTCGATCCTCAATGCCTCACCCGAGGCGGCGGTCGGCGGCGGTTTGGCCTTGCTCAAGACGGGGGACAGGGTGCGGGTCGATATTGGCAGGCGCACCGCCAATATCATGATCACAACGGCCGAACTGGCCAAGCGCCGCAAGGCCTGGAAGCCGAACCTCGTGCCCAGCCAGACGCCGTGGCAGGAGTTGCAGCGTCAATTCGTGGGGCAGCTCTCGTCCGGCGCTTGCCTCGACTTCGCCGTCAATTTTCAGCAGATCGCACAGAAGCGGGGAGTGCCGCGGCACTCCCACTAGGTCGCGCTAGCGGAAGAGGCGCTGCTCGACCGAGACGGGCAGGTCGGCCCGGTGGATCAGGATGATGGCCCAAGGCGACGTAGGCTGGCCGGCTGGCCGGCTCGGCAGCGGCGCCAGACCGCCGGTCGCCGGAAGCCCCGCGCCGGGAGCGGCAAATCCCGCGCTGCCGGACCCGCCTGGCCCAAGGGAAGGTCCAAGGGACGGGCCAAGAGAGGGTGCAAGGGACGGGGCACTCGCGACAGGCCGCGGCGCCGCGCGCTGCGCCATCATGATCTCGGGCGGCATGATTTCTTCGAATACGACCACGATGCGGTCGCGCCGCCGGCTGGTCGACAGGATATTGACGGCATAGCCTTCGCTGCCGCGGCGGCCGAGGAAGATGCCGACAGCGTTCATGCGGCCCTGCTCGAACATGTCCGGCGGCGGCATCCCGACCCGGCTCCACAGTCCCCGCCATTCGGCGACGGTACCGGCCACGACCTGCTCCGGCTGACGGGTCGACGCACCGATGCCTCGCCAGTGACGGGCCTCGACGGACTGCGCCATCGCGCCGCCGCCGGCGACCAGTTGCGTGGCGACCAGCACGCCCATGGAGACGAAACGCCGACGCACCAGGCTGTTCAATGTCTGGGAGACCAACTTAGTGCTCAACCACACGGTAGGATCTCATCGCGACCCAAATTGGAAAAGTGATGAGGCAGATAGCCCCCACACTTTGGCTCAATTGAGGCCACTGATGGTCGATGCCGTCATGGCGTCGTATCAATCGTCCTGCTGTGTTGCATTCATGCAACATGATTGGCGGTTGCTGCAGGTGCTAAGCGACTTCGGGCATTGGGAACGTGCCGTGCTGGCCGGTTTCTTTGTCGGGTGTCGCGCCCGGCGGTATGGTCGTCCCACTGGGACTCGAGGGGGCGACAGGCATGAAGATGGCAATGGACGACCAATCGGTGGCACAACGCGTTCTCGACCATATCGCCAACGGCACCACCGATGTCGGACAGGAAGTCTGGCGCGAGCCGGTCGCGAACTATCGCTCTGGGGAGCGATTGGCAGCCGAAATCGAACAGGTACTGCGGCGGGCACCGACGCCGTTCTGCCCGTCGGCCGCCCTGCCGGAGGCGGGCTCCTACGTCGCCCGCGAAGCGGCGGGTACGCCGATCGTCGTCGTGCGCGGCGCCGACGGCAAGGTCCGCGCCTTCCGCAACGCCTGCCGGCATCGCGGCATGCAGGTCGCGAGCGGGTCGGGATGCAGCCGGGCCCTCGTCTGCCGTTACCATGGCTGGACCTACAATCTCGAAGGCAGCCTGCGCCACATCCCGCACGAGGAAGGCTTTCCGGGCTTCGACAAGGAAGCGCATCCGCTGGTGCCGGTGACGGCGAGCGAACGCTTCGGGCTGGTGTTCGTGACCCAGGATGAGCCGGCGCTGGGCGACGATTCGCTCGCCGGCCTGACCAGGCTGATCGGTCCCGACCAGCATCTCTTCGCCACGGCCGAGCGCGAGTTCGAGGTCAACTGGAAGATCCTGCTCGAAGGCTTCATCGAGGGCTATCACATCAAGTCGACCCATCCGGAGAGTTTCCTCCCCTATGGTTTCGACAATCTCAACGTCATCGACCTGTTTGGCCGGAACAGCCGCGTGACCTATCCGTTCCAGCGCATCAAGAAGCTGGCCAAGGTGCCGCCGCAGGAACGTCGGGTTGAAGGCCTGCTGACCTACGTCTACCACCTGTTCCCGAACGTCCTGATCACGGTGCTGTCACGTCACACCAACGTCGTGATCCTGGAACCGATGGCGATCGACCGCACCCGGCAGATCACCTACACGCTGACCAACGGCGGCGGCAGCGATCCCGAGGCCATAGCCGAGGCCAAGCGCGATGCCGAGTTCGTGGGCACGACGGATGCTGCCGAAGATCGCGCCGTCGTCCAGGCCATCCAGCGCGGCCTGGGCAGCGGCGCCAACGAGGCCTTCACTTTCGGCAAATTCGAAAGCGCCATCGCTCACTTCCACCGCACCTTGACGGCGGCGCTTGGCCACTCCTGATCAGGGGCCTAGCTGCGCTTGGCCTTGTCGGCGGTGTTCGTCGACTGGATCTGCTCGCGGATGCGCTGCCAGTCGGCTTCGCTGTAGGCCATCATGTTGGAGAAGGTACCGTTGCCCATGATGCCCATGGCGCCATCGATCGCGATCACCTCGCCGTTGATGTATTCGACCTCCTCGCTCATCAGGAACGCCGCCATGTTGGCGAGTTCGTGCGGACGGCCGACCCGGCCCATCGGGTTGCGGGACTTGTAGCGATCGTCGTCACCTTCCTTCAGCGGATTGAGCCGGGCCCAGGCGCCCTCGGTCGGGAAGGGACCGGGCGCGATGGCGTTGAGGCGGATGCCGTGACGCGCCCATTCGACAGCGAGGCTCTGGGTCATGACAGCGACGCCGGCCTTGGACATGGCCGAAGGCACGACGAAGGGGCTGCCGGTCCAGACCCAGGTCGTGAGGATGCTGAGCACGCTCGCCTTGCGCTGCTCGGCGATCCAGCGCTTGCCGCAGGCATTGGTCATGTAGAACGTGCCGTGCAGCACGATGTTGGCAATCGCGTCGAAGGCGCGGGGACTGAGGTCCTTGGTTTGGGAAATGAAGTTGCCGGCGGCATTGTTCACGAGGCCGTCGAGCGGTCCCGTGGCCCAGATCTGATCGATCATCTCTTCGACGGCGGTGGCGACGCGGATATCGACGGTATGGGTGTCGACCCGGCGTCCGGGATGCTTGGCCATGACCTGCTTGGCCGTCTCTTCCAGCACGCTGCCGCGCCTACCGCAGATTACGCAGTCGGCGCCCAGCTCGACGAACTTCTCCATCATCATCCGGCCGAGCCCGGTACCGCCGCCGGTGACGAGGAAGCGCTTTCCTTTGAATAGATCGGCTCTGAACATCGGGTGATGCCTCCTAGTTGCAGTGGTTGTGTCGTCTAATTCGACCGGTGATTGACACAAGGACGTTGCGTCCGCTCTCCGGAATGATAGGATTTCCGAATAACAAAAGGGATCGTTGAATGACGACCCACCAGGGGGAAGCTAGCGGGGACGCGGGTTCTGTTGAGCTGCGTGGTACAGTTAAGTGGTTCAACGCAGTCAAAGGGTACGGATTTCTGGCCCTCGACATCGACAATAGCGACGCGTTCTTGCATGTGACGACACTTCGACAGGCCGGGCATGAGGATCTCAAGCCCGGGTCTACGGTTGTGTGCGCCGGCGTGCGCGGCCCCAAGGGCTGGCAGGTCATGAAAGTGCTCGACGTCGATTCGTCGACAGCGGTCGCCGTCGGGCCCAAGTCGCCGCCGATACCGGACGGCATAGCGATGGGCGAATACATCGTGGCCTTGGTCAAATGGTACAACAACGAACGCGGCTACGGCTTCGTCACCCGCGAGGCCGCCGACGGCGACATCTTCGTCCATGCCGCGGTGCTGCGCCGGCACGGCATGGATGCCTTGGCGCCCGGACAAAAGGTCATGATCCGCGTCGCCGAGGGGCAAAAAGGCCTGCAGGTCATCGAGATCCGGGCAGCCTGAAGCTCACCTCATGTCGCGCAGGTACGTGTCGAGCGCCGGCGCCTGCTTGATCAATCCACGCTTCACCAGGAACGCCGCGAACGTCTCGTAGCGCGCCCGGTCGAGCGCCACGGGATCGTCGGCCAGCAAGGGCAGGGTGTCCTTCCAGGCGAGGCGGTTGAGCTCGTTGTCGATGTCCTTGCCGAACGCGATGAACAACCTCCACGCTTCGGCCGGATTCGCCTTCAGCCATGCCGTCGCCTCGGCGACCGCCGCCAGCAGCTTCTTCGTTCGCGCTGCATCGACGGTCTCGCGCTTGGCCACCACGATCAGTTCATCGTAGACCGGCACGCCGTTCTTCTCGACCAGCCAGATCCGCCCCTTGGCCTTGTTCAGTTCCAGGTCGTTGAGCTCGAAATTGCGGAACGCACCGATCACGCCATCGACCTGCTTGCTCATCAACGCCGTGGTCAGGGCGAAGTTGACGTTGATCAGCGTCACGTCCTTGAGGGTGAGGCCCGCACTCTCGAGCATCGCGCCCAGCAGCGCCTCGTCGAAGCCCGCAATCGAATAGCCGATCTTGCGGCCCTTGAAGTCGGCGAGGGTCTTCACCGGTCCGTCCTCGAGCGCAACGAGGGAATTGAGCGGCTGGGCGACGAGGACGCCGACGCGGACCAGCGGCAGCCCTTCGGCCACCAGCATCTGCAGGGTCGGCTGGTACGAAACGGCATAGTCGGCCTGACCCGCCGCCACGAGCTTGGGCGGCGCGTTGGGATCGGCTGGCGCGATCAGTTCGACGTCCAGCCCATGCTTGGTGAAGAGGCCGCGCTGCTTGGCCACGACCAGCGCCGCATGATCCGGATTGACGAACCAGTCGAGCAGGACGCGGACCTTGTCCTGCGCCATGGCGGGCAGGGCCGTGCAGGCGAGTACCACGGCCACGAGGGCCTGAATCAGGATACGCATCGTCATTCTCCTTGAGGCGATTGCCAGGGAACCAGTCGGCGGGCGGCCCAGTCGGTCGCGTGGTAGAGCGCGAGCCCGAGCAGGCACAACAGAACGAGGGCGGCGAAGGCGAGCGGTGTCTGGCCGCGCGCCAGCGATTGGGTCATCAGAAAGCCCAGCCCCGCGCTGGCGCCGACCCATTCGCCGATCACCGCGCCGATCGGTGCGACGGCGGCGGCGATGCGCGCGCCCGATGCGAAGGCGGGCAGGGCGGCAGGCAGACGGATCTGGAGCAGCACCGCCCGGGGCGGCGCATCCATGGTCTGCGCGAGGTCGAGCCAGCCGGGGTCGGTCCGCCGCAGGCCGTCGTAGAGCGTGCTGACCACCGGAAAGAAGATCACGAGAGCCGCCATCGCGACCTTGGAGGCCATGCCGTAGCCCAGCCACAGCACCAGCAGCGGTGCGATGGCGATCACCGGTATCGCCTGGGAGATGATCACGAGCGGCAGAGCCCAGCGCCGCCATCCGGCCGAGGCGGCGAAGACGACGGCAAGCGCCGCGCCAAGGATCAGCCCGAGAACCAGGCCCAGCACCATCTCGGTCGCCGTCCAGGCCGCCTGTTCGATCAGCAGGTCGAAGCGCTCGACCAGCACCACGGCGACGCGCGCCGGCGGCGGCAGGATGTAGACGGGCACGCCGGTCGCCCAGGCGAGCGCCTCCCAGGCGAGCAGCAGCCCGACCGCAGTGATCAACGGCCTCACGGAACACTCCGGAGCTCGGCGATCAGACGCCCCTGCAGGCCCAACAATACCGGATCGGCGGCATCGCGCGGCACCGCACCCGGTGGCTCGATCACCGGCCCGACGGCGAAGGGCGAGCCCGACAGGACGCGGACCTGATGGCCCATCCTCAGGGCTTCGAGAGGATCGTGGGTCACCAGCACCACGGTCCGGCCGGCCAGCAGGCGCGCCGCGAGATCCTGCAATTCCAGGCGCGTGACCGCGTCGAGATGGGCAAAAGGCTCGTCCATCAGGACGATGGGCCGGTCCTCGCAGAGCGTTCGCGCGAGCGCTGCGCGCTGGCGCATGCCGGCGGAGAGCGTCTCGGGGAGGTCGCCCGACCGGTCGCCGAGCCCCACGTCGGCGAGCAGCCTGCGAGCCCGGGGGACGGCTGCTTCGAGCGCCGCCGCGTCGCCGCGCAGGCGAAAGCCGAGCAGGACGTTGTCCAGAATAGTTAGCCACGGCAGCAGCAGGTCGCGTTGCGCCATGTAGGCGGTCGGCTGCGCGCGGCCGGCGCCCGGCAGGAGGCCCGCCAGCCAGCGCAGCAGGGAAGTCTTGCCGACGCCGCTGCGGCCCAGCAGGCACGTCGTCCGGCCGCCGGGAAAGTCGAGCGTGAGGTCGCGGGCCACCACGCGGTCGCCAAAGACGATGCGCGCGTCGCGCACGGAGAGGGAAGGAGAAGCCACCACGAAGTCACCAGTCCCTACGCCGGCATTAACCGGATCAGGTTCCCGGGGTCGTTCTTGCGAACCTCTCAGCCGCGGTGCGGCTCCCCCCGATGATTGGCCCGCACTATGGGAAGCGCCCGAGTGTCACGCAAGCGTCTTGAGTTTGACGAAATCGGCCCGCAGGCTCTATCCCATGAGCATGGCATTCGCAGGATTCCAGCCGCGGCTCGGCCGCCGGCTCTTTTTCGCCGCCCCCTTCGCCCTGGCCGCGGGGGTCGCGGCGGCGCAGGGCACCGACGTCAAGTTCAAGCGCTCGTCGCTGGTCATCGAGACCGGCGGGCGCGAGCTCAAGTTCGAGGTCGACCTGGCAACGAACGATGCCGAGCGATCGCACGGCCTGATGTTCCGCAAGAGCCTCGGCCCCTACGAGGGCATGCTGTTCGACTTCTACCAGGAGGCGCAGGTCAGCTTCTGGATGAAGAACACCCTGATCCCGCTCGACATGATCTTCATCGCCGCCGACGGCACGATCCGGCACATCCATTCCAACGCCGTGCCGTTGTCGACCGACACCATCCCCAGCCAGTTCCCGGTGCGCGGCGTGCTCGAGATCAACGGCGGCAGCGCCAAGCTGCTGGGCATCAAGGTGGGCGACAAGGTCAAGAACGCAATCTTCGGAAACGCCTAGGTCGGTCTCACCGCTTCAGGGCGCAGGTCATGCCGTCGCCCACGGCGAACAGCACGAGGTCGACGCGCTCGTCGGTCGTGAGCTTGGCGTTGAGTGCGCGGATCGCCGATGTGTCAGCGTCGACGTGCGCCGGGTCCGAGACCCATCCGCGCCACAGCACGTTGTCGATCAGCACGAGCCCGCCGCGACGCACGAGTTTCAGGCAGCGCTCGTAGTAGGCGTCGTAGTCGTCCTTGTTGGCGTCGATGAAGGCGAGGTCGAGCTGGCCGGTCAGCCCTTGGGCCAGCAGCCAGTCGAGCGTGCCCAGCGCCGGGCCGATGGTGAGTTCGATGCGGCTGTCGATGCCGGCCTCCTTCCAGGCGCGCCGCGCGACCTGGATCCATGTCTCGCTCACGTCGCAGCACCAGAGCTTGCCGTCCGGGGGCAGGGCTTCGGCGATGCAGAGCGCGGAGTAGCCGGTGAAGGTGCCGACTTCGACGGCGCGCCGGGCGCCGATCGCGCGCGCCAGCAGGCCGATCTGCTGACCCTGATGGGGCGAGATCTGCATGTTGGCCTGAGGCAGTTGGGCCGTCTCTGCGCGCAGCCGGCGCTTCACGTCGCTTTCGCGCAGCCAGTTGTCGTCGACATAGTCGGCCAGCGCGCCATCGATCTTTGCCCAGCTCTTCATGGTTTTTCCTTTAGGCTCATTACGTTGGCGATGATCGCCTTCGCGCACGGGCAATGTCACACCCAAAGGTGTCACACCAAGTTGAGACAAATTCGGCCGATTTGATAGATGATCGCTTCTTCTCCTCCCCCGTTTTACGGGGGAGGGCGGGGAGGGGGAAAGCAACAGCCTTGGTGTTGCCTTCCCCCTCCGGCCCTACGGGCCCCCTCCCCCCTGAGACGGGGGAGGCAAAACTTTCACGTGGCGTCGGAGAGATTCCGGACAGACCTCTTGTGACGATAGCGAAAACTTAAGCCAGATTCGGCTAAACCTGCAACTTTATGATCGCAAACCTGCCTTGTGCGTTTTGCCGGGCTGCTGGCAATGCATGCAAAGCTCGGGCGCTCGATTACCCGGGAGGTCATCGCTTCCCCGCGCGAAGTGCGCCACGTTGGCTCCATGAGCAACACCCAAGCCTTTGTCGAAAAATACATCTCGATCTGGAATGAGCCCGATGTCACGGCACGCCGCCGGCGCATCCGCGAACTCTGGGTCGAGGATGCGCAGCACCTGGCGCGGACGCTCGAAGCGGTCGGCTACGACGGCATCGAGACTCGAGTCACCAACGCCTACGAGAAGTGGGTGAAAGAGAAGGGGTGCGTGTTCCGTCTTCGCGACGGCGTCGATGGCCATCACGGCACGATCAAGCTCCGCTGGGAAATGCTTCCGGCCGGAGGCGGGGACGTGATCTCGATCGGCTTCGATTTCCTGGTGCTGGCCGCGGACGGCCGGATCCAGACCGGCTACCAGTTCATCGAAGCCTAGGTCGTGCCCCCCTAAACCGTTTCCCTTGACGATTAGTGTGGGTAGCGACAGTGTCGAAGGACATGCTCAGGAACCAGAACCTTTATGACCGACGCCGACGCCGCTGCACCCAAGCGGCGGCTCTTCGGGCTGCGCGTCGATCAGCGTCCGTCCGCGTGGTGACGGCCTCACCGTAGGCCCCACCCGCCGGAGCGGCCTCGGTCCGCGTTCCTGAACCCCCGCAGCCCCCGGCTCCGGGGGTTTTGTTTTGTCCAAACTCCAGAAGGACACCACCATGAGCATTCGCATCGGCATTGTCGGGATCAGCGGTTTTGGCGGCGGCGAGGCGATGCGCCTGGTCGCGAGCCACCCTTCTTTCGAGCTGGTCTACGCCGCTGGCGAGGGCAGCGCCGGCAGCCGGTTGGTGGACCGCTTCCCCGGTGTGCCGGCCAAGCTGGCCGAGCTGGTGATCGAGAAGTGGGACCCTGCGGCCCTGCCGAAGCTCGACGTGCTGTTTGCGTCGCTGCCCACCGGCGCCTCGGCCGAGACGCTGGCGCGCGTCCCGCAGGACGTGAAGATCGTCGATATCGGCGGCGACCACCGCTACGCCGAGGGTTGGGCGTATGGCCTGGCCGACGTCTGGCCCGCCGAGATCGAGGGGAAGACCCGCGTTGCCAACCCCGGCTGCTTTCCCGCGGCGACGCTGACCGCGCTGGCGCCGCTGCTGGCTGACAGACTGATCGAGCCTGGCAGCATCGTTATCGACGCCAAGACCGGGATCTCCGGTGCCGGCCGGGGCGGCGGCGACAGCAAGTTCGGCTACGCCGAGAGCAACGAGAACCTGGTGCCCTACGGTCTGCTCAAGCACACCCACATGCCCGAGATGGCCAAGACGATCGAGCGGCTGAGCGGCGGCAGCGCGGCCGGGCTGGTGTTCACGCCGCACCTGATCCCGATGACCCGAGGCGTTCTCACCACCATCTACTGCCGCGGTCGCGCCACCACGGACCAGTGCCTGGACGCGGCCCGGCGCTTCTACGCTGGGCGGTCATTCGTCCGCGTGACCGACACGCCGCCGCAGACCAAATGGGCGACCGGCTCGAACCTCGCGTTTGTCAGCTATGCGGCCGATCCCGAGCGCAACCTGGTGATCGCGATGGGCGTGGTCGATAATCTCGGCAAGGGAGCTGCCGGCCAAGCGGTGCAGAATGCGAACCTGATCTGCGGCCTACCCGAAACTACGGGACTGGACGGCGGACCCGTTTGGCCATGATGAAGGCGGGCCTCCGCTCCGCAATTGCGAGTCCACGACCTGGTTCGCCAGTTCCAGTGCCCCGTCCTAATGAGGACGGAAGGCGTGCTTCTTCAGCTTGTCGAGCGACACGACGCGCAGGGTCGCGGCATGAGTCGCCTCGAGCACGACCTGGGGAGCGACGCCGGCATCGAGCGCCTCCTTCCAGCGTGACGCGCACAGGCACCAGCGGTCACCGGGCGAGAGACCGGCGAAGCCATATTGCGGCATCGCGGTGCTGAGGTCGTTGCCCTGGGCCTTGGAGAAGGCGAGGAATTCCGCGGTCGTGACAACGCAAACCGTGTGGAGGCCGATATCCTCGGCGCCGGTGTTGCAGCAGCCGTCACGATAGAAGCCCGTGACGGGCTGAGTGGAACAGGACTGCAGGGCACCCCCCAGGACATTGACGGACGGGGAGCGGCCGGGACGGCCTTCTTCGGGCGTTTGATCGAACATGAGCCAGTGTAGCACCCGGAAATTGCCCTTTCGAGGGGGCCGGGGCACTGGTAGAACCCCTCGCGTCAATGAGGAGTTTGCGGCGGGGCGTAGCGCAGTCTGGTAGCGCGTCTGCCTTGGGCGCAGAAGGTCGTCGGTTCGAATCCGGCCGCCCCGACCAAGCCCCGCCCTGACCGAAGCGCGTGTCGATGGAGAAACGGCGTTCATGCAGGTCCGAATCTACAAGCCCGCCAAGACGGCGATGCAATCCGGCCAGGGCAATACCCATGAATGGGTGCTCGAGCCCGAGCCTTCGCCGAAGCAGGTCGACCCGCTGATGGGCTGGACCAGCTCGCGCGACACCATGATCCAGGTTCAGCTGCGTTTCCCGACCCTCGACGAGGCCAAGGCGCACGCCGAGAAGAACGGCTGGCAGTACCGTGTGGAACTGCCGCACACGCGGCCGGTCCGGCCCAAGGCCTATGCCGACAATTTCGCCTTCAACCGGCTCGGGCGCTGGACCCACTGACGGCGAAGCCGCCGTTTGACTCGCTGGCGGCGAAGCCGCCATTCGCGTGTGCTATTCTGCCGATACGGGCCCGTAGCTCAGGGGATAGAGCACCTGCCTTCTAAGCTGGTGGTCGCTGGTTCGAATCCAGCCGGGCTCGCCAATCGTCTTTGTTGCCCTACCGCTGCTCGGGCGTGATCAGGGCGAAGGATTCCAGGAACTTGCGGGTCTCCGGCTGCTTTTCGATGCCGGCTTTTCCGTCGACCACGAGCTGGAAGAGCCGGCCGCGCGACCAGTAGATCCGGGTGACCGCGACATTGCCGTTGGCTTGGACCACCGCGTATTCGCGACCCTCGGCACGGCCCAATTGCAGCTTCTTCTCGTCTCGGACGGTGTTGCCGGAGGCAGAACCGTTCCGGACCTGATTGAGGATGACATCGGCCGCGGCGCCTTTGGTCACGCTGGCGGGATAGTCGACATAGGAGACGATGTAGGAGACGCGGCCAGCGACGGCTGTGGCTTCGACCATGGGGACGGTGGCACCGCCACCGACGGGGACCTGGACGATCGTCTCCTTCGGTGAGCGGGGCATATCAACGCTGAAACGGCCGCCATCGGGTTTGTACTGGTTCCAGGGCTGGGCCATCTGGAGTTGGGCGTTTACGCCGCCACTGAACAGCAGCACCGCTGCCACGATCCACATCCCGAAATAGCTTCGCGTCATTGCGGCCCTTTGATGTTGCGACTGACTCTCATTCACCTATACACTTGAGAATGAGTATCAGTACCGAGACGGTAAGGGGAGTACTAACCGTGAGCAAGCGTAACAAGAAAATTCAGGCCGCCGTCGCGGGAATGCTCATGGCGCCTGGCGCCGCATTCGCCCAGCAGCAGCCAGCGCAGGCTCCTGATCCCACGACCCCGCCGCCGCCCACCGAGAACAAGCCGGCTGATCCCACCGGCGCGCCCGCCACGATGCAGCAGGTGACCGTCACCGGGACACGGCCGAGCGAGGATTTCTACACCAACAAGGGCTCGATCAACCGGATGGGTGCCGCCAACCTGATGGACGTGCCTCAGTCGGTGGTGGTCATCAACAAGGCGCTGATGAATTCGCAAGCTGCCACGACGCTCACCGATGCCTTGCGCAACGTGCCGGGCGTCACCATCGGTTCGGCCGAAGGCGGCACGATCGGCAACAACATCAACCTGAACGGCTTCTCCGCCCGCACCGACATCTATCTCGACGGCATGCGCGACCGCGGCCAGTACTATCGCGACACCTTCGCCTTGGAGCAGGTCGAGGTCCTGATGGGCCCGTCGTCGATGCTGTTCGGCCGCGGGTCGACCGGCGGTGTCATCAACCAGGTGATGAAGAAGCCGTTCGAGAAGGCCGCGACGGAACTCAGCCTCCAGGCGACGACCAATGGCCTCGTGCGCACGACGGCAGACGTCAACACGCCTTTCGGCGAGAACAACGCTGCCCGCGTCAACATGATGTTCCAGGCCGGCAAGGCCACTACCCTCGACCAGAGCAATGTACTGGATTTCGGCTTCGCGCCATCGGTCAGGCTGGGCATGGGGCAGCCGACCATGCTGACGTTGTCGGCGCTCCTGCAGCACAGGAAGGACCAGGTCTCCTACGGCGTGCCGCCGCTGAACGGCTACCCGCTGAACGTCCCGCGCAACACGGCTTACGGTTTCAGCGACGACTACACCGAACAGGATACTGTCGCCCTCAATTCGACGCTCGATCACAATTTCAATTCAGGCCTCAGCCTGCGCAACCAGACGGAATTCCTCTGGGTGAACACGGCGGTGCGCGAAACGTCGGGCGCGTTCACCGGCACGCTGAACCCTCGGACCGGCGCCTTCGTGCAGACTGCGAACGGCCCGAACGCGACCCCCTACAGCGCCGCGCCACTCAACTCTCTCTACATTCGCCAGATCAGCCGCGATCGAAACATCAACGACATCACGCTCGAGAACCAGACCGAGATCACGGCCAAGTTCGACACCTATTCGATGAACCATCTCCTGCTGGCCGGCGTCGACCTCAACTACGAGTCCTACACCAACAAGGTCAGCACCCGTAACGGCAGCTGCAATGGCGTTCCCATGGTGGCAGGCTCCGTTGGCTGCGTGCCGGCGGGCTTCACGACCGGCGGCGGCACGCCGGCCACCAGTCCGCAGATACCCGGCAACTACGCCTGGGCGCAGGCATGGGGCGCAGGCATCTACTTCAACGACACGATCACCGTCGTGCCACAACTGAAACTCGTCGGCGGCCTGCGCTGGGACGTCTATTCGGCCCAGGTCGGCAACTCGCTCAACTATGCGAATACGGCTGGCAACACGACCACACCGTGGCTGCAGCAGGTGGACTACTTCACCAGCGTCCGCGGCGGCGCCATCTACGAGCCGACGCCGGAGCAGTCCTACTACATCTCCTACAGCACCTCGTTCAACCCGTCGCTTCAGGAGCTCACCTCGACAACGGGTTCGCAGACCCTGCCACCGGAATCGAACGCGGGCTACGAAGCCGGAGCCAAGTACCAGCTCTTGAACGGCAACCTGGGTGTGAACGGCGCCATTTTCCAGATCACCAAAACCAACGCCCGTACGGCGAATGCCGATGGCACCTTCTCGCCCCAAGGCACCGTGCGGGTGCAGGGTGCGCGCGCCGGTATCGCCGGGCGTATTACGCCCGAGTGGCAGGTGTTCGGCGGCTACGCGTATCTCAATGGCCGCATCATCAACGGCATCACCAACACCGCGAACGGCGGCCTCGGCACGACCACGGGCAACGTGCCGCTCAACGTGCCCAAGGACTCAGCCAACATCTGGACCACCTACACCTTCAACCAGACCTGGGAGGTCGGCGGCGGTGTGTTCTATGTCGGCCAGCGGTACGCCAACAACCAGAACACGGTGCAGGTGCCGGCATACGCGCGCGTCGACCTGACGGCAGCCTACATCCAGCCGAAGTACGATATCCGACTCAACATCTTCAACCTGTTCGACACGATGTACTACGACTCGCTCATGGCGTCGGACGGTGGTCGCGCGGTCGCCGGCACGGGCCTAACGGGCTTGATCACCCTGAACTATCGCCTTTGACGGAAGCCGCCGCCCGGTCATGCTGGTCTGTATTCCCGACGTTCTCGGTGCCTCGCAGATTGTAAGTCTGCGGGAACGGCTGGAGCGCGCCAATTCCTGGGTGGATGGGCGCGTGACGGCTGGCTACCAGGGCGCGCCGGTCAAGTTCAACCAGCAGATCGACGAAGGCTCCGACGTGGCGATCGCCTGCCAGCGCATCGTCGTGTCGGCTCTCGAGCGCCATCCGCTCTTCATCAGCGCGGTGCTGCCCAACGCCATCTACCCGCCGATGTTCAACCGCTACAGCGAGGGCATGAAGTTCGGTGCCCATGTCGATGGCAGCGTGCGGATCAGCCCGCACGACGGCCGCAAGCTCAGGACCGACGTTTCGGCCACGCTGTTCCTCACCAATCCGGAGGACTACGACGGCGGCGAACTGCAGATCGAGGACACCTACGGCCGCCACAGCATAAAACTGCCGGCGGGCGGCATGGTGGTCTATCCCGCGACCAGCCTGCACCAGGTGGCGCCGATCACACGCGGCGTGCGCACCGCCTGCTTCTTCTGGGTCCAGAGCCTGATCCGCGACGACACGCAGAGGGCACTGCTTCACGACATGGACAATGCCATCCAGCGCCTCAACGAGACCGATGCCGACGAAGTCGCGCGACGCTCGCTGATCGGCTGCTACCACAACCTCGTCAGACAATGGAGCGAGACCTAGATGGCCGAAGCTGCCGCCACGGCCCTGGCAAGCAACTCGATCAATCGGAGACTGACGTTTGTGCGCTGGGTTCGGCGCACGCACGGCTGGTTCGGCCTGTGGGGTGCGCTGCTCGGCCTCATGATGGGCTTCAGCGGCGTGTGGCTGAACCACCGCAACGTGATGAAGCTGCAACTCCCTTCGCAGCAACAGCTCAATGCCCAGCTCGAACTGCCCGACCCGCGGCCGGCGTCGATCGATGCGCTGGCGGCCTGGCTGCAGCAGACGCTGAAGCTCGACCGGCCGGCGAACAACCAGCGCGTCGAGCGGGCGCGGCCGGTTGCCTGGGCGGAAAAGGGGGCGGAGAGGGGCGGAGAGCAGCGGCCGCTCACCCAGCCCGAGCGCTGGACGCTCAACTTCGGCGGACCGAACCACGTCGTGCAGGTCGAGTATTGGGTCGGCAACAAATCGGTCGGCGTGCGCACGACCGAGAACGGCTTCATCGCCACCCTCACCAACCTGCACAAGGGTGTGGGCATGCCGGTGCCGTGGATCCTGCTGATCGACACGCTGGCCGGCAGCCTGATCTTCCTGTCGATCAGCGGCGCGATCCTGTGGTGGGAAACCCATCGCCGGCGCGGCCTCGGCATCGCCATCTTCGGCGTGTCTGTCGTGGTCACTGTGGCGCTGGCCGTGGCGCCGTTGCAGCTCTGAGGCACGTATCGTGAGCGAGTCGCAGCTTCCTCTTATGGCGCCGCTCGGTGGCGTGCCGGGCAATGGCTCCGGCGAGCCGCTGTCGCTCGCCGTCCGCCGCGGTGTGCTGGCCCTCATCATCTTCTTCCATGTCGGTGGCGGCTGGGCGCTCACCCAGTTCGAGCCGGCGAAGCTGATCGTGGGCGAGGTCTCGCCGATGGAAGTCCGCATGGTGCCGGCCGAGCAGTCGGCCCAGCCCGAGCCACAGCAGGAAGAAGAGCCACCGCCGCCCGAGCCGCCGACACCGCCGCCACCCGACCTCGCCTCGGTGCTCGATCCACCGCCGCCCGACCTGCCGCCGCCGGTCTTCCCGATCGAGGCCAAGCCGCCACCGCCGCCGCCCGAACCGCCCAAGCCGACGCCGCCCAAGCCGGTGCAGAAGCGCCCGCAG